>JAKIUD010000084.1 GCA_021647765.1 Desulfuromusa sp. | reverse complement strand
CGGCAGCGATCCCGGCCTGCAACCCTTCATCGTGACCAGCTTTCTTTGCGTTGGCGACAACCGTTGCGTACAGGTCTGGGTGCTTCGCTTGCAGTTCTTCTAATTTCATAGGGTCTTCTCCTCTTGCAGGGGATTGTTGGGCAACCGGAGCCAGAGGTTGTGGCGCAGAGGGTTGCTGTTTATTGGTTAACGATTGTGGTGGGTTGTGATAGCGAGATAAGTCGAACTCTGCGGCCATCTGGACAGGTTGTCCGACTTCATCGGCAAACCCGAGCTCCTTGGCTTCGGTAGCGGTCAGCCAGGTTTCAGCGTCCAACATTTCAATAAGCTTTTCTTCGGACAGGCCGGTTTTACTGCTGTAGCTGGCCAACATCCCCACCTTTGCTGTCTCTAGGCGGTTAATGACTTTTTGCAGATCTTCAGCGTTGCCGTTTGCGTAGGCCATGGGGTTATGGATCATCATCATGGCGTTTGCGGGCATAATGACGGTATCCCCGGCCATAGCGACAACAGAGGCGATTGATGCGGCAATTCCATCGACAATAACCGTGACCTTGGCGGACTGCCGCTTAAGGACGTTGTAGATGACGTTCCCGGCATAGACACTGCCACCGGGGCTGTTGATCCGGACCCTGATTTCATCCAGATCGCCTAAGGCCTGCAGGTCATCAATAAACCCCTTGGCGGTGACTTCGCTTTCATCCCAGGCATAATCAACGATTACGTCAAAAATGAAAATTTCAGCGACACGGCCTGCAAGGGCTTTGATTTCGTACCATTTCATTGCGCTAACTCCTTCAAGTCGATGACAGGCAGCCCACTGTCGTAATTGGAAATCACCGACAGCTTGGCCATCATGATGCTGGCCGCTGACAGGGCGGAAACGTTGAACTGTCCGAAGCTTTCGGCATCATCAAAAATCTCGGTTGCCTCTTTGACCTTGCCTGCAAAAAAGAAATCCGCTGACAGGCCGGTCAGCTTTTGCCGGGTGGCTTCGATCTGTTCGGCACCGCTGGGCAACAGGATCATGAAGGTGCCGCTGCTGCCGTAACTGGTAATGACGCTCAGCGGATCCTCATTGATCAGGTCGGTTTTTTTGAGCCCGACCTTCATCAGCGGGATGCCGAGTAGCTTCATGCCCAAGTTGTGACCGGTACTGAGCAGGTCATACTCTGGCGCCGTGTCCGGCTCCATGACCATGCCGAGCTTTTTCAGGTAGTACCAGCGGTAGAACATCTCGGGACCTGCGTCGGCGTTGATGCCAAGCACTGCGTCGAAGGTCTCTTGAGATGAGATCCAGTCGTATTTCTTCAGCGTCCGGATTTCTCCGGAGGTTGCGTTTTTGATAAAATCAAAGGCCTTGAACAGATCCTCATCGACAATGTTGACGATGTGCTCCTTCGGCCGCTTCTTTTTGAGCTCAAGGGCCAGGGTGCCACCGTCGCCGAACGGCTCGACAATCCGGCGCGTCCCCTTAGGCGTATTGCGGGCGATGGTGCCGGAGACGGTGGCGTTAAGGGTGCCGAATAGAGGGGCCACACTCATGCGCCATCCTCCTCAACTTCGACAGCCGGAATCGTGCTGGCAGACATAAAGACGGCGTCGCCACCCGTCAGTGGTTCGCGGCCGTCATCGATCCTTTTTTCGTTGAGGGTCAAATGATCCTTTTCTGTTTTCTTATCGACCAACCCGCCCTCAATCCGGCGCTTGACCTCTTTGACCCGCTGGCGGTGAATAGCGAGTCCATCGCCACCGCTGTAAGCGGCGATCTCGGCAGTCAAGGTGCTCATGCCGATCTCGGTGCGCAGCTCGGCGGCTTTGACTTCTACCAGCTCGTTGATCTGGCCGCGACCGGGGCCGTTCCAACTGGCCCCCAGGTAGGCCTGGCGAATCAGCGGGTTGGCAAAATAACCAGGGGCGGCAATGCGGCCAGAGGCGACAGCCTCATCCAAAAAGGCAGCATAGACCGGATCGCATTGACCACGGGACAACTTCGAGCGGCGCTTTAAAAACATGCGCCAGGCCTCGTTGATCGCCCCGCGACTAGCCGAGTAGCTTTTATTGAAAGACTTCATCAAAATTTCGACCGGCAGCTCGATACCAATGCCGATCTCCTTGACTATTGCCATAAAGAAGGGCTCGAAGGCACCGTTGGGACGGCCAGGTGTTTCGGAGCTGACCGACTCGTTCTCGGCCAGGTCGACAATCAGCCCACTGCCCATGGCGATGGGCTGTTTGTCTTTGGCGGGTGCCTGCTTGGCTAAGGCCGGGGCGTTGGGGTTGGGCTGGCCCGGGGCTGCTGGGCCAGAGAAACCGGGAAGGCCCTGGCCGTTTTCGGTTTT
This sequence comes from Desulfuromusa sp., assembly GCA_021647765.1. Lineage (GTDB taxonomy): Bacteria > Desulfobacterota > Desulfuromonadia > Desulfuromonadales > Geopsychrobacteraceae > Desulfuromusa. Next base: position 9,376 of record JAKIUD010000084.1, on the reverse strand, counting down.
GATAAAAACGGTGAACAGGCTGGCCAAAACTGAAGCCATCAGCTCAACTTCGGTGAGCTTACTGATCTGCTTGAGAGGTTCGATGACCGGGGCCAAAAGCGGCACCCCGCGTGATTGATCGATGCGCAGCATGGTGTACAGATGGATGACGTTGCGCTGTCCGCGCTTTTCGCCGAAGGCTGGGATCTTGTCCCACTCTTTCGCCTGGTAGGTCGCGTTGCCGGGGTGGTGCTTGAGAATATGATAAAACTCCGGAGCACCGTCGCCGTCGCACTGGATGCCACCGGCGAGACTGGCACTATCCGGGGCCTCATTTTCGTTGCAGACACGATCAGCTTCGACCAGGGAGAGCTTGAGCCCGTAGATATCGCCGGGACGTTTTTTGTACGAGAGCACGGTGAAGACATCGCCGTTCTCTAACATCGAACGAAAGGCGAGCTCTTGCATATCGTAAAAGTTGAGGGTGCGCCGCAGGTCGCAGTTGAGAGCCCAGAGGTTGAACTCACGTTCAGTATTCGATTCCCAGGCATCGGCCTGATCGTCGGTGAGGGTAAGCAGATCACGGTCAATGGCACACTGCAGGGTAAGCCCGGATCCGACCACGCTGGTGACGATAGTGCCGACTGCGCCAGCGCCCATGGGCGTATTGCGGATAAGATCACGGGAATGCTCGCGCAGGGTCGGCAGGTCGGCCAGGGTGTCGGCATCGGCGCTGCCACCGCCGGTGAGCCAGTTCATCAGGCTGCGGCGGGACTTATCGGCACCGATGTACCCACCACCGCCCATGGCCATCATCTGCTTGGCGACCATGCGCTGCATGCCACGGACGGGGCTGATGTAAGAGACCGCCCGATCCAGCAGGTTGGGCTTGATCGTCAATTGCTCGCTCATAACGGAGCCCCCGCGTTGATGCGGCTTCTACCTTCGAGACGGGCGACCTGTTGCTCCCAGAATTTGATCTGCTTATTGATTTCGCCCAGAGTGGGCATATCTTTGGAGTTGCGCTGACCAGCACGGGTGGAAACGTAGGCCTGACAATCGTAGTCGAGACTCATCTTCAGGTACTTGTCGCGCTGAGCTTCGGCTTGTTCGAGCGTTATTGCTGCCATTTACGTCTCCCAAATAAAAAAAGCGCCTTAGAAGTTCCGGAGAATTTCTAGTACGCTTCTTTATCTTGGGAATCTCGCGATGACCGTCAACAAGTTTTTTTCAAAAAAAATACAAAATGTTGTGGTGTGTGGTGGAGGGAGGGACTAGGGGTGGTGATATTTGGGTGGCGTGAAGAACTTAAGTGTTAAGTGCCACAACATCGCTAACTGAAAAGTGTGCCAGTACATCGATAACAAATGTTCTCTGACAATCGAATAGTAGCCACGTAAAACTGTGGGCACCTAATTCTATCTGGAGGTGTCCATGGACGATGATATCAAAAAATGCCGGGTGCTGGCTGTTCAGCGGTTCACGGCAGGCGAAAAACCTGAATCAATTTGCGCATCTCTCGGCAAATCAAAGTTCTGGCTCTACAAGTGGGTTAAGCGACACAGCGAGAACGATCCTTTGTGGTTTGAGGATCATTCCCGCAAGCCTCAATCAACGCCGCATCGTACACCGGTCGAGATTGAGGAGATCGTCAAGTTCGTGCGCTTGAGCCTCTACAACAAGAACCTGTTTTGTGGTGCACAGGCCATTCTATGGGAGTTGGAAGACCTTCGCGTGTCGCCGTTGCCATCACTGCGTACGATCAATCGTATCCTCAAACGTAATGATTTGACCCATCGCCGAACCGGCAACTACGAACCAAAGGGAACGCCATATCCTAAACTTCCCGCGCTACTGCCGAACCAGACCCATCAGATGGATATGGTTGGCCCATGCTATCTGACCGGCCCGATCCGTTTCTACGGGCTCAACGTGATCGATGCTGCAACAGCACGATGTGGCCTGCATGCTTCGCTCTCCAAATCTGGACAAGATGTCTTGGACGGAACTTGGGCGATCTGGTCGCGACTGGGAATACCGGATAATCTTCAGGTCGATAACGCCATGTCTTTTCTTGGCAGTCCAAAATATCCGAGAGCATTGAGCCAGTTTGTCCGGCTTTGTCTGCACCATGATGTTGAAGCCTGGTTTATCCCTATGGCCGAGCCGTGGCGTAACGGGTACATCGAGCAATTCAATGATCACTACCAGCAGAAGTTTCTCGGCAAGGTGATAATGTCTTCAGTTGATGAACTACACTCCGGAACAATGACCTTCGAGCAACGACATAACAGCTCTTACCGATACAGCAAGCTTGGCGGGAAGACTCCCCTCAAGGCACTTTCCGCGAGCAAAGCGACCTTGAGATTTCCTGATCCGGGGAGTAAAACCCAACAGCGGCTAGAGAAACCGGAGACCGGGCGGTACCACTTGGTTCGTCTGATTCGCAGTGATCTCAAGCTGAACATTCTCGGCGAACTGTTTCCAGTTCCGCCAGAACTCAAGCTCGAATATGTGGTGGCTACTATCGATGTCAAAGAACAGAAGTTGAAGCTCTATCTGGGCAAAGCCCAGGTCGATGAATTTGACTACAAGATCAGATAAACTGTGTTGAGTGTTAGCGATGTTGTGGCACTTAAATCCGTTAGCGATGTCATGGCACTCAACACTTAAGGATTCCCTAAGCGTCACCGTGATCGCGGCGGGACTGAGTCACACCCCTCGCCCCTGACCCAAGATGTTTGCGGCTGAACTCGCAGCGACCAAACAACTGACAGGAGGTGTGTACTTCCGTAATGGTCTACTCATACGTCCAATTTTTTTAACCCTCCCATAATTTCATTCGCAATAATCGCATGGGGTGCTCTGGAAAACCCTGGGAGCCACCTATCCACTTGAAATATTCATCAAACTTATCGCGAGCAACTTCAATATCACCGTGATAAGGCGTTATCACCGGAAAGAAAAAATACAAAAATCCATGTTCCAAGCAAAAACAACCGCTGGCCTTACATATGTATCCCTCGCACAGTTCAAGCGCCCTCTTATTGGCCTCCTGCGAATTATGTCCCTCGTAGGCGAAATAGAGTACAACCTTGAGTCCATCAGAAAACGTGTCCAGACCGAAGCATTCAACAATAATATCTGTCCGACCCTCCACCTCCCGAACATGAGTCTTCAATACGCGAATGACCGCTGAGAATACAGACGCATCCTCAGACGCAATGTCTTGCAAGAGCGCTATTGGAAGGCAAGTGTCCTCACCCTCCAAGGCTAGATTTTGCGCAACAAATGGCTTCGTCGCTATGCCAAGAGCGGCAGCAGCCATCCCTTTTGTAATTGATCTTCTATTACTCATTCCCACTTCCTCTCGTCACGCAAACAGCCCATTATTCAGCCCCACCCATCGTCGTGTTTCTACGAATCTGGCTCAAATCCAGACCATTGCATTCCCAAAACTTGTCGAAATCAAGATCGGCCCTAAAATCCCGCCCGAGAATCTTTTTCAGGACCACTCTTACCGTTTGTAATCCTGTACCGTCCCCTCTTCCAATCAGTAGCGTTTCTTTCATGACGCAACCGACCCGATAATTTTCTCCAGTACCCTTGAAAGTAATAGTTTTGCCAAACATCCACTGGGGATAGTGAAATTCTGGCGACAGGCCGCTCCTTTGTGTGCTCCTGTAGCTTCCCGCCAGAGCCTGCACAACTTCAATATCAGCCAAGGCTCCACAAAGCACGCTGGATAAAAAACCCTTCAATACCGCTCTTCGATCAATCATGAATGCCTCCTTTATTGATGTATCTGAATAAATACTCCATACGTGCGACGAAAAGCGTCTTGCGAATTCTTTCGACATGATATTAAATCATGCGACACAAAACGTCGCGTAACTGTGTTTTGCTATAGGCCTCGGAGGATAGCAATGGCAACCATCACTCAATGGCAAATACTGAAAACACTGACAAAACATAAGCAGGGGACTCAAAAGATTCGTGAATCCCTAGCTAATGTCGGAATAAACCTGACATTACGTTCTGTCCAGCGCAATCTTGAGAAGCTCTCGCAGACGTTCCAGATCACTTCGGATGAACTTAATCCCGCTGGCTGGAAATGGGCTGACGATTGCGAACTGCTTGACCTACCGCTGATGGATACCAGCACCGCCCTGACACTACGAATGGCCGAGCAATACCTTGTGGAGATGATGCCGAAAGGCTGCGTAGACACATTGCAGCCGTACATGAGACATGCCCACAAACTACTTGATGAGGCGAGCGACCTCGGAATCGGAGAATGGCCACACCACATAGCACGCATATCACGGCAACAGCAGCTTATAACGCCGCTGATTAAAGCTGATGTGCTTGATGAAGTGTTTCAAGCCGTGCTTGAAAAAAAGCAGCTTGCGGTTCACTATCAGGGGTTGAGTGACGAGGAACCAGTCAAGAGGGAACTCCACCCCCTTGGGTTAGTTTTCGATAGCGGAGTCATTTATCTCGTTGCCACGGTCTGGAACTACCATGATGTTCGCCAGTTTGCTCTGCACCGGATGGTCGAAGCCAGAATGTTGGACACAAGAGCCACGCGGGATGAATCCTTTTGCTTAGACAAATACATCGCCGAAGGGAATTTCGATTTCCCACGCACTGGAGGATTGATTGGCATCAGATTACTGGTAAATGATTGGCTTGCGAGACACCTCGAAGAAAGGAAACTCTCTGAGGACCAATCAATTACGAAGATGAAGGATGGCTTTCTTGTCGAGGCAAGCGTAATGGACACGGTCCAACTGCAATGGTGGCTACTTGGACAGGGGACAAAAGTCGAGGTTCTCGACCCTCCAAGCCTACGCCAGTCTCTACGCAAAACTATTGAAAAGCTACATGCCACATACGGCGATGATAAATAAAAAGGAGGGCGGGAAAACATGAAACAAGGTCTAAGCAAGGGACTCTACGTACGGGGAAAACGATGTCAAAAGTCCCTATGGCTGCAGAAGTCCCAGCCAGAACTTAAAGACAAGACCAGTGAGCAACAACTAGCCGTTTTTGGTTCCGGCACGGCTGTTGGCGAGTTAGCCTGCGATCTCTTCCCTGGTGGAATCATGGTGCCTTATGAAGGGTTGAATGTTCAGGCACAGGTCGCCATGACTCGGCAAGCGATGCAAGACGGGCAAGAAACCATCTACGAAGCCTCTTTTGAGTATGACGGCATCTTCGTCAAGGTCGATATTCTACATAAGCATGAAAATGCCTGGGATATTTATGAGGTCAAGGGGTCAACTTCGGTCAAGTCGGTTCATAAAGATGATGTCGCCGTGCAACAGTACGTACTGAGCGGTGCAGGCGTGAAAATCGGCAAGGTTTACCTGGTGCATCTCAACAATAGATATGTGCGCGACGGAGCGATAGAGATCGACCAACTGTTTTCGATTGCCGACTTAAGTGATCTGGCCAAAGAGAAGCAGGATGAAGTTGCCAGTAGCGTCGCCGAACTTCGCAAAATGCTGGCCGGAGAAATGCCAGAAGTGAAGATTGGACCGCATTGCTCAAAACCTTATGCGTGTGATTTTCACGGCCACTGTTGGCAGCAGGTTCCTGAAAATTCGGTATTCAAGCTCAACGGCCGAGGAATCGACGCCTTCGATTACTATCACCGGGGGATGCAGCGCTTGGACGACCTGCCGCTTGACAAATTAAACCGAAGCCAGCGGATGCAGGTTGAATGTTACCTGGCAAAGGATGAGCACATCGATCACAATAAAATCGCGAAATATCTTGAAGGGCTTTGGTATCCTCTGGTCCATCTTGATTTCGAAACCTTTATGGCACCGGTCCCGCTGTTTGACAACTCAAGACCCTATCAGCAGATGCCGTTTCAATACTCCATCCATATTCAACTTGAGAAGGGTGGTCCGGTTGAACATCGGGAATATCTGGCTGTGCCGGGCGTAGATCCGCGTCCTGAATTGATCGCCGGTCTGCTGCGGGATATTCCGGAAGAAGCTTGTGTGCTCACCTACAACATGACCTTTGAAAAGGGCAGACTCAAGGAGCTTGCAAAAGATTTTCCTGCCGAAAGTGAAACCCTCAACGGAATTGTTCAACGGGTACGTGATCTGATTATTCCGTTCCGCAAACGATTCGCCTACCGGTGGCAGCAGCAGGGTTCAAGCTCGATCAAAAAGGTGCTGCCAGCCTTTGTACCGGAACTCAGCTATCAGGGGATGCCGATTGCCAACGGAGGGATGGCGATGGCTGCTTATCATCTGATGTGTGCTGAAGAGGATGCTGCAAAATTGTCAGAAATTCGTAAGAATCTGCTGGCATACTGCAAACTTGATACGGAAGCGATGGTGCATCTGCTAAGGTGTCTGTATGACCTTTCTTCTGATCACTAAACCCAATCCCACACAACGAAGGAGTAGATTGATGACGAGTGTAATTGAACCAAATATTTTTGATTTCGCAACTGGAGAGCTTTCACAGGATGCCTTTATCTGCTGGTTGCTCTCATGGATAAAATGCTCACCCGATAGCTCCGAGGCAGATGCTGCACGAGAGTTCCTTGTTAGTCTCTACAATAGTTGTAGGGATGAAGGACTGGCTCCAAGTGAATATAGGGACAAGGTTTTAACTCCAGAGGATGTTGAGTCGGTTGAAATAGTACGACAGAAAAAACACAAAATTGATGTTTATCTTGAGGTTAAATTCAACTCTTTTGATAATTCTGTTCCATTCATTATTGAGGATAAGGTTTGGACGTCTCCACATAGCAATCAATTGGAAGCATATAAACAAAAAATTAAAAATGAAAACAGATCTCCGTTTTGTGTTTTTTATAAAACCGGATTTTTATATAAAGACAAGGATGAAGCAAAGGCTGCAAGCGCTGGTTACTATATAATTAATGCTAAGTGGATGGTCAATTTACTTTTTAGGCATGACAGTAATCACCCTTTCTACTTAGACTATATTGACTACCTAAACACTAGATTTGTTGCACCCTTTGAATCAGCTATATCTGAGGTGCTAAGCGAAGGAGGTCACGAATATCTCCGAACCGGGTATAAACAATATATATTGATGGATAAGCTTACTAATAATATGGAGCGCATAATTTATGGATCATGGAATCAAACTGTTGATCCAGGATCGAATAATGGTGGGACCCCATGGACTGCTTTTAGGTTTATGCAACTCACAAACATCTTCGGTGGAAAGAATGAATCACTAAATTACAGAATAGACTATAGATCCAAGGGGAAAAAAAAGGGGCAATCCCCCTATTTTAGGGTGACTCACTATGCTAACTACAAGGATCGTCCTGATTTGAAAGACTTTAAGGCAAAGAGGAGAGGTGAGTATTCATCTCTTTATAGCGAGGCTATGCAGAGCATCAAATCAGGGTTGAAACTGGGGAAAAGATCAAATCGCAATGGTTACGAAAGCGAGGTCGCAATATTTTTCCTTGATGACCCTGAAAATTCAATACCAAAACTTATCGAATATATCCCTAAGATCCATGAGAAATTCATTTCCTTACTCAATAATAGTGTGCTAATAAAAAATCAGTAAGGTAACTTGAAAGTTTCGAATGTTACGGTGGGCCAGGAAAGATTGTGCGAATGGCCCACCGGTTAGAGTATGCTCACTTCACAGTCTGTCCTCTGTCAATGCCTATTTACAGAGCAATTAACTTCAAATTATTTGCACCCAGTCCCGAAGCAACAACCGTCCCGTTCAGCGAATCACCGGCGTCCTCATCCACAACAAAGCCCGAAACGACATTTGCGTCATCAGCTACCTTTTGGTGAATGTGGTCGGAAATTTCATGAAACTCGTCCATGGTCATGCTCGCAGAACCGGTGCCCATGATAACCCTGCCGCGATAGGAGAGGATTGTCTTCACCTCTGCAAAATCGACATTTATCAGCCCGGGCATCATGATGATAGCGACAATACTCCGTACGGCATAATTGAGGATGTCATTGGCAGGCTTGAATAAATCTGGAGACACCCACAATGGCACTATTTGCGTTTAAGCATGAAAACAAAACTCACAAATTCACAAAATGAACAATTGATTCGACTTAACCTCCGACTTGCAGAGATCGAGCATGGCATCCGACAGCAGGTAGAATCAATGCGTCCGGCGTTCGATAGTGATCTTGCAAGCCCCCACAGTTGGCTAGAGGATTATGAATTTGAAAGCGTTATCGAATTTAGAATTCGAGAAGACGATCCTGGCTGTCTCGCGTCAACTATTTTGTCCGGTTTGACGACAATTAAGATGGCCGGTTGAGTTTCGTTATTTTTTCAGGTGTTGTTTTTTTCGATAACTCTCTCCTTCGATTTCGATAATGCTGGCGTGGTGGATGATTCGGTCGACCGCAGCCACGGTCATTAATGCATCGGGAAAGATCTGATCCCACTGACTGAAGGGTTGATTGGAGGTGACGATCAGGCTGCCGCTTTCATAGCGGTGGGCAATAAACTCAAAGAGAACCTGAGTTTCCCCGTCACTCTTTTTGACGTAGCCGATATCGTCAATGATCAGCACCGGATATTTGTCCAGGCGGGTCATGTAGGTCATCAGATCCAGTTCCTGTTTGGCTTTTTGCAGTTGCTGGACAAGGTCACCGGCAGATAGCCACTTCACCCGAATGCCGTGTTCAATCAGGTGATAGCCGAGCGCTGCGGCAATGTGTGATTTGCCGACTCCTGATGGACCGATCAGCAGGACATTGCCTGCCTGAGATGCCCATTGGCGGTTGTCTTTGAGCTGAAGGATCGGTTGCTGCACGGCTTTGGGCAGATCTGAGAGGTTCAGGTTCGCAAAGCTTTTGCCCGCAGGCAGACGAGCTTCCCGTGTCCACTTGGTTATTCTTGTCTGGAAGCGACGGGCTAACTCCTGCTCACAGAGTTTGCTGAGGAATTCTGTATAACTCCAGGTGTTTTCTGTCGCCTGGCGCTGGTAGTCCTCCAGGTTCTGGCTGAAGGTCGTCAGACGCAGCTCTTTCAACATTATTTTGAGAGGCATACGCTACCTCCCTTAGACTGAGGATTGATCCAGCAACCGGACAGCAATGCATCGTAATCGGCGATGTCATGTTGTCTGGTGACTAGTTCAGGCGAGTCCTTTTTTTGTAGATATTGTGCTTGCAGTGCTTTGAGGCTCGGCAAGGCATCTGCCTGGGCTTGCAGCAACAGTGTTTGCCCCAATTCCCTTTCACACTGATGATCTGCGGCGATGCGCAGTACGGCGACCATCCATTTGCAGGCCTCCTTTGCCGGGAAGTTTTGGTCGGCAATCTGCCACAATTGCCGATAGTTGTCGTTTGGGAACAGTTCATCGCGGAAGTTGGAAAAGCGGAACGCCTGAGGCTTGGCG
>JAKIUD010000083.1 GCA_021647765.1 Desulfuromusa sp. | reverse complement strand
CGAGGTCCGAGAGATCATAAAATCTCTCATAAAGAGACCGGATATACGGCAGCAATCCTGTCCCTGTTATCATTGACAAAAAAACCTTGCAATTAAGGGGGAGACCATATACGGGACTGTCCCCAGTTTCACCGGGGGCTGTCCCAAGAGTTTACGATCCATGAAGAACAATGCTGGTTTGCACCGCAAAATCCGGGTTAAACATCTCTGCAGGTTCGCACCGCAAATCCTCGGGACAGCCCCCGATGGAGCTGGGGACAGTCCCAGTTTTGCTGTTATCCTCCTTTATCCCAATATTTCGTAAACAGATGATTCAACTGTCAAATATTTTGACAATCAGGTTGTCTCTTCCCGTTTTTATTGTCTAAAATTTTTCCAGTTGTCGCCAGCGTTTAAAGTTAAATCCTGCAATATCAGATAGTTATATTTATGGCACGGCCGTTGCTCTGTTTATGGATAACTTTCAAACAAAGGAGCAGATCATGGCTAAAGCAATCTTACTACTTGTCGTTTTATGCGCCGGGCTGTTCTTCCTTTTTAGTGGATCATTCTGGGGAGGATCAGAGCACTACGGAATGGCAGAGAATCATCAAAGTTATTCAGAAGCTATTCATCCAAGCCATTAAGGAGCTGACAGATGTTTTGTGACGCAGGTTTTACTTTTAACGGTTGGCACATGGGGTGGTTTATGCCGGGATTTTTTTTCCTCCTTGTTCTTATCGCAGTCTGGTTTTTCTTCAGACGGCAACAACCACAAGTGATCGCAACGGATCATTGTCCAAAGTGCTCCGGCGAGACCCAGGCAAGCTATTTCCGCTGCCCTCACTGCGGGGAAACATTAAAACACAATTGCCCCAATTGCAGTCGGGTGATGGAACATGATTGGGCATACTGCCCACATTGTAACGAAAAGCAGGAAACTTCAACCAAGTAACTTTAACCACAACTTAAAAAGGAGCTCAAAATGACTAAATCAAACACTCTTAAAGTGACGACCGTGACTCTCGCTCTGGTTTTTGCAGCATTTGTCTCAGTCGGTATGGCTGCACAATACGGCGGCATGATGAACCAGGGAAATGGTGGCAATATGATAAACCAGAGGAATAATGGCAGCATGATGAACCAGCAAGGCAACACCAACTGTCCAAGATATCAAGGGAACAGCGAAAACCATAGGAATGCAAATTTTCAGCACTGCCAGAATCAAGGTGCTTTTGGCAACCGTGGCAATATGATGAATCAAGGCAGTTCAAATCAGAACAACATGATGAATCAGGGTAACGGTGTTGATGTCAATACCGGTAGATAGCGGCTTTCTAAGCCCAGAATTGATCCATTTCCGGTCAGGGGTATAACAACGGTATCCCTGACCGGCCAATAAAACAACTTTATCAAGCAACAATTTATTGTCATTGGTATAAAACCGGAAAGATCTGTTAAGGTAACCGGTACAACTTTCTTATATCCCTATGGGGGAACATCGAATGAAACTCTGGCTGACCAATCTAAGTATTCGCTTTCCGCGCCTGATCCTGCTGCTGATCCTGATTGCGACTGTGCTGTTCGCCAGCCAGTTTCCCAAGGTCAAGTTTGATAACGATCCGCAGAACATGCTGGCCGCCGATGAACCGGTGCGGATCTTTCATAACGTTGTCAAAGAGCGCTTCGCTCTTTACGATTTTGTCATCGCCGGGGTGGTCAACGAGCAGAATCCGGACGGGGTTTTCAACGTCGCCACTCTGCAACGTCTGCACAAACTGAGTCAGCAACTCTACTCTCTACAACAGTCCGCGGAAGGGCTGCCGCAGGTAGTCTCTGGAGACCGGCTCAGCGATCCGCTTTTGACTCTCGAGATGACCCCAACCTCGAAAGTTCGCCAAGTTTTCAATTTGGCTTTCAACGCCGATCCGAACCGCCTGTTTGATGAGCAGGGTCGCAGTGCTATCATCGCTCCGGAGATTATCAGCCCCAGTTTTGTCGATAGTCTGCAGCAGGCGGAGCTCGGTGCCCTGCGGCTCGATTACCTGATGGAAAAAGCTCCAACGACCCGTGCAGAAGCCCTGAAAATTCGCGATCTGGCTCTGAATAATCCCCTCTATCGTGGCACTTTGGCCGCTGAAGATGGCAAAGCGATCGCTATTTACCTGCCGCTGCGCAGTAAAACCTTCAGCTACAATGTTGCCAACCTGGTGAAAACCCTGACCACCGACTGGCCGAAGGAGGATCAGGTCTACGTCACCGGGTTGCCGGTCGCCGAAGATACCTTCGGGGTTGAGATGTTGGTACAGATGGCGGAATCGGCACCACTGGCGATGCTCGCTATTGGCCTGTTGATGCTGCTGTTTTTCAAGCGTTTCTCTCTCATTGTTGCTCCGCTACTGGTTGCGGTCATTAGCGTGATCTGTACTATGGGGCTGCTGATCGGCCTCGGTTTTGATGTTCATATCATGAGTTCGATGATCGCCATCTTCCTGATGCCAATTGCAGTCGCCGATTCGGTTCATATTCTCAGTGAGTTCTACGACAGTTATCCGAAATACCGCGATCGTTCGGAAACCTTGCGACAGGTCATCGGCCATCTGTTCACGCCGATGCTCTACACTTCCCTGACCACCATCGTCGGTTTTGGCTCCCTCGCGTTTGCCCCGATTCCACCGGTGCAGATCTTCGGTTTACATGTCGCTTTTGGAGTTGCACTGGCCTGGCTGCTGTCGATGACTTTAGTTCCGGCTTATATCCTGCTCTGCATCCCGCAAAAAACCCTTGATGCTATCGATGCTACTGCAGTTGCAAACAAACAGAGTGGCGGTTCTGTGCTGGCTAACAGCCTGAGTAAGCTCGGACTGTTCAGCTCCCGGCACTGGAAGATAATTCTGCTGGTCAGTATCTCTGCTCTGATTGTTGCCCTGGTCGGTATTACCCGCATTTCGGTTAATGACAACCCGGTCAAGTGGTTCGCCAAAGATCATCAACTGCGGGTTGCTGACCGAATTCTCAATCAACATTTCGGCGGAACCTACACTGCCTATCTGACTTTGGCAGTGGAGCCGCCGCAGGTTTCCAGCAAGACCCTGCTGAGAGCCGTCAGCCAGAATCTCAGTCTCTCACAGCAGAACTCCTCCGCAGCAGCGGTGCAGTTCAGTAAACAGCTGCAACGTTTCAGTCCGTCCATTTCGGTCGAGCAGACCTTACAGCAGTTGCGACAGCTGGCGAGTGATTTTGATCAGCAGTACAACAGTGCCTGGCCCGCTTTGGCCGATGAACTGGCCTATCTTGATTCTGCAGGGCTCACGCTAACCGATCTGCGGCGGCAACTGCAGAAAAGCGGGCAGTTCACTCCACAACGACTCGATCAACTGCTGCAACCGCTGTCCTCCAAATTACAGGGGGAGAAACTGCTTGATGCTGCGCTGCAGATCGCCGATCAAGAAGCTAGCTTCAGCTATCGACAGCTGGTCGACACTGCGGAAATCAAACTACTGGCTCCGGCCTTTAAGCAACCAGCATTGCTCAACTGGATCAAACAGTTTCAGCAGCAATTGAGCAAGGTTTCGGTGGTCGGTAAAAGCTCTAGTCTGGTCGATGCCTTGCAGAAAGCTAGTTTCGAACTGCAGTATCGGCAGGATCTTGGTGCCGATATCAATCAGCAGAACTTTTCGGTACCGAACAGTATTGCCGCTATCGGTCAGGTGTTCACTCAATTGGAAGGAACCAAAAAGAAAGACAGTTTGTTTCATCTGGTGACCCGTGATTATCAGCAGGCCAATATCTGGGTACAGTTGACCAGCGGCGACAATAAAGATATGGAGACGGTCATCAAGATGGTCGATCGCTACGTCATTGACAACCCGCCGCCGCTGCCAGTAAAATTTGAATGGGCCGGGCTGACCTACCTGAACACCGTCTGGCAAGAGCGGATGGTGACGGGAATGCTCTCCTCCCTTATCGGCAGCTTTATCGTTGTGCTGCTGATGATGATCCTGCTGTTCCGGTCGTTGTGGTTCGGTCTGCTGGCAATGGTTCCACTCTCTTTTACCATCATCCTGATTTACGGCATTATTGGCTGGGCAGGGAAAGATTATGACATGCCGGTGGCAGTCCTCTCCTCGCTGACTCTTGGGCTGTCGGTTGACTTTGCTATTCACTTTCTCCAACGCTCCCGAGAACTGACCCGGAAACACGGCAGTTGGAAAACAGCTAGCGTGGAGATGTTCAAAGAGCCGGCTCTGGCTATCAGCCGCAATGCCATCATTATTTCGGTCGGCTTTACCCCTCTGTTGCTGGCACCACTGGTGCCTTACAATACGGTCGGGTTCTTCCTCGCCACGATTATGGCAATCAGCTGGTTGTCGACCCTGTTCATCCTCTCTGCATTGCTGACGCCGCTGGCAGGGAAACTACTGGAAAATAAAGTCAAAAGGAGCTGAGATATGAAAAAGTTACTGCTGTTACTGCTATTGTTATTACTACCGACCCTGACCATGGCCGCACTTTCCGCTGATGAGATCGTCACAAAAGCTAACCTGGCCTCTTATTATGCAGGCAAAGATGGCCGGGCCGATGTTAATATGACAATCACAGCCCCTGACGGTTCGACCCGCAACCGTCAGTTCACTATTCTGCGGCTGACCGACAAGGGGGAGGATCAGAAATTCTACGTTTATTTCAAAGCTCCCGCCGATGTTCGCAAAATGGTGTTTCTGGTCTGGAAAAACAGTGATCGGGATGATGACCGTTGGCTCTGGTTGCCGGCACTGAATCTGAAAAAGCGGATTGCCCCAGGAGATAAACGAACCAGTTTTGTCGGTTCCGATTTCTTTTATGAAGATGTCTCAGGACGCAGTACCACAGAAGATAATCATCAGCTGGTCGAAGAGACAGATAACGCCTACCTGTTGCGCAACGAACCGAAAGATCCCGATTCCGTTGAGTTTGCCTGGTATCAGGTGTGGATCGATAAGCAGAATTTTTTGCCGCTCAAAGCGGTCTATTATGACCGTCAGGGGCAGGCTTACCGGCAGGTAGAGGCCGTCAAGGTTGAGGTGGTGGATGGCTACCCAACGGTGGTCGAAGCTAAGGCTAGCGACTTGCGGAGCGGAACCAGTACCCTCAATCGGTTTAGCAATATCCGTTACGATATCGGTCTGAACCCGCGTATTTTCACCGAACGTTTCCTGCGCCGTCCACCACGGGAAATCGGCAGGTAGGGGGGATGATGTTGCGAATTGGAATTTTCTTTCTGTTGCTGATCCCTGCTCAGCTCTACGCTGCACAGCTGCCGCAGTTGGTTGATCTGCACGGCTTTTTTGACCTGCGCGGTGGCACTCGATTGCAGAATGACAACTATCAGCGGGATACCAGCTTGCTCGAGGCTCGGCTACAGCTCGACTACAGCCATCAGTTTGAGACTTCTACTCTACAGCTGCGGGGCGATTTTGTTGCTGATGATATCGCTGATGATCAGGGCATCGATCTGGAGAATGGTGATGGATTTTTCGACCTACGTGAAGCGAACCTGCTTTTTTCTCCGACCGACTACAGTGATGTTAAAGTTGGTCGGCAAATCCTCACCTGGGGAACTGGCGACCTGCTATTTATCAACGACCTGTTCCCGAAAGACTGGCAGTCTTTTTTTATCGGCCGCGACGAAGAATATTTGAAAGCACCTTCCGATGCGATTCTGGTCAGTTTGTTTCCCGAGTGGGCAACCATCGACCTGGCTCTGACGCCGCGTTTCGACAGCGATCGCTATTTAAGTGGTGAGCGGCTCTCCTACTGGAACCCGAACCGCGGTCGGATTGCCGGACGGGATGCGGTGATTGACGCTGATCAGCCAGATGAGTGGTTCAAGGATTACGAGCTGGCACTGCGGTTGTCGAAGAGTATTGCTGCTTATGAAGTGGCACTCTACGCTTACCGCGGCTTCTGGAAGCGCCCGGTTGGTTATGATTTGAATAGCCGACGGGCGATTTCACCGCGTCTGAACAGCTATGGTGCCAGCCTGCGTGGACCGTTGCAAGGTGGGATCTATAATCTGGAAATTGGTTTCTATGATTCGCGCGATGACCGAGACGGTGACGACCCCTTGCAACCGAATAGCGAGATGCGCTATCTGGTCGGCTATGAGCGAGAGCTGGCTAGGGAGCTGACCGCCGGTGCCCAGTTCTACGTTGAACAGCTCCTAAACTACGACAATTACCGTTCCAGTCTGCCCACAGAACAGCCGGCCCGCGATGAGTACCGTCAGGTCTTGACCCTGCGCCTGACCAAGCTGCTGCTGCAACAGACTTTGACTTTAAGCCTGTTCAGCTACTGGTCTCCGAGCGATCAAGATTACTATCTGCGGCCCAATTTACGCTATAAGCTGACTGACAACTGGTTACTGACCACTGGCGGAAACTTGTTCGGTGGGTCTGATGCCCATACCTTTTTTGCCCAATTGGAAGATAACTCCAACGTCTATGCCGGTCTCAGATATAGTTTCTGAAACGGTGTGACAAAAAACTTACGGAGGATTGAAATCATGACTATTGATCGTTATTTACGGCTTGCAGCCGGTTTTTTCGTACTGCTGTCAGTTGCTCTTGCACAGTTCCACTCCCCCTACTGGCTCTGGTTTACCACTTTTATTGGATTGAACCTGTTACAGAGTGCTTTTACCAACTGGTGTCCAATGATGAGTATTCTGCGCAAACTGGGGGTCAAAGAGGGCTGAGTTAATTTAGAAGCAAACATCACCCGCTTATCTCAAATGGCCCCATCCGGTAGTCATCTCGGGACTGTCCCAGTTTTGCTGTTATCCTCCTTTATTCCAATATTTCGTAAACAGAGGACTTAACTGTCAAATATTTTGACAAACAGGTCGTCTTCTCCCCTTTTTATTGTCCAATTTTTTTTCACTTGCCACCCTCGTTTTAAATTAACCAGTGTAATATTAAATAGTTATATTTCTGGCACGGCCATTGCTCTCTTTATGGATAACTTTCAAATAAAGGGGAACATTATGACTCAAACAATCTTACTACTTTTTCTTTTATGTGCCGGTTTGTTTCTCCTCTTTGGTGGACTCTCCTGGGGACACTTTGGCGGACAGAATTACAACATGGTGCCAGTGGATCATCAAACCTATTCCAGTGGCTTTCAATCTAGCTCATCCCCTCTCCCTGAGGGAGAAGGATGGCGGAAGATTCGTGCTAATCATAACAATTTATGAACAAAGATTAACCCTCCATCATTGGTTATGAAGGCAAAAGCTCTTCACTGGGTGATCCGAGATTAACCAATGGTTTCAACGCCCCTTCCCGAACAACCTGGGAAGGGGTACAAAAAATAAATATTTATCCTCTTGACTCTGTAGTGTGCTTTAGGGTTTAGAATGTGGATAAATCTGGTAACAAATTAAGCGAAAGGGAGTCATTATGAATGGATTGACAATTGGAAAAGTTGCTAAGGGTGCTGGATTAGGGATCGAAACGGTCCGGTTTTATGAGCGGGAAGGGTTGATAACACCCCTCGCCAGAAGCGCATCAAATTATCGTCTCTATGCTGATGATGGGATCACCCGTCTCCGTTTTATCAAGCGGGCTAAAACGTTGGGATTCACCTTGCGAGAGATTAAGGAGTTGCTGTTTCTGCGGGTTGATCCCGATGCGACCAAGGGGGATGTGAAGGAGCAAATCGAAGAAAAAATCGATGATATTAAAAAACGGATCAGAGATTTGAAGAAAATTCAAAAAACCCTTGAAACCCTTGATGCCTGTTGTGATGGTCATGGCTCAGCCGATGAGTGTCCAATTCTTGCAGCCCTGGAAGGAACCGAGCTGTTGGAAAGTAAAAGTTATTCAAAGCAAAAACCCCATTAGTCCTCAATTGAGGTCAGGAGAGATAAAATGTCTTACTACTTTAATAAAATTACCAACCTGAAATTTGACGAAGCGATCACCGTGGTCACCACTGAACTGGGGAAAGAAGGGTTCGGCGTCCTCTCTGAAATCGATCTCCAGGGGAAAATCAAAGAAAAGCTCGGCAAAGATATCCCCCCTTACAAAATTCTTGGTGCCTGTAATCCGATTTATGCTTTTGCCGCCCTACAGTCGGAGCCCCATATCGGCACCATGCTTCCCTGTAATGTCATTGTCCGTGAAGTAGAAGACGGTAAGGTCGAAGTTTCAGCAATTAACCCGGTCGATTCGATGCAGGCGGTCGGCAATCCTGATCTACAGGAGACTGCCGGGTTGATTCAGGAAAAATTGAAAAAAGTGATTGCCGCAATTTAAGCCGGTTGGGTGTAAAAAATTCCAAGAAAAACAGAGGAGAAAATCATGAAAAGACGACAATTTATGCAAGGTGGCCTGGCGGCAATAGCTCTGGCAGGGGTTGGTTCAACCGGTCTGTTTCTCTTGAATAAAAAGGGTTTTGTTTCAACCGTTTACGCTGCTGATTTTTCGACAGCGTTACCGATTCCTCCTCTGTTGGAGAATTTGGATAAAACCGGCTTGACGGCTCAATTTAAAATGGCTGCACAGCTGGGGCAGAGATCTTTCTTTCCGGGCAAGATCACTGAAACGGCCGGTTATAATGGGAACTTTCTCGGGCCGACCATCCGGGTGAGAAATGGGCAACGCTTTAATCTGCGGGTGGACAATAACTTACCCGAGGTGACCACACTCCACTGGCACGGTTTGCATCTTCCCGCTAAGTGGGATGGTGGTCCCAGACAACCGATTGCTCCGGGGGCGTCTTGGAACCCTGACTTTACCATCAAACAGCAGGCAGCAACTCTTTGGTATCACCCTCATGCAATGGGGAAAACCGGTGAGCAGGTCTATCACGGATTGGCCGGGCTGTTTCTGATTGAAGATGAGGTCTCTGATCGACTCGATATTCCGAAGAACTATGGGGTTGATGATATCCCCGTTGTTATTCAGGATCGCCGTTTTTTCTCTGATGGTCAGTTTGCTTACGTGCAAAATATGCATGAGACCATGAACGGGGTGATCGGTAACTATATGTTGGTCAATGGTGCTATGTCGCCAACTCTGTCGGTTGACAAACAACGGGTGCGATTACGCTTATTGAATGGCTCCAACTCTTCAATCTACAAGATTTCTTTTGGCGGTCAACCCTTCCAAATGATCGCTTCTGATGGCGGGTTCCTGGATCGCCCGGTTTCAATGACTTCAATTCTCCTCTCTGCCGGTGAGCGGGCCGAGGTGGTTCTTGATCTCAGTTCTCTCAAGGGAAAGAAACTGTCGATGCTGGTTGATCAGCGTGGTGGCGATCGATTTGAAGCAATGCAGATTAATGTTGTCAAAACGCTGCAGAGCTCTACAGGTTTACCTCAGACTTTGCAAAAGGTTGAGCGTATTCCTGAGTCAGAGGCCGATTATACTCGGCGTTTCGTGATGCAAAGTATGGGAATGGGGATGATGGGGGGTGGCAGCTTAACCATCAATGGCAAAAAAATGGATCTCAACCGGATCGATGAAAAGGTCAAATTAGGAGCGACCGAGATCTGGGAGATTACCAATAAATCGGCCATGATGATGAGTATGCCTCATTCGATGCACCTGCATGACGTGCAATTCCAGATCCTTGACCGTGACGGGCGCAGGCCTCCAGTCCACGAACAGGGGCGGAAGGATACCGTCCTTATCCAACCGGGTGAAACGGTGCGGATTATCAGTCGATTCCTCGATTACAAAGGGGTCTATATGTATCACTGTCATCTTCTGGAACATGAGGATGATGGGATGATGGGGCAGTTTGAAGTTATCTAACTTTTAACCGGTAAGGAGTCTGATTATGGGTTCTGGATATATGTGGAGCAATGGCATGGGATATTTCCCAATTATTATGCCGATTATGATGGTGGTTGTTTTTGTCGTGGTTATTTATTTTCTTTTCGGTCGTGGAAGTTGCTCTCTGAGCAGGGACGAAAGAGAAGAGGGTGCTTTGGATATTGCGAAGAAACGCTACGCTAGAGGTGAAATCAATCAAGAAGAATTTGAAGTGTTGCGTAAAGATCTTGGATAACAAAGTAACGCTTTAGCACTACAGCAGCAGGAAAGGAGATTTATTATGAAAAAAACAATAGTTGTCTTGTTTCCACTTTTTTCGTTGTTAATTGCCGGGCAGGTATTTGCCCAGCAGGCAGGTCAGAAGGTCGGTTTTTCCGCCCCCCTTAGCGCAACAGTTATGGAGCTTTTTATTCCTGCTTTTGTCCTGTTTCTCCTTGCTTTTACTGGGTTGTCTATCGGCATTATCTTTGGTCGGAAGGGTATTTCTGGAAGCTGCAGCAGTACCGAAGGACAGCTTCTCGATATTCAATGTCTCTGTGGAAAATCACCTAATTGTGATGCTAACGGTTGTGATAAAAGTGTTTCGATCGACGCTGTTTGTACCGATGTCGATGCGCGCAGATGCCGAGAAATACAGCTTGAATTTGAAAAAAAGGGCGGTCAATAAGCACTGCTGTTGTTTGCTCCACCCTTTGGAAGAAAAATAAACTTAACAAAAACGAGGTTATTCCATGACAAGAGAAACGTACCCTTTAGATATTGAAAAACTGTTTCTGCCGCGGCGTCAATTTGTCAAAGGTGTGGCGATGGGAGGGGTCTTGCTGGGTCTGGGACTGTCTCCATGGCGCTCATGGGCGGCAGCAGATAGCGTTTTGTCTCACCCGGTTTTACAGGGCAAAAAATTCAATCTGAAAATTGCCCCACAGGCGGTTAATTACACTGGAAAAAAACGCTTTGCAACTGCGGTCAATGGTTCTGTCCCAGGGCCAATCCTGCGTTGGCGGGAAGGGGATCACGTAACCTTGAACGTGACCAATCATTTGGCGGAATCGAGTTCGATTCACTGGCACGGGATGATTCTGCCCCCCGGCATGGATGGTGTTCCCGATATCAGCTTTCAGGGAATCGCTCCAGGCGAAACATTCCACTATCAATTTGATGTTAAACAGAGCGGCACTTTCTGGTATCACAGCCACTCCGGATTTCAGGAACAAACCGGCCTGTATGGAGCGCTTGTCATTGATCCGTTGGAACCTGAACCGTTCAGTTATGATCGTGACTATGTGGTGATGCTGTCAGATTGGTCAGATGAAGATCCGACTGATATCTATGCAAAACTTAAAAAGATGAGTGGCTATTATAACTTTGCCGAACGGACTGCCGGTGATCTGGCCCGGGATATTGAGAAAAAAGGGGTCGCTCGCACCTGGTCTGATCGAGCGCCGTGGAACAAAATGCGGATGAGTGACCGGGATCTCTCTGATGTCACCGGTTATACCTACACCTTTTTGATGAATGGACAAACCCCGACTGATGGCTGGAGCGGGCTGTTCAAACGGGGTGAAAAGGTTCGTCTGCGGATTATTAATGGTTCGGCGATGACTTTCTTTGATGTTCGTATCCCCGGGTTAAAGATGACAGTTGTCGCGGCTGACGGTCAGAATATTGAGCCGGTTTCGGTCGACGAATTTCGGATCGGGGTTGCAGAAACTTACGATGTGATTGTCGAACCCAAGGATGATCGCGCTTATTGTATTTTCGCTCAAGCACTTGATCGCACCGGTTATGCCCGGGGAACATTGACTCCTGATCCGAATCTTACGGCTGATGTCCCCGGTTTTGATCCCTACCCGATTTTAACCATGCAGGACATGGGGATGACGATGGATATGGGGAATATGACCGGTGGAATGGGGTCGATGGGGGATCAGTCAGCCGATATGTCGCAGATGAAACCTGCCGCTGGGATGACAAAGACTCAAACCGGAATGGCCGGGATGGCCGGAATGTCTTCTACCGCATCAGCAATGAAAATGCTTGCTGCTGCTGGGCAGGGGAGCAACGCTGAGATTGTCCATGTTCCAACCGAATTTGGACCTCATGTCGACGCCAGAGCATCAGATCCTCAGGCTCGTCTCGATGATCCGGGGGTCGGCTTGCGCAATAACGGGCGCAGGGTTCTCCGCTATTCAGATTTGTATAATCTTTATCCCACCGTCGATCAACGTGATCCGGAGCGGGAGATTCAACTCCATTTAACCGGAAATATGTCTCGCTACATGTGGTCGATCAATGGGGTTAAATATGCCGATGCCGAGCCATTACAATTTAACAGAGCGTAGCGAAAATCTCGGGGGCTTGCCCCCGTGCTGGATAGTGTAGACTGGGCTTGTCCCAGTCTGTATTATTCAGGACATGGAACTTCAGAGAAATACGCATCATGTTTTTAGGT
>JAKIUD010000082.1 GCA_021647765.1 Desulfuromusa sp. | reverse complement strand
AAACTCTCTCATAAAGAGACCGGATATACGGCAGCAATCCTGTCCCTGTTATTATCGACAAAAAGCCCTTGCAATTAAGGGGGAGACCATATACGGGACTGTCCCCGCATGGGGGCTGTCCCTGGCTTTTGCGTTGCGAACCACTGCAGTTCTTCGTGGATCGTAAACTTCGGGACAGCCCCCGATGGAGCTGGGAACAGTCTCGAGTTTACTGCAATACTGGTTAAGCTAACACTATTCGGTTCCCTGAACTATTATGACAGCTTGACAGTCTTGGATACAACTGTCATTATAAGAAAACATTAATTTTATGATTTAACCAGGGTGACAGAATGGCAAAAATTGACGCACTTTTCAAGATGATGAAACAGCAGGGAGCTAGTGATCTCCATATTTCTACGGGAACACCGCCAATTTTACGTTTGCATGGTGAAATGATCAGGGTGAAATCACCCAATTTGACCCATGATCAAGCTCAGGCGTTGTTGTTTGAGATTCTGGATAATGATCAGGTACAGCAGTTTGAAGAGACTCGTGATCTTGATTTTGCTTATTCACTCCCTGGATTGGCGCGGTTTCGTGGCAATATTCTTGACACTCATCGTGGTATTGCCGGGGTTTTTCGGCTGATTCCGAGTGAAATTTTGACGGCTGAGCAGCTGAATTTACCTGAAGGGGTACTCAAAATGACCCGCTTCAACAAGGGGCTGGTACTGGTGACCGGACCGACGGGAAGTGGTAAATCAACAACACTGGCGGCAATGATCGATCTGATTAATCGTACTCGCAAAGAACATATTCTGACCCTTGAAGACCCTCTCGAATTTATCCATGAAAACAAACTGTCACTAATGAATCAACGGCAGATTGGCACACACAGCGAGTCATTTGCCAGTGCCTTAAGGGCCGCATTGCGGGAAGATCCCGATATTATTCTGGTCGGTGAAATGCGGGATCTTGAAA
Source organism: Desulfuromusa sp. (assembly GCA_021647765.1). Classification (GTDB taxonomy): domain Bacteria; phylum Desulfobacterota; class Desulfuromonadia; order Desulfuromonadales; family Geopsychrobacteraceae; genus Desulfuromusa. The sequence continues at coordinate 11,505 of JAKIUD010000082.1, read as the reverse complement.
CAATCCAGCTGGCGATGTCGGCAGCAGAAACGGGACATCTGGTTTTTGGCACCCTGCACACAAATTCGGCACCGAAGACCATCGATCGGATTATTGATGTGTTTCCGAAGGATGCGCAGGAGCAGGTTCGTTCGATGCTCAGCGAAAGTCTCAAAGGTGTGGTGTGTCAACAACTTCTGCGGACTGCCGATGGTAAGGGGCGTGTCGCTGCACTGGAAATCATGCTCGGCAATGCTGCGGTTGGTAATCTGATTCGCGAAGGCAAAACCTTTCAGATTCCGTCAATTATCCAGACCGCAAAAGGTGAGGGGATGCAGCTGATGGATACCCATCTGATGGAATTACTCAACGAAGAAAAAGTAACGGCTGAAGAAGCACATCGTTGTGCTGTCGATAAGCGTATTTTTGAGGCTAAACTGTCACCGGTGGAATAATAGCAATGGGGTGATAAATAATTAAAAAGCTGAGCCTTTTGCAAAAATCGTCATCCTCGTGAAAACGGGGATCCAGTTTTTTGATGAACCCAGGAAATACCTGGATTACCGCCTGCGCGGGAATGACGGTCACTGGGCTTTAAGGAGTTTTGCAAGAACCTCAGCCCTTATTTTTTAAAATGGCGCTAGATCATCAGGTGTCTTTTTTTTTGTCGCCATTCTCATCGACAATCTCTTCAACTTGTCCTTCTTCAATATCGTCATCGGCCTCTTTGACCCCTTTTTTAAAGTTCCGCAACCCCTTCCCCAGAGCTCCGCCAACCTGAGGTAGTTTGCCTGCGCCAAAGACAATCATGACCAGTACCAGAATGATCAGCAGTTCCTGTGTTCCCAATCCAAACATAGTGATTCTCCCTGTATTTAAATCGTTCAGCATAAAGACTATTTGAGATTGATAAACATACACTGGTCGTCGTTAAAAAACAATAAAAGTTACGTCAGTCTTGCCGGGAGAATCGTTGTAAAGATAGATTTCCAGTGAAAAATCACCTGGTCTTGGGTATACTGCAAAAATGCAAGAGAAAGAGGTTCGAACAAAGAACAGATGGAGGAGGTGTTATGGGTAAACAATTAATTGAGGTTGTCTATTGTGATGGAACTGAAAGCACGGTCAGCAATGATGTTCTTGATGTTTTAATCGCGACCGAAAAGATCATCCGTTTTAAGCGCTCTGACGGTTGGGTTGATATTGTTCGACCGAATGCCAAACTTCGCGATTACAGAAGTCGCGAAACATATGCTGGTCAGGAACGGCGAGCTTCCTGGCCAAGTAAGAAATAATTTAGATTGATCTGTGGAATTAAGCGTTAGCTATTAACAAATTTTTTCCTGCCGTTCCTGCTCAGTTTTACAATCAATGCAGAGGGTTGTTACCGGGCGGGCACGTAATCGCTCTATCCCGATCTTTTCATTACAACTCTCACAGTGACCGAAAGTTTTATCTTCGATTCGTTCTAACGCCTGGCGGATTTTTTTACTCAGCATTCGTTCGCGATCACGGATCCGTAATTCAAAGTTGCGATCTGATTCAAGTGATGCCCGATCCGTTGGGTCAGGAAAATTAGGGTTTTCCTTGGTCATGCCGGAAACAGTTTTACCGACTTCCTGTGAAAGGGATTCTAACTGCTGGTTTAGTAGTTCTTTGAATTCTGCTAAGGCTTTCTCGTTCATAACACCATCCTTCCTGGTACATTATTCTTATCATTGTTAAAGATTAGAATGCACCTCTGAGTTGAACAAAAATTATTAAAGTCAAAACAGCAACAGCAAGCCAGGCTGAAAAAACATCACTACATTTAGGGGGTGGATTCTCTGCTAACCGCCGGATTTCATCACTGACCACATTTTTAGAAACTCTGGCTACCAACTGTTGCAGCAGTGATCCAAAGTGTGCATAACTGTTGGAAATAATCATAAAGTCATTCTCACTGCTGAGGCTGACAAAGGCACGTTTGCGGACTTGAATTATATCAACCGCAGTCAATTCAGAGTAGGCAAGACGTTTGCTGCGAAACAATTTGTTGACCTCGATGGCTTCATCGTTGATGCTCACCTTGCGTAGGGAGCTTTCAGCAAAAACAAGACATACCGGGATTAAGAACGCTGCAAGGATAATTATTTTTGCTGTTGGTAGTTGCAGGAACAAGGCACTTGCCAACAATATAAAACTGAGTATAACAAGCAACCCCAGTGGGAGCAGAAAACTTTTACGGATCGTATAGATTGATGGTTCCATATTGCTATATCCCACAACAAACAATGTAAAAAGAGAATTTATCAGGTCTGGGCGGTTTTGCCAACACCCCAGATCAGGAATTTTTACGAATAAATGTTCCACTTTCCCCGCCGGATTTTTTTATCAGACAGATTGTTTCAATGACCATCTCCCGGTCAATTGCTTTGCACATATCATAAATAGTCAGTGCTGCGACCGAAACTGCAGTGAGCGCTTCCATCTCTACCCCGGTCTTCCCGGTTACTTTGGCGGTTGCCGAAATAGTAACCCGTCCTCGTTGTGGATCACTGTCAAAATCAATCTCCACAGCACTCAACGGCAGCGGGTGGCAGAGGGGGATCAGGGATGAGGTTTGTTTCGCTGCCATAATTCCTGCCAGGCGGGCAACGGCGAAGACATCCCCTTTTTTCACCTGCTGTGCCAGAATCTGCTGTAGGGTTTCGGGTTTCATCTGGATCCTCCCCCCGGCAACAGCTTCACGGACAGTCAGTGGTTTCTCCCCAACATCAACCATGATTGCTTTGCCATTTTTATCGAAATGGGTTAATTCATCAGACATTGACCGTCTCCCTCTATTCTCCGGATTTTTTCTGCCAGCTTACTTTTATGTCGTTCTGGGAAATACATTTTATTCAAATATAACATCAAGTGCCTCACTGGCATGTTTGACGCCGATTAATTCCATTGTGTCCGGGATATCCAGGTTTTTCAGATTTCCCTGCGGCAGCACACATTGGGTAAATCCTAATCTGGCAGCCTCTTTGACCCGAAGTTCTGGTTGTGAAATTGCTCTGACTTCTCCGGTAAGGCCAACCTCTCCAAACAGAACCAGTTGTGGCTTGATCACCTGGTTGAGGTGGCTGGAAGCCAGTGCTGCCACCGCTGCTAGATCAATGGCTGGTTCGTCGAGCCGAACCCCGCCTGCGACATTGAGGAAAATATCCTGACCGGCCAGGGACAATTCAATTTTTTTTTCGAGAACAGCAATTAACAGCGCAATTCGTTTGTGGTCGATCCCGATAGAGGTACGCTGTGGAGTGCCAAAAGAGCTGCTGGAGACAAGGGCTTGCAGTTCCACCAGCAATGGACGGCTTCCCTCGAGTGAAGCAACTACGGCACTGCCGGCGCTCCCTTTTGGCCGTTCTGCCAGAAACAGTTCTGATGGATTGCTGACTTCACGCAGTCCCAGCTCCTGCATTTCAAAGACCCCGATTTCATTGGTCGAACCGAAACGATTTTTAACTGCCCGCAAAATGCGATAAGGGTGACCCGGATCACCTTCAAAATAGAGGACAGTGTCAACCATGTGCTCCAGGACTCTCGGTCCGGCAATGGCACCATCCTTGGTGACGTGTCCAACCAGGAAGGTTGGCAGCCCATCACCTTTGGCTTGAATCATCAGTTGTCCAGTACATTCGCGCACCTGACTAACGCTACCGGGGGCAGAATCAAGGCTGCTGGTAAAAATAGTCTGAATTGAATCGATCACCAGAAAGGCAGGTTGCAGTTCCTTGATCCGTTGTTTTATCTGCTCCAGAGAGGTTTCTGCCAGGAGGTAGAGATTGTCGGTTGTTATCCCAAGCCGGTTGGCACGGAGTTTGACCTGACGGGTCGATTCTTCGGCAGTCACATAAAGAGCAGTGCCATTTTTTGCCAATTGGGCAAAGGCTTGTAATAACAGTGTCGATTTGCCGATGCCGGGATCTCCACCGACCAGGATCAAAGATCCGGGGACTACACCGCCGCCGAGGGTTCGATCCAGCTCTGCCATTCCACAGCTCAAACGATCCTCTTCACTGCTGTTAACTTCTACAAGTTTCTGCGGCTTGCCCGGCTGGGGCATTGCTCGACTATGACCAGAGACTGCAATTGGCCGCTCCTCCACCAAAGTATTCCATTGCTGACAGTCGGGGCAACGCCCCAGCCATTTTGGGCTTTGGAAACCACAGTGTTGGCAGCTGTAGATGGTTTTTTGTCGTGCCACAGTCGCTCCTTAAATAGCTGTAAAATATCAAAGCATCCTATTCTGAACACAGGTGGCCTGTCAAACAGATGCTGGAAGAGTGTTTTTATATGGGGAAAATTATCTTTATCATCTGTTATCAAAAACTATTCTGAGGTACACTTACAAGTTATTGTTTCCATTATTGATCCTGTTGTTTGGGAGGTTTTATGACCTATAAAGAATTAATGGCAGCGCTGACCGAGTTAGACTTGCCGCCGCAGGCTACTTTGAAGAAGGTTCGTGAGCGTCACCGTCAGCTGGTGCGTCGCTATCATCCCGATAAAGGGGCAGATCCGAATAATGATAAGATCAGACGCATCAATGCCGCATATAAAATTTTAACCGAATATATTGGTGATTATCGGTTTGATTTTTCCCGGGAGACCTTTTGGCAGCAATATCCGGAAGAACGATTGCAGGAGCAGTTTTATGGGGTTGGCCTCTGGGGTGAAAAGAACTGATGGTGGAGCTGATGAAAAAGCAGCATCTGCGGCGTTATGCTCAATCCTCACCACTCGACGTAGCTATCACCACGCCTCGTGGCTGTCCCAGGTTTTTGCAGTGCGAACCACAGCGGTTCTTCGTGGCTCGTAAACTCTCGGGACAGCCTCCGATAGAGCTGGTGACAGTCCCGAGATTACTACAAAATTGCTTAAACTAGCGCCATTCGGGTCTGTCCCCGGATAATTAAGAAGGAAAATTCTTGTTAAAAACAGATCAAACAGAAGCGTTGACGCAGGTCAGTCGTCCGTCCCGCTATTTAGGTGGCGAGCTGGGAAGTATTGTTAAACCAGATGAGGGGATTGACGTACGGGTGGCACTGGCTTTCCCCGACGTTTACGAAGTGGGAATGAGCCATATCGGTTTTCCGATTCTCTACAATATCCTCAATAGTCTCGATTGGGTTGCCGCAGAACGGGTTTATTCCCCCTGGGCCGATATGGAACAGTGGTTGCGTGACCACCAGCAGTCTCTCTGTTCACTGGAGTCGTCTCTCCCTTTAAACTACTTCGATATTGTCGGATTCACTCTGCAGTATGAACTCAGTTATACCAATTTGCTTACAATGCTCGATCTGGGTGGAATTCCACGGCGTCGGGATCAGCGGGATGAGAATGCTCCATTGATTGTGGTTGGCGGTCCGTGTGCGTTCAATCCTGAACCATTGGCCGATTTTTTTGATGTCGCTTTGATTGGCGACGGGGAAGAGGCGGTTGTTGAGCTAGTTGAGTTGGTTCGCTTGAGTAAGCAGGAGGGTTGGAATCGTAAACAGTTTCTGCAAAAGTTGTCAGCCTGTGAAGGTTTTTACATTCCTGAGCTATTTGATGTCAGCTATCAAAAAAGTGGTTGTATTGAGCAAATCACCCCTCTTCGACCGGGTTATGATAAGGTTCGGCGACGTTTTCTCAATGATCTCGAAACGGCTCCCTTCCCAGCCCGACCGATCATCCCGTTTATGCAGACGATTCATAACCGGGTTGCCATGGAAATTACCCGTGGTTGTACCCGTGGCTGCCGATTTTGCCAGGCGGGTTATATTTATCGTCCTGTCCGTGAGCGTAGCCCCGAAAAACTCCGCGATTTGATTGCTGAATCATTGCAAAATTCGGGATACGAGGAAATTTCTCTCCTCTCTTTATCCACTGGTGACTACACTTGTATTGAGCCGCTGTTACAGCAGTTGATGGCAGAATATGTCGATGCCAAAGTGGCTGTTTCTCTCCCCAGCTTGCGGGTTGGTTCTCTCTCTCCAGAATTGATGGAGGAGGTTAAAAAGGTGCGCAAGACCGGTTTTACCCTGGCTCCAGAAGCGGGAAGTGAGCGGCTGCGGGAACTGATCAATAAAGGGATCAATGCAGAGGATCTGCTGGAATCGACCAGAAATGCATTTCAACTTGGCTGGCGCTTGATCAAGCTCTATTTCATGCTGGGATTGCCGACCGAAACTGATGCCGATTTACAGGCACTGATTGAGCTTGCCACACAAGTGAAAAAAAGTGGCAAGGGAACCAGCGGGAATGATGTCAATGTCGCTGTTTCTACATTTGTTCCAAAGCCGCATACCCCCTTTCAGTGGGAAGCGCAAATCGGAATTGATGAGACAGTGCGTAAACAGCGGCTCCTGCGGGATGGGTTACGGCAGAAAAAGTTACGTTTCAAATATCATGGAGCAGAATCTTCCTTTTTGGAAGGGGTCTTCGCCCGGGGGGATCGGCGTTTGTCCGCTGTTTTAGAACGAGCCGCAGACCTTGGTTGTCGCTTTGACGGCTGGCGGGAATGTTTTGATTTCAGCTTATGGCAACAGGCTTTTTCCGACTGTAATATAGATCCTGGTTGGTATTTACGGCAGCGCGATGAGGATGAAATTCTCCCCTGGGAACATATCGATTGCGGGGTACCAAAGAAATTCTTTTTAAGTGAGCGACATAAAGCTTTTGCAGGCGTAGCAACTTTCGACTGTCGTGAGGGTCGTTGTCATGGGTGTGATATCTGTGATTTTGAAGAACTGCGGATGCGCCAGATTACACCAGAAGAAATTCAAGCGGTCAATGCCACCGCAGCGTCTGAAAATGAGGAAAAAGTTGCGGAGGTGGAACAACTGACCCGAGTCCGTCTCAAGTTGAGTAAGTTGGGTCGAGCCAGAATGGTGGGTCATCTGGAATATTTAAAAATGTTTCAGCGGGCGGTTCGCCGGGCAAAACTTCCGATCCGTTTTTCGCAAGGATTTCACCCGATGCCAAAGATCTCCTATCTGGAGGCTTTGCCGATGGGGGTGTCAAGTGAAGCAGAGTTGGTTGATCTGGAATTATTATCTCATGTGCCAGTAGATCAGGTTATCAATGATATCAATGTTCAACTTCCAGTAGGATTCAAAATAGTTGAAGGTAAAATTATCCCTTGGAAGTCACCCTCTCCTTCGGCAGCTGTTGCTTCCAGTTGCTACCGTGTTCCATTACCGGGGTCGTTGCCAGAGGATTTGTCCGAACGGATTAGCAGTTTTCTGGATGCGGATCAAATTCTGGTCTCACGCAGCAAAAAAGGGATTGAAAAACAAGTTGATATCCGACCGGATGTGCTTGAACTGTCTCAAATTGGTGCTGAGTTGCAAATCGAGTTGATCAAAGGGAGCCCGTTGCAGGTTGCAGCAAGTGTTCTTGGGTTGGAGATAGAAGATATCCGCCGCCTGGGGGTGCGAAAAACGGGGATTGTGCTGAAAACTTAAGCAAGTATTCTGGGGGACACGTCCTTGTTACGCATCCATAGAATGCGGACTTTTGCGGTGCTAGCCTAAGGAAATCTGCTTATACATTACGCTCCAGTAAATTCATCAGCGGGAAAAATGTCCGAAATTAACCTCCCTCTCCCTTGATGGGAGAGGGTTGGGGTGAGGGTGGGTACCCAGGAATGCCTCCTCCCTTTAATCTCCTCCCACTAGGGGGAGAAATGTTCAACCAACTTGAGTGTGGTGCATACATACCCAGATAAGGAAATTTCCAGCAAAACCGAGACTGTCCCCGCATGGAGGCTGTCCCAGGCTTTTGCGCTGCGAACCACTGCGGTTTCATGGTTCGTAAACTCTTGGGACAACCCCCGGTGGTGCTGGGGACAGTCCCGAGATTACTACAGAACTAGTTAAGTTATTACTTTAATAAATATATGCTAGACAGGAGAAAAACCATGACAAAGGAGTTGGTCATCAGTACTACCTCTCACGAAACCCGGGTTGCTTTGCTTGAAGGTGACCATATTGCCGAACTCTATATTGAGCGGGACCGGCAAATGGGAATTGTTGGGAATATCTATAAAGGCAAAGTTATTCGGGTTTTGCCGGGAATGCAGGCCGCATTTGTCGATGTCGGTCTGGAAAAGGCGGCTTTTTTGTACGTTGCCGACGTTATGGACGAAATGGAACAGGTTGAAAGAACTATCGAGGGGGATGAACAACTCCTGGAGCCAGACAGTGCTACTGAGTTACCCTCCCTGCCACCGATAGAAGATCTTCTCACCGAAGGGCAGGAACTGTTAGTGCAGATTTCCAAAGAACCGATTGGCACCAAAGGGGCTCGAATTACTTCACATATTTCTTTGCCGGGACGACATCTGGTATTTATGCCGACAGTTGATCATGTTGGTATCTCACGAAGAATTGAAAGTGAGGAGGAACGTGAGCGGTTGCGCCAGAGTGTCGAATCGATGCGGGCACCTGGAACCGGCTTTATTGTCAGAACTGTTTCAGAGGGTAAAAGTGAAGAGGATCTGCGCCACGATATGGAGTTTCTGGTTGGGCTTTGGGAAAATCTCAGCCGTGGAATTGACGAAGTCAGCGCACCCGGTTTGATCCACTCTGATCTTGACGTGACCAGTAAGGTGCTGCGTGATATTTTGACCGAAGATGTCAGAAAAATCGTCGTTGATAACGTTGAAGAGTACGATAAAATCGTCCGTTTTCTCCGGACATTTATGCCCCGTTTGAATTACTGTATCGAACTCTATAAGGGGGATGAACCGGTTTTTGATGCTTATGGACTTGAGGTGGAAATCTCCCGATCTTTGGGACGGAAGGTCTGGCTGAAAAGCGGTGGGTCGATCATTATTGAGCAGACCGAAGCATTGGTCGCCATCGATGTCAATACTGGGCGCTATGTGGGGAAGCACAATCTTGAAGATACGATCCTTAAAACCAATCTGGAGGCTCTCAAAGAGATTGCCTTTCAACTACGACTGCGCAATATCGGTGGTCTGATCATCATTGATTTTATTGATATGGAAAAAGAAGCCCACCGTGAAAAGGTTCATGCAGCACTGGAAGAGGCATTAAAAGCTGACAAAAATAAAACTAACATTCTAAAGATTTCTGAACTTGGGTTGATTGAAATGACCCGTAAACGGGTTCGGGAAAGTATCGGTCGAACCCTCTGTGAACCTTGCCCGTATTGTGAAGGAAGGGGATATATTCGGGGGAAATTGACAATTATTTATGAAATTCTGCGGGAACTGCAGCGTGAAATGGCAGATCTTTCGGCTGGTCACGTCACTCTGCTGGCTCATCCGGAAATAACCGGTTTGTTGATTGATGAAGAACGTTGTGGCCTGGATGAACTGGAGCAGCGTTATGGCAAAACCGTTTTAATTAACTCACGACCGGGGTTTCATCTTGAGCAATTTGAAATTACGGTGGGTTGAGGTGTAGGGGCGCTGCTTGCCGCGCCCCTACATTTTCTATGGCAAATAAACTGTTTGTTGGAAGACATTCTGGATAATAAACAGGAAGATAAAGCTGATCAAACAGGAGAATATGGGGGTAGTGACCCAGCTGCCAGCAATTCCTGCAACGGTTCTCCAACGGATATTATGTCCCCCCTTGAGTAGGCCCATCCCAACCACTGCACCAACGATTGCCTGTGAGCTGGAGACCGGAACTAACGGGATTGTTGGTAGTCCCAGGCTGATGAGAAATTGTTCCAATTGTTGTGAGGCAAACAGGAACAAAACTACAGAGTGAGCCCAGACTGCAACGAGAGCCATGACCGGTGAGAGCTTAAAAATTCCGCTGCCAACAGTATCCATGACCCGTTTTGAGTAGGTTACAACCCCGACAGAAATTGCCACACTGCCGAGGAAAAAGAGTTGTTGCGCCGGATTGAAGCTGAGACCACCGAAAAGTTCAATTTCGGTAAAAGGGGAAACGGGGAGAAATACCCCAACGACGTTGGCAATATTATTGGCTCCCAGAGCAAAGGCTCCGAACGCTCCCATCAATAGCAATCCATATCTGGTCATTTTGTCTAATTTAAACATATGGATTTTACGTTTGATAATGAAATGAGAAACAATTTTATATGAGACTACGGCAATGATTCCTGACAAAATTGGACAGGCTATCCAAGTTATGACTATTTTGGAGAGAGCATCGCTGTCGGTCGGTGATCCGGTGAAAATATTCCATCCGACAATTGCTCCGACAATCGCTTGTGAGGTTGATACGGGATAGCGTGCCAAGGTCATCAGATAGACACTCATGGCGGCGGCAAATGCGACGACAAAAGCACCGGCAACTGCATTGACAGCTCCCAGTTTCCCAAGGGTGTGGCTCGCTCCCGCCCCACTGATAACGGCTCCTAGAGTCAGGAAAATACAGCAGAGAATTGCTGCGGTACGAAACTTGAGCATCCGCGAACCCACCGCTGTACCAAAAACATTGGAGGCATCATTGGCACCCAAAGACCATCCCAGAAACATGCCGCTTGAAAGAAAAAACAGGAACATTGTCGTGCCTAGAGTGAGCGTTTAATGACGTAGATGGCGAGACTATCACCCAGGTCTTCAGCTTGATCGGCTATTTTGTCGATACTTCTGGCCAGATCACGCAGCTGCATTTTTGCATCTAAACCCAATTCAGCATCACTAAAAATAGCTTTTTGCAGGCAAGTGGCGGCTTTATCAGCTTCGGTTTCCCAGAAAGAAACTTTATGGATATGATCACTGGCTTGAGAAATGTCCTTAAAGTAAGCCCTTAACGATAGGGTTGCTGCCTCGACAGATTGAAGAACACAATTAACCAGAGTTTTCAGATCGTCGTGAAATTTTGGGTCGATACAGGGCCGTTCTATTTCGATCCGGAACATCACCCCCTTAAAGCGCCCCAGTAAAACATCCATCCGCTCAATCAGTTCCAGAACATCTCCTCGTGATTCTGGAATCAGGGTTTTCCGGTAAAGTAAATCTTCTATCGAGCGGCGCAGTATGTCGGCCTCTTTTTCCGTTTCTACAATATGGTTAAGATGCTCAGTGAACGTATCGAGTTTATTGATCAGGAAAGCGTCCACTCCCTGAACGAAGATCAGCCCTGACTCGCTGGCCAGATTCAAAAAGGCGTCGATCTCTTTTTCAATTCCACTACTGTTTTTGAAAATACTCACAAATGACATAAGAAACCTCTTCAGAATCAGGGGGGGGGCTGTTTGGACAGTATATTATCAGAAACAAATAGGCACTACCAAGGTAAAGAATAGTAAATATATTGAAAAATACAAGGGTTTTTGCCGATTCTCTGACTTCATTGAATCATCATCCATAAAATTGACGGATGAAACGCATCATTTATATCAAGGCTGAGAAGGGAGTTTCCCATCTAAATCATTGGTAATCCATTGAGCCGTTATTTGCCCCTGCTGCCAGCATTGACCTGCCACATTGACGGGTTGTGGAAGATTGTCGGCGGTGTAGTAGAGCGGGACGGCTGTAGAATGATCGTCATTGGGGTGGTATTG
>JAKIUD010000146.1 GCA_021647765.1 Desulfuromusa sp. | reverse complement strand
TAATCCATTGAGCCGTTATTTGCCCCTGCTGCCAGCATTGACCTGCCACATTGACGGGTTGTGGAAGATTGTCGGCGGTGTAGTAGAGCGGGACGGCTGTAGAATGATCGTCATTGGGGTGGTATTGTAAGACATTGCCGGCAGCATAATAGACTGGATCTGAGCAGCGACCAAACGGGTCAACAACCGGACTGCCCGTTGCATAATCCAGCTCAAGATGACTCATCCGGGCAAGAGCCGATTCCGGGGTGAATTGACCGGTGAAGAGAACACCATCACAAGCGATTTCGCGCACGTTTCCATGCTTATCCATCACCTGAACAGCATGAACCCGATCCTTGCCGATAATTTTGCTAATCCGGGTCTTTAAAAACAGGGGAACAGCATAAAAACGGGTGGCATAGTGGATTGGCGACCGCACAAATGGACGATCTCCTGCTTCCAACATCGCAACCGGCTGAATCCCCGCTTTCTTACAGGTCGAGAGGGCAGAAAAACTGACGATTTCTGTTCCGACCACGACCGGACGGCGAAATGGAACCAGATGTTTCAGATAGACCATCGATTGCAGGGTTCCGGTATTGCAGATCCCCAGCGCCCGGTCGCCCGAAACCAGTCGCGCTGAACGGGGTGTCTCACGGATTCCCGTGGCAAGGAGAACCCGTTTTGCTGTCAACTTTCTCAAGCCTTCGGGAGACGCAATTGTCAGAACCCCGCCTGATTCGAGATTTGTCACCGTCTGCTTTAGCATAATCTTGACGCCAACATTGCGAGCCGTCTCAACCAGCTTTTTTGCGTAAGTGGGGCCAGTCAGCAGCCGTTTATATTCGCGAAGACCGTAAGGAGGATGGGCGCAATGGCGTGGAATACCACCCGCTTCTGCTTCACGCTCCAACACCAGAACCGATTCGATCCCCGCTTTTTTCAAGGTTATTGCCGCAGAAAGCCCCGCCGGACCCGCGCCAATAATCGCCACAGCGCAGGTTTCATGCTTGAGGATATCAGTCATCGGCCTCTCCCACTCCAAGAGGTTCGGCAAACATCCCCTTGGTCAGTTCTGCCAGACGTGCCGAGCAGTAGAAACCCTGACAGCGACCCATGGTTGCACGGGTTCGTCTTTTTAAGCCGACAAGACTCCCTGCCGGGATCGGACCGTCCATCACCGCATTGATTTCACGTTCTGTGACCATTTCACAGTGGCAAACAATTTCGCCGTAACCGGGGGTTGCATAATCCCGGGGACGATGTTCTGCCAGGTTTGGGACTCTTGGTACCTGTGGTTCTGCTATCGCATCAAACTGGGTTCCCCGATTTGTGAGCAGCTGGTGAACATGTTGGGCAAGACCGAGTGCCGAGGTCAATCCGGTTGAACGGATCCCGCCGAGGGTGATCCAGTTGCGCTCAGAGTTTTCGCTGACCCGATATTCCCTTTTCTCGGATGCTGGTCGGATCCCCGCATAGGTGGCTGTTACCGGAATATTGGCAAGCTCTGGTACCTTTTCGATGGCCTGCGCGCGCAGAGCTTTCAGATTTTCTTGATCAACGGAGGCATCATCTCTGTCTTCCTGATCTTCTGCGGTCGGTCCGACAGCAATGTTGCCAAAAATTGTTGGAAACAGGACGATCCCTTTGGTTCGTTCGGTTGGGACGGGTAAGATAACCGAACTCAGTAATTTACTTGCCGCCATATCAAAGACCACAAACTGCCCTTTGCGTGGTTTGATGGTGAATTCACTGGCGCCAAGAACCTTCTGGTCAAGGATGTCTCCATAAAGCCCGGCACAGTTGATGACATAACGGGCTTGTACTTGTCCCCGTTTGGTATTAAGTAACCAGTGACGGCCATCAAATTCACCGCCGGTCACCTCGGCATTAAACAACGCTTGTCCCCCGTTTTCCAACGCTTGTTGCAGGTAGGCAAGGGGAGTCGACCAGGGATCGATAACATATTCACGTGGAATCGCTATCGCAGCTCGAATGCTCTTTGCCAGATGGGGCTCGCGATCGAGGACTTCTGCTCGACTCAGAAGATGAATATCCTCAACCCCGTTAGCGTGCCCTTTTTTCAGGATATCGGTAAATTTAGCTTCCTGCTCTTCTGTCCAGGCAGCAACCAGGGCTCCGGTTTTAAGCAGTGGCAGGTTAAGGCTGTCCCGAATCTCTAAATATTCGTGATAACCCTTTTGCACACATTCCCATTCCAGAGAACCGACCGGGGCATCAAAACCGGTGTGAAGAATGGCACTGTTGCCTTTACTTGCCCCCGCAAGGATATCAGCTGCTTTCTCGATCAGAACCACGGAAGCCCCTTCCAGAGCCATCCGCCGGGCAACGGCACAGCCGACAACACCGCCACCGATAACGGCTATATCGCTAGTGGCAAGCAATGAGGAGCTGTCTGATTGACTATTATTCAGGGGATGTTTTATCTGCTGTTGAGTTGTCATGACTGAATAGTATCA
>JAKIUD010000081.1 GCA_021647765.1 Desulfuromusa sp. | reverse complement strand
TTGCCAAGTCTAAACCGATAGTGGTAATCTTCATGGTGGTCTCCTCTCGTTTCTGTTGATGGAATGATTGATTACCATCATGGCGCATTGACGCCGATGAGTGAAGCGGGGGAGACCATCTCATCGATTTTGCTGATATCTATCATCAAACTAGCACCATTCAACTGGTTGCCTCCATTTTTGCGTAAAAGGAAATATCTTTTGTTACCAGATCAGATTCTACTGCTTGCAACCCTGTTGTTTTTTTCTTTTGGCAGTAACCTGCCGCTTGGCTATTTCCGTGAAAACAGTCGTAAATTTTCACCACGCTGGTTCATCCTTGTCCATGCGTCAATCCCATTTATTGTCGTCATGAGGATAACTTTCGGTTTTAACTGGTATTGGATTCCCTTCACTCTCGGCTGTGCAGTTGCCGGACAGCTGCTCGGAGGGCGAATTCGCAGAAGGGCTCAGAATGAAACGCAGTGATCGGGCACCAATGAAACAAGCCGAGCGAGTCGGTTCACTCATAAAACAGATCCTTGGTCAACCAGGATTTGGTGAACAAATCACCCGACATCAAGCATGGCTGGTTTGGGACCAACTGGTTGGAGAACAGATTGCCGCTCGAGCCAGGCCGCTCAAGCTGCGCAAGGGAGTTTTGGAGATCCAAGTAGACCATCCAGTCTGGATGCAACAGCTACAAATGATGAAGCTGCAAATTCTTGAAAAAATCAACGCAAAAATACCCAACGCCGGGATCACCGATATTTATCTGCGCCAAACGCGCAGTTCACAAACACATCAGCCTCTTAAAATTCAACAGACACCCGAACCCCCAGCATGGACCAAAATTGAATTGACTGATGCTGAAAAAAAATTGATTGAAGAAGAACTGTCCCCGGTTAAAAACTCAGAGTTAAAACACGAAATGCGCGAACTTTTCACCCGGCAGAAACAACTGGACAAAGTCAGGGAAAATTAACCTGGAAGCACCTCATACATCTGCAACACCTCTTCCGTATAGTCCCGCCCTGCCGCATTGTTCCTATAGATATAAAGTGGATTTTCAACCTGCAGCCCGGGATGACCTCCCTTACGACCCTCAAGGAGAACTATTTTGGCCGCTTCTCCTTGCCGTGGGTGCACCATCCGCAGTCGTTTTGGCTCAATTCCTTCGGCAATCATCACAGTCATCAATTCGGGTAGACGCTCCACCAGATAGATCATAGCAAAACTGCCACCATTTTTTAATAACCAACTCGCCGCAGCAACAAAATCGACCAGCCCCCCTGCCAACTCATGCCGTGCAGCAGCACGCTCATTATTCGGAGCAATTCTTCCAGAATCGAGTCGACGGTAAGGTGGATTACTAACAACCAGGTCAAAACAACCTGTGGGGAGGATATCCTGGATACTTCGGATATCATCTTGCACAATATGCACTCGATCATGCAGGACGTTGAGTTCAACATTCCGCACTGCCCTGTCTGCCAACTCAGGTTGAATTTCGATACCAATACACTCATCGGCATCACTTAATCGAGCCAACAACAACGATATAATGCCACAACCAGCTCCCAAATCAACAACCCGACCTCCCCTTCTCACATTGACAAATCGAGCCAAAATAATGGGATCGAGAGAGTAGCGATAACCGTTTTCTGCCTGCAGCAGTTGGAGGTTACCGATCGATAATTTATCCAGAGTTTCTTTCATTCTAGCCAACCATGCTGTTCTCGCAAAAAGTCATTGGATGGCTAAGCAAAAATTCCGTCTCACAAGGTGTAGTGGCTTTTCGAGGGCGAAGCCATACACATATGGTACGGTACAGTCTTGAAAAACCGCTGCAACGCAGAGGCGGACTTTTTGCGACGCCATCAACCATAAAAAAATGCCAGTCTGAATAGCTCAGACTGGCATTGCAATACAAATCTTCTCAAGGGTAAAATTATTTAACGTGACATCCTTTACACTTGGTCGGTCCTTTTTTCATTTTTTTGTGGCAATCCTTGCAAGTCTTATGCATGGCATTTTTGTACTTGGGTTTTTTCCCGTCAGCTTTCTTCCCGTGACAGCTGTCACATTTTTCAAAACCACCAGTATGGTGACAGGTCTTACACTCAGTTCGAGTTTGGTGTTTAGCATGCTCAAAAGTAATAACACCAGTTTTTGCCTTGTCCAACTTTATCACAGCAGGACCTTTGTCTTGAGCAACAGCAGTCAACGCTGTTGCAACAAAAGCTACAATAGCCAACAGTACGAGTAACTTTTTCATCTGTAATTCCTCCCTTTCACAATGAATAGATGTGTGCTAACCGATAGCAAGCTAAATCAAAAATATCGCAGAAGTCAACCGAAAAGTGTATATTGTATACAACTCAAAGATGACTAAATCAGTCCATCATCAGCCATCTTTTTCTGTACCACCGCTGACTTTTTGACCACTCCAACAGCCATATCCTTTTTGAATTGCAAGAGTTTTTTCTCCAGTTCAGGATCCTGAGTCGCCAGCATCCTTGCAGCAAAAATACCGGCATTGCGTGACCCGGCTAAACCAATTGCCATCGTCGCAACGGGAATTCCTGCTGGCATCTGCACCATTGCCAACAATGCATCAAGACCGCGCATAGAGGTCGCATCAATCGGCACGGCAATCACTGGCAACATTGTCTCTGCAGCAACCACCCCAGCCAAATGCGCTGCAGCACCGGCTCCTGCAATCAGCACCTTAATTCCCTTATCGCGGGCACTCCGAACATATTCCATAGTTCGTTCAGGAGTACGATGCGCACTGGAGACAATCATCTCAAAAGGAATCTCAAACTGCTTCAATATTTTGGCCGCTTCGACCATAATATCGTAATCACTATCGCTACCCATCAGAATCCCGACAACTGGTTTTTTATCACTCATTCTCTCTATTCCTCCCGATTTAATGCTCTGGCTCCAATATCATGCCGATAATGGACTTTATCCCAACGAATAACTTTGACTCCGGCATAAGCTTTGTCAATTGCATCCCTGATCGTAGCTCCCAGCCCGGTTACCCCAAGCACCCGGCCACCCTGATTAACAATCTGACCATCTTTCAAAGCTGTCCCGGCATGAAAAACCATCAAATCTTCTATCTTGGCGGCACGATCCAGACCGTCAATCGGCAGATTTTTTTCATAATCTCCCGGATAACCACCGCTGGCCAGCACCACACACACAGCTGCTTTATCGTACCAATCGATAGAATCCAGCCGTAACTCACCACGCGCACAAGCTTGCAACACCGGAACGATATCTGACTTCATCCGCATCAGCAACGGTTGCGCCTCAGGATCACCGAAACGGGCATTGTATTCTACCACCCGGGGCTTGCCATCCTTGATCATCAGTCCGACATAGAGAATACCACTGTAGGGGCAACCATCCTGAGCCATTCCATCAATCGTCGGTTTGACGATAGTATCAACAATGATCTGGTAAAGTTCATCGGTGACAACCGGAGCTGGAGAGTATGCCCCCATACCACCGGTATTGGGCCCCTCATCATTATCGTTGACCCGTTTATGATCCTGCGATGAAGCGAGCGGCAGAATATTTTTGCCGTCGGTAAAAGCGAAAAATGAAGCTTCTTCGCCATCCATAAACTCTTCAACAACAACACTGGCACCAGCGTCACCAAAAACCTGGTCAAGCATGATGTCACCAACAGCGGCAATCGCCTGATCTTCGGTCATGGCAACAACGACCCCTTTCCCCGCCGCCAGACCATCCGCCTTGACGACAATCCGCTCACCCTGCTCTCGAATGTAGGCAACCGCCTGAGCGTGATCGGAAAAGCTCTGGTAAGCAGCAGTCGGGATATGGTAACGAGCCATCAAATCTTTGGAAAAGCGCTTACTTCCTTCAATTTGAGCCGCAGCCTTGTTAGGCCCGAATATCTCCAATCCTGCTGTCTGAAAGAGATCGACGATCCCCATGGTCAATGGCACTTCCGGCCCAACCACGGTCAGATCAATTTCCTCCGCAAGAGCAAAATCAAGCAAGGTATCTATTTCATCGGCACCAATATGGACACATTCAGCCAGTTCCGCTATTCCAGGATTGCCCGGCGCACAGTAAATTTTTTTCACCAATGGCGACTGGGCTATTTTCCAGACCAGAGTGTGTTCACGACCACCACCACCGATAACCAGAACTTTCATCTTAAATCCTTTTATTCAACGTAGGGGTGAACCTTGTGTTCACCCTTGGGCGATGACAAGCATCGCCCCTACAGTCAATCATCAATGCCGAAAATGGCGCATTCCGGTAAATAACATGGCAATCCCCGCCTCATCTGCTGCAGCAATCACCTCTTCATCACGGATTGATCCGCCGGGCTGAATCACCGCAGTAACACCAACAGCAGCGGCATTATCGATGCCATCGCGGAACGGAAAAAAGGCATCAGAAGCCATGGCTGCCCCCTTGATATCCAACCCGGCATGTTCTGCCTTGATCGCAGCAATGCGTGCCGAGTTGACCCGACTCATCTGCCCTGCCCCGACACCGATCGTCATCCCATCCCTGCAATAGACGATGGCATTTGATTTGACGAATTTAGCCACCCGCCAGGCAAAATCAAGATCCTGACGTTCCTTATCGGTCGGTGCCCGCTTGGTCACAACTTTTAAATCGGTATTCAATAACAGATCAGCTTCCTGCACTAACAGTCCGCCATTGACCCGTTTGTAATCAAGTCGTTGAGCCGTTTCAGCTGGCCACTCACCACATTCGAGTAAGCGCACATTCTTCTTTTTCGCAATAATTTCATGGACAGTTACGACAACCTTGGGTGCAATAATGACTTCGACAAACTGTTTGTCAACAATCGCCTGCGCCGTTTCTGCGTCAAGTTCCCGATTAAAAGCAATAATGCCACCAAAAGAAGATTCGGGATCGGTCGAAAAAGCTCTCTGATAAGCGTCCAGAAGAGTGGCACCCGTTGCTACACCGCAGGGATTAGCATGTTTTACAATGACACAGGCCGGTACTTCTGCAAATTGTTTGATACACTCTAGAGCCGCATCAGTATCGCCAATATTATTGTAGGAAAGAGCCTTGCCCTGTAGTTGACGTGCTGTGGCAATTGAGGCTTCAGTGATATTTTTTTCTACATAAAATGCCGCTTTTTGATGAGGATTTTCACCGTAACGCATCCCCTGTGATTTCTGAAATTGCAGAGTCAGAGTCGGAGCAAAATCGGCGGCATCCTCGCTGGTTCGCTTTCCGAGCCAGTTGGAAATGGCACCATCATAAGCTGCCGTATGTTGATAAACTTTGACCCCCAACTGGAAGTTAGTCGCCACCGAAACTTCACCACTATTTTGTTTCATCTCAGCAATCACACTTTCGTAATCAGCCGGATCAACCAGGACAGTGACAAACTTATTGTTTTTCGCCGCACTCCGCAGCATGGTCGGCCCACCGATATCAATATTTTCGATTGCATCTTCTAAGCTGCACCCCTCCTTGGCCACCGTCGCCTCAAAAGGATAGAGGTTAACCACCACCATGTCGATTGGCTCAATAGCATGCTTTGCCATCGCATTGACATGCTCAGGATTGTCGCGCAAACCAAGCAGAGCACCATGGATCATTGGATGCAGAGTTTTCACCCGACCATCCATCATCTCCGGAAAACCGGTATAGTCAGAAACATCCATGACGGGGATTCCAGCATCACGGATCATTTTTGCGGTTCCACCCGTCGACAAGAGCACGACTCCAAAACTGCTCAATTCTCGAGCCAGATCAACAACTCCGGTTTTATCAGATACTGAAATCAGTGCACGTTTGATAGCGGCCATGGGATTTCCTTTCAAGGATAGATCAATAAAATTGACGATATAAAAATAGCGAAACAGTCACCTGCCAAAATTACCCGGCTGATTCTATTTTATATTCATTTAATTTGTACGCTATTTTATATCTACAACGAAGAGTGTTCTTTGAACCGATTTGATCGACCGGAATTTGCATGGCTTTTTAACATGATTCGCCCCCGCTGACAACCGCTTTCAGCATCATTTCTTGGGCAGATATCGTCGCGGAACCCGGCTCCCGATACGGCAAAAAACTTCATAGGAAATAGTATTCAATTGTTCGGCCCAATCATCTCCAAGAATTGATACCCCCTCAGCAGAACCCAATAATGTGACGCAATCACCTACAGCAACATCAGTGACCGCACTCACATCCAGCATAATCCAGTCCATACAAACCCTGCCAATAACCGGGATTTTCTGTCCCCGCAGAATCCCCTGACCGCAGTTACTGAGCAGTCGATTGTAGCCGTCCGCATAGCCGATTGGCAGAACCGCAACCCGCATATCAGCGGGAGCATGATAGCAATGGCCGTAGGAAATCCCGCTTCCCGCTGGCAACTGGCGCAGTTGGGCAATCCGACTCTGAAGGTGCATCACCGGTTGTAGATCAAGTTTGCTCGCAAAATCAGAACCAGGCAGTCCACCATAAAGCATGATTCCAGGCCGCGACAGGGTACATTCCGGACACTCCCAGCCACTCAACCCGGCACTATTGTTGAGATGAATTTCACGCGGCTCAACTCCGGCTTCACGTACCATTTGCAACATCGTCAGAAATTGTGCTTGCTGATCTGTCGTCACCGTGGAATCCAGCTCATCAGCACAGGCCAGATGGGACATGAAACCCTCAATCACCAGCCCGTCAAATTGACGGAGTTGAGGCAAAAATTCTCTCAATTCCCCAGGGAGAAAACCAACTCTGCCCATACCGCTGTCAACTTTCAAATGGATTTTAAGCTGCCGTTGCTGCTTGACCGCCGCGGCATTAAGTCGCAAGGCTGTATCCTTATCCAACAACGTTGGCATTAAATTGTGTTGTAAAAAAGCACCTTCCTGACCGGGAAAACAACTGCCCAGAACCAGCAACTTATCAGTCATTTCAGCATGTCGTAGTTCCAGCGCTTCTTCCAGAGTCGCAACAGCAAAATCGCTGATTCCAAAAGATTGTAAGGCCTGAGTCACTGGAACAGCGCCATGACCATATGCATCGGCCTTAACAACCGCCAAAATACGCTGGTTGGCAGAACACAAGTTTATTGCCTGCTGTAAATTATGGTGCAACGCCGACAAATCAATTTCAGCCCAGGTCGGGCGGGAAGGATAGTTCATCACCACATGTTTCTCCAGTAGATCAAAGAAGGAACCGACACGACACTGTAAATTATACACCTGAGAACGTTCTGTAAAGCATCAATAAGTTGAAAGATTAATTGACACCAAGATTTTATCCTGATACGATCCACAATTGATTGTGAGATTTTCATTCTAAAATTCTCAGAATTTTTATTTAACCCAATAATTCATGGTAAGAAGACTATTCTTATCTAGCTAATATTACTAAGGAGATTGCCAATGTTTTCCGGTCTCTATCTCATCACAGACAACAATCAAGATGGAAAGTTGCTAACAAAAGTAGCAGCAGCATTGACCGGTGGAGCTAAAATCGTCCAATACCGTGCCAAGGATATCCGTCCAGATGAGCGTCGGGAAATGGCAGAAAACCTGAAAAATCTCTGTCGCGAGCATGAAGCCAGCCTGATTATTAATGATCTTCCGGAACTTGCTCACGAGATTGATGCCGATGGAGTTCACCTTGGGCAGGATGATATGTCCATTTCTCAAGCCCGTCAGATTCTAGGTCATCAAAAATTGATCGGTATTTCTACCCACAATGTTGACGAAGCCCTTAAAGCTGAAGCCCATGGTGCTGATTACATTGCCATCGGCAGTATTTTCCCGACCGAGAGTAAAGATGCGACCACGCTGGTCGGACTCAAAACCTTGAAAATGGTTCGCAAAGCAGTTCGGATTCCAGTCGTTGCTATTGGGGGCATCACTCCAGAAGGTGCATTTGAGGCGCTGACTGCTGGAGCGGATGCTGTTGCTGTCCTCTCTGGGGTTATGGCAGATAGTGATCCTGCCAGGGCAGCCAAAGAGTATTCGCTCATATTTAACCGAAACAAACCTGCCCCGAACGGCAGAGTTCTGACGGTTGCCGGGTCAGATTCCAGCGGTGGAGCCGGAATTCAGGCGGACATCAAAACCATCACCCTCCTTGGCAGCTACGCCAGCAGTGTTCTAACAGCTCTCACAGCTCAGAATACCCTTGGAGTTGTCGAAACGTATATGGTTCACACCGATTTTGTTGTCAAACAACTTGAAGCTGTTCTTGATGATATTGGAACTGACACCATTAAAACCGGAATGCTGAGTTGGGGAGGTATCGTCTCACGCGTCGCTAAAACGATCGAAGAACGTTCACTGCTGGCCGTCGTTGATCCAGTGATGATCGCCAAGGGTGGCGAGTCGCTTCTCGACAAGGAAGCTCACGACAGCCTCATCTCCCGCTTACTCCCTCAATCCTATTTGTTGACCCCGAATCTTCCCGAAGTCGAAGTGATGACCGGGATTGAACCGCGAACCATCGAAGAAATGATTGAAGCGGGTCGTAATCTACAAGAGCTCGGGGCGCGCAATGTCCTGATCAAGGGGGGTCATTTGAGCGGTGATGCGACCGACATTCTGTTACTGGGGGATGCCGAACATCAATTGACATCACAACGATTTGATACCATCAATACCCATGGCACCGGCTGCACCCTTTCGTCAGCTATCGCAACCTTCCTCGCCCAAGGTTATCCCCTGAAACGCGCTGTAGAACGGGGAAAACGCTTTGTTTCTCTTGCTATCGAGAATTCAGTCCAAATCGGTCGAGGGCACGGTCCGGTCAATCATATCCAAGCCGCAATGCAGCTGTTGCATGAACAGCTCTCTATCGATTAGACCTTGCAACATCTCGTATTGTTCAACCACTGACGTAGCCAATTCAGCACGTTTTTTCTCTGTTGACTTTCATGCTGCCTAACTGGTAATTCTATTCACGTCTAAATGACACGCTAGGGGCGTCTTCGTTACTGAGAGTTCCAGATTGACTGGAGCAACCCTTGGAACCTGATCCGGTTGATACCGGCGTAGGGAAGCGGCTACAAATACCGATTTAACAATCGATAG
The DNA here is from genome assembly GCA_021647765.1 of Desulfuromusa sp. Lineage (GTDB taxonomy): Bacteria > Desulfobacterota > Desulfuromonadia > Desulfuromonadales > Geopsychrobacteraceae > Desulfuromusa. Next base: position 3,939 of record JAKIUD010000081.1, on the reverse strand, counting down.
CCGCCTTTTGGCGGCTTTTTTATTTTGTAGGCTGACTGGCTATGTTGACCGATCTACGATCAGGAGCAGCATTATTTCGTATCTTTTAACTGCAGTGCGATCAATTTAGTGCTGCTTTCTCTGTTTGAGGTACCTTTTATGACCCAACTCGAAATGGCTCGTCAGGGACAAACCAGCGATTTGGTGCGCCAAGCCGCCGCCACTGAAAACATTGACCCGGAAATTCTCCGGCAAAGAATTGCCGCAGGAACTGCCGTCATCTGTCTTAACAAAAAACATACCAATGGACGCCCTTTAGTAGTTGGCGAAGGCTTACGCACAAAAACCAACGCTAACCTTGGCACCAGTCAGGACGATACCAGTATTGACAAAGAACTGGAAAAAGCCAAAGTTGCCGCAGCTGCCGGAGCCGATGCCCTGATGGATCTATCAACCGGTGGCCCCATTGATGAAATTCGCGCTGCAATTATCGCTGAGACTGATCTCTGCATCGGTAGTGTCCCTCTCTACCAGGCGGCCTGTGATGCAGTTATAAGACAAGGCAAACCGATTGTCGACATGACCGTTGATGATATTTTTGCTGGAGTCAAAAAACATCTGGATGACGGTGTCGATTTTATCACCGTTCACTGTGGTGTCACCCGCGAAACGGTTGCCAGGATGGATCAGGAAGGACGACTCATGGAAGTCGTTTCCCGAGGCGGATCGTTCACTGTCGGCTGGATGGACTACAATAATGCCGAAAACCCTCTCTACGAATTCTATGATCGGCTGCTGGAGATGGTACATCCCTACGATGCAGTCCTTTCACTGGGAGATGGATTTCGTCCCGGCTGCATTGCCGATGCAACTGACCGCGCCCAGATTCAGGAATTACTTATTCTGGGTGAATTGACCCAACGTGCTCAGGACGCCGGCATTCAGGTGATGATTGAAGGTCCCGGTCATGTCCCTCTAAATCAGATTGAAGCCAATATCAAACTACAAAAACGTCTTTGCCATGGAGCGCCATTCTACGTTCTCGGACCACTGGTCACCGATATCGCTCCCGGCTATGACCATATCACCGCAGCTATCGGTGGAACTATAGCAGCAGCAGCCGGAGCGGATTTCCTCTGTTATGTGACTCCCAGCGAGCACTTACGCTTGCCAACAGTTGAAGACGTCCATGAAGGGGTCATGGCAGTGCGGATTGCAGCTCATGCTGCTGACATTGTTAAAGGCATTCCTGGGGCAATCGAAAAAGACAATGCCATGGCGGTCTATCGTAAAAACCTTGATTGGGAGGGACAATACTCGGTTTCTCTTGACCCGGAGAAAGCACGACGTTGGCGTGATGAGTCAGGAGTTGATGAATCACATGGAGCCTGCACCATGTGTGGCTCACTCTGTGCCTATAAAGTTATGGGTGAGCGGGATGTGAAAAAAGCAGTCTAAGTAATCTGCCGCATTCCGTCGATACGGTAACAAGGTACATATCCCGAATGACACTAATTTAAGCAGTCTTGCAGTAAACTTGGGACTGCCCCCAGCTCCATCGGGGGCTGTCCCGGAAGTTTACGACCCACGAAGAACTGCGGTCGTTTACACCGCAAAAGCCTGGGACAGCCCCCATGCGGGGACAGTCCCGTATATGCTGACATCTACCCTTAAACATAGTACCATTCGTACCTGTACTCCTTGAAATTCATATAAAGAAATATCTAGCGCACCGGTCAACGCTGTCCAGTGCTTTTTTCAGGAATCCTGCCGATGTGTGCAAAAAAAAGCACCCGCACCAAACGCAAACCAAAGATTCGACTGCGTGGATTTAACAATCTGACCAAAAGTCTCACCTTCAATATTTATGACGTTTGTTATGCCAAGCGCCCCCAGGCACGCAAAGAGTATCTAGAATACATTGATGAAGAATACAACGCTGAGCGACTGACCCGGATACTGACCGAAGTTTCCGATATCCTCGGTGCCAATATCCTCAACATTTCCAGCCAAGACTACGACCCGATGGGAGCGTCGGTCACCATCCTGATTGCCGAAGAACCGATTGAGCCGAAGCCTGATGCAGTTGTCGCCCACCTGGATAAAAGCCACCTTTGTATTCATACCTACCCGGAAACTGATTCAAAATCAGGAATTTCTACTTTCCGGGTTGATATTGATGTTTCCACCTGTGGTAGAATCAGTCCATTGAAAGCACTCAATCATCTGATTTCCTCTTTTGAGTCAGATATTGTTCTGATAGATTACAAAGTCCGTGGCTTTACCCGGGATATCAAGGGGTACAAACACTACATTGATCACCGGATTCACAGTATTCAACAATATATCCGCAAGAAAATCCGGGATCGCTATCAATGTGTTGATATTAATATTCATCAGGAGAACCTGTTTCATACCAAAATGTTACTCAAAGATTTTGATCTCAATCAATACCTCTTTGCAACCAGCTATAAAGATCTGTCTGACGAGGAACGTGACAAGGTAAAGACAATTCTCAAACAAGAAATGACAGAAATTTTTTACGCCAAAAACGTCTATTGAGGTAAAAATGAAGATTATCCACCTACTTTTCCTATTGGTCATGATGATGACACTTGTCGGCTGCCAGCCAGCCTCAAAATATCTGGGGAACCCAGAGCTCCCCTATCCGCCAGACCGTGAACCCATTATTGGAGATATTCTTCATCTGCCAACCGGGATCTATGTTGATCAACAGGTCATGTTGGAACATGTGAACCGCACCCAAGTGGTCTTTGTCGGCGAAACCCACGACAATCCGGCTTCTCATCGCTTGCAGGGCGAAATTTTACAGACTCTGCAACAACATAATCCCGGAAAAGTCACCCTGGCGATGGAGATGTTCACCCCATCACAGCAGCCAGTTCTGGATCTGTGGATTGAAGGAAAACTCCCAGAGAAAGAGTTTTTACAGCAGGTTGACTGGTATCATACCTGGCAGATGAACTTTGCCTTCTATCGCCCCCTGCTCAACTACTGCCGCGAGCATAAGATTCCACTCCTGGCTCTTAATGCTGAAAAGACCCTTAAACGCAAAGTTGCCCAAACACCTCTGGCTGAATTAGCGGAAGAAGATCGGCAACTACTACCGGATATGAGCCACCACGACCCCTATCAGGAGGCGATGGTTCAAGCATTCTTCAGTGACCACAAAATGGGACAAACCACGCTCGATGGTTTTCAACGTGTTCAGACACTCTGGGACGAAACCATGGCACAGAACCTGGCAAACTATCTCAACAATCAAGGAAAAGATCACCAGGTTCTGGTTATCGCCGGGGGCAATCATGTCCGCTACGGCTTTGGTATTCCCCGCCGCCTGTTCCGGCGCATTCCGGTGAGTTACCTGTTAATTGGTTCAGAAGAGTTGGACATCCCGGAGGATAAACAGGATCGATTGATGAACGTCATCAAACCCAATTATCCGATGCGACCCTATGATTTCCTCACCTTTACAAAGTATGAAGACCTGCCGAACCCTGGAGTTAAACTGGGGATCATGCTTGATAAAACTGATGGCGGTCTGATTGTTAAAGGGGTAATCCCCGGATCGATTGCAGAGCAACAGGGCTTACAAGAAGGAGATATTTTGACTCAAATTGAAGATCAGATACTGACTAAACCATTTGATCTGATTTATGAGTTACAACAGAAAAAAGCGGGAGACAAAATTGAATTAACCCTGATACGCAATGAGCAGGTTATGACAAAAATAGTAGATACGGCGGTCAAGGAATAGCAGTAAAACAGGCTCAGGATTCCGGGGATGAAATGGTGCTAGTTTAAACAATATGGTAGTAAATTCGATGAGATGGTCTCCCCCGCTTCACTCATCGGCGTCAATGCGCCATGATGGTAATCAATCATTCCATCAACAGAAACGAGAGGAGACCACCATGAAGATTACCACTATCGGTTTAG
>JAKIUD010000080.1 GCA_021647765.1 Desulfuromusa sp. | reverse complement strand
GGTCAATGTTGGTTTTTGTGGGTGTGGATGATGGAAATGCCATTTTTTATAGTCCTCTTAAAAATGCGTCGATTGTGGCATCAGCAAGAATTCCGCTGCCATTGTAAATCCTGATCCTTGGCCCGATATTTACGTCTTTGTCTACGATCTCCCATGTCCAACCTGCACCAACAGACTGCAGGGCAAGTTGGATCTGAGTGATTTGAGTGAATGTTTTCGTCACCGGAAGCCGCACATCCCCCACCGCGATCCGGTAGCTGCCTGTGAGCGTCGAAGTATCCAAATCATTGATCTCCTCGGTGATGACTTCTGCTGACAGCAGGATATTCAGTGCCAGGATCAACGGGGCAGCGCCAGCGACAGAGCAGCGAACTTTCAGATATCGAGCCGTGACCAGTTGTGGGACAACCCATCCGCCGTATGATCCCCCATCAGCTGCCCATTGTATTTCGTAGGTTGGTGTGCCGAATCCGGACATTGAGATCAGCGGGGTAAATATCAGATCGAACCCGAGATCGATCACGGTATGTTCGTAGACGATTGGCGAGCGTGCTCCATCGTTCCAACCCGTGAATGCGTCCCAAGTGGTCAGATCCTCCCAGGTCGTATCGCTGATCGCTTCAAGAGCTCCGGCATAATTAACAGCGCAATCGGTTTTTGTTCCCGGCCAACCGGAGGATGCTGGATATTCTGAGTAAGCAACACTGCCGATCCGGGGATCTGCGAGGGTGGTTTCAATGTAGATAGCGGCTGATTCAAGCCCTGTGGTATCAACCGCAGTCAATGCAAAGGTGTAGGCTCCGGCGGCAAGTTGATTGCTCTCAAAGGGTAAGGCAGTGATCAGCCCTTCCTCATTCATCAGATCCATATTCGGCAGGGTTTGGCCGTTGCCGAGCTTGGAATAAATCCGATAACCGGCAAAATCGGCAGGTTTGTTGAGATAAGTGCCGTTGAATTCACGGGTTCCATCTGGCTGCCTACTCACCAAGAACGTCGATGGCGTCGATGGTGGTAGTGTTTTCCCGACAACCGTGTGGTTGAAGAAGTAAAGCCACGGGCTGCGCACCTGAAGGCTGTTCACCGCACGCACTCTGATGTTGTAGCGTTCACCATCACCAACGGGGCCAATCGTGACCGATTCATCAGCTGACGGTGTTGACTGCCAGGTGGCTTCACTAACCAGTTGCCATTCGACTTCATAGCCGGTAATAAACCCCGATGTTGGAGCCGTCCAGGCAATTGCCATGCGGGCGAGGATCGTTCCGTCACCAGCGGTCATGAGCTGAGCATCGCCGCTGTCAACCTGCAGATTTGTCGGCGGCAGGCATTCCATCGGGTTTGGCAAGCTGGTGTCTGGAGCCGGGTCGTATCTGGTGGCCTCGCCGTTGTTCCAATCGTAGACTTCGGCGGCTTCTTCTTGCAGGGTCAGGTCAACCCCGCCACCATCAGAGGCTACCCGCCAGTCAATGATGCGGAATTCTTTATTAACGAAACCGAGCAGGTCAATGGAGAGATTTATGACATCACCGGGCAGGTAAACCATGCCGGAATAGTTTGCCGGAAACTCAACCAGAATCGCTTGGCGTGAACGCTCAAGGTGAATTTTGGCGATCCGTTGGGCCGTGATCGCGTCGGTGGTAAATGGCAGATCGATCTCGTGCCAGATCTCTTCCGATCCATCCTGAGTCACATACAGGTCGTTTGATACTTGTGGAAAATCGACCGGTTGCCACGCATCCCCAGGGCTGATAAACGTGCCACGGATACCGTTTGCCAGCTCTGCCCGTGGTGGGCGGGGACGGACTTTGACCGAGCCGCGCAGGTTGGATTCATCGAGAGATCCAACCGTTCCGGTGTAGGCTCCTGCGGTGAGTTTATAAACTCCCTGGCTGTAGCACAGCGACCCGACACCGGCAGTCAACAGACCATCGATGATTTCGGCAGGTTTGTTGTCCAGCTCGATGGTTCCGTTGCAGCTGTAGCGTCGGTGGGGTGGGCGTTCACCGACCTGAATCCACTCAATATAGGTGCTTGAGGTATCGGGTTCATCAAAGTCAAAACGCAGACCGGTAATAGTGTTGTCTTCCCAATCGGTGCCCCCGACAGTCAGATCGTGCATGTCAGCTTCGAGGAAATGGAATTCGCCATCGGTGGCGATCTCGGTCAGGTTGGCATAATATCCGGTGGTAAAGCCATGACCAGCGGTTGAATAAAACAACCGACCGTCCCAGCTGGTACCGACGACCCTGCGAATCTTCATTTGGACATATCGATTGTCATCTCCGGAGAACGAAACCACTGGTGACAGCAGTTGCGGATCAGTAGCGCTGGCGGCCAGTATTGAAAACTCACCTTGAACCGTCAGTGTTGCGTTTTTTGCAGTGAACTCCTCGTTTGAACTTTTAAACTGCCAATCTTCCGTTGTTTCGGTCAGATGGGTCAGCTCCCCTGCCTCTACCAGTTCATCGCTGATATTGGCTGCAGTGATCATCAGATCATCGTCAATTTCACTGTCATTACAGTTCAGCCCGTGCTTGTAGGCTAAATAGTCACGGGTGCACAGCGCCCAATTGTTTGAATATCCAGCAGTCGACGTACGTGGATCGAAAATGTCATTTTTTCCTTTAACAACAGCCCTGACCTGTGGAAGCCCGGTCGGCCACACTTCGTTACCATTGGACTTTGGCCAAGTGAGCCGGATGTAAATATAAGCGATGCCCCGCAGTCGATGATTATCCGTCCAGAGGTTTGACGCGGCCAGCAAGTCTGGATCGGCTACCTGATCAGCCGTGCCCAGGTGCTTATTGACGGTGACATAGTTGTATTTTGATGAGCTAGCATCGAGCAGCTCATTATCGAGATAAATGTCACCAATTTCTTCGACCTCGTGACCAGCCATGGCGATCACCATGTGACAATACTGGTTGTCATCACCAGTTGAATCGACAAAAACCAGAGTTCCAGAAGTGAGGACTTCGCCATAAACTAACCGGCGGGGGGAGGTGCTGCTACGGATAATGTGCTGCCGTGCTTGTGCTTCGTCGGTTAAAGCGGCTTTGCGTGCTTCGCGGCGTGCTTGACTGGCAGCAAGGGCGCCAGAGGCCAGGGAAGCAACGGCCATGACAACAAAGTTCACAGTCGCGCTGTATCCAGCCCCGGATAAAACCGCTCCCGCAACAATTGGTATCACCTGAGGCATTATTTAACCCTCCAGGCGGTAATACACGATTGAAGCGGCCACTTGAACAGCCCATCAGGCCCAACAAAATAGCAGCCACCACCAGCGCAAATACCAGCGGCAGGGCTTGGGTGTGATGGACGGGCAACCAGATCCCCCCGGCTGGCTTGCAGCACTGGAATACGATCAAAAAACAGATCGATAATGCCGGTCACGGTGCCCTCTGGAGTGAGCTGCAGCATAATGTTGTTGGCAGCATCCTCGTCGGTGTAGAGATCACGGTAATCGGCAGCGTAATCAATACCTGTCACTGCCAGTACCATGTCGGACACAAACATCAGACAGTCGTTTTCCCCCCACTGGAACGGAACATTCATCCGGGCTTGTATCTCGTTATAAAGACGGCTCTGCCAATCGGGTAATCTCGACATCAGACCCCCCACACAATCGGCTTTTCAGCCATTTCAGCAACAAATTCCAGCCCCATATCGCCGGGGAACTCGGCCTGTTGGTCTTCGTGGGTGTAGCGTCGGATCCGGGGGCGTTCCCAATCGGCCAGTCGCGATTCGATTGATAAAACGATGGAGGCTACCTCACCAATTTCGATGTCGGCGTAATCAACCCGGCCACGGAAAGCCAATGCAGGATCAACGATCAGAGTATGATCTTCGTTCAGCAGGCCGATATAAACCTCGGCTGCGCGACCTTGATAGTGTTGCCCGATGACCAGTGATAAATATTCAGAGGGGATCCCAGACAGCGTGGCTTTGACACCGGAGGGAGCTACGTCGTTGCTCTCCTGGATTTCTGAGATGTGACCAAAATTACCAACGCCGAGATATTCGGTGCCATCGTGGGTCACAGAACCAACTCCGGAGTGGATGGCGATAGTGCCGCTGTCCAGCTCCATCAGCAGCATGGTGATCGGTCGCACCACGACATCAGTGAGTGCAGTTTGGGTTGCTGCGGTCAGGTCTCGGCTCATACAATGGCCTCTTCGCAGGAGAGGCTAAAAATATATCGCTTAGGAGGTGATGCGTTCCAGCTGGCCTGGTTGTCATCGACCAGGCGCATGATACAGGTCGGTGCGTCGGTTACGATTGTTGTGCCGTCCGTTGGCTGTTCTCGGCACGGTGGCTCAACATGGATGATCGCCTGACCGCTGGCATCGGCATCAACATCAGCAACAACCATCTTCAGCTCGCCGGTTGCAAAGCCGATCATATCTCCGGCCTTCAGCACACCAATTGCGCTAACTGTCCAGCCGCTTGAGCCGATCAAAGTTGGCGTATCACTGACTGCGGTGTCAATAACGGGTGCGCCGTTGACGCTGCCAGCAGGTGTTTGATTGGTGGGATCGGATAGATAAAACCGACCGGCTTGACCCCGTAACGCCACCAGGAAGGCCGATAAAATACGTTTATTTCCATCGGTCATTTTTGCAAAAGAGATATCCGCAGCCCATCGAGCGCCGGGGAGTTCAAGGGTCTGCGTCACACCATTTAAGGGAGACCGGAACACTTGTGTGCTGCTGATCAACACCCACTTGACTGATGCGATCGGGATGTCTGGAAAAGTCAGGACGCTCATCAGTTAATCGCCCTCCTGATCGGGCCACGACGGACAATGTCAGAATGGACCTTTTGATAGCCACGTTCAGCGCCGCGAGCCACCGCCTGTTCGATATCTGCTGCCGACACAGATGATCCCCGTGCATCGACAGCAATGTGCTGTATTATTTGTTCCCCACCACCGCCACTCTGTTCCAATGCATCAATTGCCAGATTCATCCGCCGAGTATGATCCCGATCAATGACAGTTTCGTCCGTTTGCAGTTTTGCGTAGACTTCATCGCTTGCCAGCCCACCGAAGTGGAATTTTGGAACGACCTTGCCGCCATCATGATATTTGGAAAAGTAAGACGACATCTCCCCTGAGGTAGCGCCTCTGTAAATATCACCACCAAATAAGTTTGATGCTTCAGACACAGCCCCACCAAATAAACCACTCAGCCCGGCATTTAAAGCCGAGACCAGTGGACTGCTGATGTTTTGCTGGATCGTCAACCTGACCATGTCGGCCAGGATTGAATCAACCATATCCTTAAAACTGGCTTTGCCGGTCATGACAAAATCAACAATAGTATCTTCCATAGTGGAAAATGCGTCAAAAACGGTTCCGGTCAGCCGATCGGAAAAGGTTTCGTCGTAATAATCGGCCAGTTCGTCAAGGCCATCCATGAGGGCGGTTTGCCAGGTGTTATCGAGGGCAATCAGGGCTTCGGTTGATCGTGACAGCACCTCGAATTTATCTTCAGCTTGTATCTGCCAGAAATCCTTTGTTGCTTCCCAGGGAATGCTGCTAAGTTTGGCCGCTTCTTCTTCCATTTGGATCTGGACATCGAGAGAGCGTGACTGGATAGCGTTACGATCACGGTACATTTGTTCCCAGGAATCGGTAATATCTTTACCGAGCTTGGTATAAGCTTCGAGTTCTTTTTTCGTCCAGGTGTTTTTGCTACTTTCACCCTCAACTTCTCGATAGGTATTTTGCTGCAGAGCTAAATCCAGCTCACGCTTGTTGGAGCGATCGCGGAATGCGTCAGCCCCTTTGATTTTAATTTTTGACCCAGGTATGTAGTTTCCAGCTAGATCCATGCTGGCCAATTCTTCAGGGGTATACTCTCCACGATTGCCGCCGCCAATCCCCTGGCGGATAAAATCGACAATCTGATTGGATCCGGTATTCAGCCATTTGACAGTTTTATGAAAAGAACTTTCCCTGTCAGCTAACGCATCTATTGCCTCTCCCATATCGGTTAACGCTTCGGTGGCTTGTTGAATCGCCCAGACAACAGTGTCTTTCGTTCCAGCTTCGCCAATCTTGCGGACAAACCCATCCCACGCATCTTCAAAATTAGATAATTTCCCGCCCAGGGTATCCATTTGCCGATCCATACCACCAGCAAAATCAACTTCACCAATATTCAGCAAATAGGCTTCGATGCTCTTAGCACTGTTTTTTATTTCTGTGGTGACACCACGGAAAGTCAGCTTAACCCTGTCGCCATTTTGACGGGCTTTAATGCCAAACTCTTTCAGTCGTTCGAATTCGCCGGTTGAAGCATCGGCGACCGCTTCGATCATCTGGTTGAGGCTTTTACCCATAGCGCTGGCAGTGTTGCCATAAGAGCGCATCGATCGTTCCGACGCATCGAGCCCGAGAGCTTTCATTTTAATAAAAGCATCGGTCACTTCTGCCAGCTGATATGGGGTTGTTTTGGCAAACTCCTTAATTTTTTCGAACTCTACATCAGCCGCCGCTGTCGACCCGGTGACGGTGACCAGGCTCGCGTGGAGGCGATCAAACTCGACGTTGACAGACATAAAATCAGCGGCCAGCTTACCCAGTGCCAGGCCAGCCATGATCCCGCCGAATACCTTCATCGCCTTTCCAGCTTTGCCGACCGTGGTGTCGAGCCTGTCAACCTGACCGTCCACCTTTTTCAGCTCAGGACTGGCTTTGTCAACAGCATCAAGTACCAGTTTTACTTTCAGATCATTCATCAATTACCTCGATCAGATTCCGATCGCATTGTCTGCAGTCTTCTGATGTCCAGCCATCCAACTGCTTGCAGGCTTTACAATATTCATCTTCTGGCGTTTCTTTTTCACCCGCTCCCAGGAACTGGATTACCGCTTCACGGAAGAGGGTTTCCCGGCTACGGTGCTTGAGCCAGGGGAGTGCTTCTACCGGGGTTACTCCCCAGAGGATTTGGTCTCGTTTAGTCCAGTCTCCTCCAGCGAGCACAATGACGCATTGTTCGATCCAGTCGCCTGGGTCACTGTGCTCGTGATTTTCTCGGTTATCCCGACCACCAGATTCAAAACCGAATGGATCGGGTTGCAGTCGAAAAAATCGGTCACTACCTCGGCCACCTGTTCCGGACTCATCTCAAACGCCAGGTGTTCTGCCAGTTGAGCCAGATCCTTGTCCCTGGGCGATTTGTCTTTTTCAGTCAATACCACCGCCAAGATTTGATCCAGCCGGTCAGCAAAGGCGCCGGTCAGGGAGCGTGGGGTCAATGCGGCGGGGATCTCAAGGCCGTCGATAATCCGGTTGAGCTGCTGCCACTGGCCAAAAACCAGCGGGCGTTGCTCGTAGGTTTTTCCGGCTATTTCATAGGTTTTAATGGTGCTTTTATCCATGGTTAAATGCCTTTTAAGAAGGGGCAGGCACAGGGGCCTGCCCCTACGGTTAAATGGTGGGCTGGGTGTTCTTTAAGATGATCTGCAAGGCACTGGCTTCGGCGCTGTCATCGTAATAGGCGACAAACGGCAACTCGACCAGCACACCCTTGGGGCCGTTGATCGGTGGTGATTTTGGGGCGAAGGTCAGCTCGGGAATCAGGAACTCGATTGATTCGTTTCCAGCGCTGCCAAGGCCATCGCCTTTGCTGTAAATAATTTTCAAGCTTGACTCCGTGTCGTTGACCGCCTTGTTGTACAGGGTTAGATCTTCAAATCTGGCTTTCAGGGTGCCGGTAACAGAGACCAGTCCGGCAGGCAGATCATCGCGTTCCCCCTGACCACCGACACCATATTGATCGGTGTCTAGATCATTGTTGATGGTCAGATTGTCAATGCCGAGCACGCTGGCGATCGCCGCGCCTCCCTCCTCGATTGTAACAATTGAAAAACCGTCGAAGCTGTGCTTACCAAGGTCGGTCGGCGTTGCGTCAAATGGCGTACTGGCAGGGGTTTCTTTGGCTCCCATGAAGCTGAAAGTGACGATCTGAGCCCCCGCTGGGGTAACAGAAAACGACATTGAACTCACTTTGCCGCCGTTGTACTTGAAGTACTGGCCGATATCGGTAAACCCTGCCTCAACCAGCAAGCTTGGTAGCTCATCAGCAACCTTGAAAGTGTGGGTATATAGCCCGACTCCCGTGGTAGCGACAGAGCCCATGGTTGCTTTGAACAGCAGACCAATGTAAGCCTGCAGCTCAACTACCAGTGGGCCAGCTACGTCGGTGTTAAGCCGCAAAGCCTTGGTTGGATTACGGTCACCACTCAGCGATGGGGATGGTTCCTGTCCTCGCTTTTGCTGCAATCCACAGCTAATAAAAGTTATCTTCTGCACGTCCGGACTCACCGGATCGGTTTTGTAGGTGGGCTCTTCCTGAATAACAACTTGCCCTTTTGCCCCTTTTGCCTGGGTCATGGGTTACGCCTCCTTTTTCTTGGCAGCTTTCGCTTCAGCCGCTTCGAGAGCCTTGACACTTTTCAGCGCATCAGCGGGCACTTTGCCCTCCTCAAAAAAGCGCAGGACTTTCTTTTTCAGCAGCTTTTCAGCCAGCTTGTCGTCGGTAACTTCCTTGGGCTCACCGCGCTTGAAGGTGCCAGCGGCACCCATTCTGACCCGCTTGGGGCCTTCCACGTAAATCAGTTTCATATTAATCCTCCGTTTCGGTTTCGATCATGTAGGTACAGGCGTAAGCCATTTTTCCTTTTTTGCTATAGATCAAATCTTCGCTGATCGGCCATAACCAAGCATCACCGATTTCGAAGCCAATCAATTTTTCTCTGACCGCTTCGACCAGGACATAACACCCTGAAGCAGCGGCATCTTTGCCCCGCAGGTTTTTATCGATGACGATAATGTCCCAGGTGTCAGCATGTTCGGCCAGGTTGTTACTGATGCTGGATTTCGGGGCAAATCTGGCTCCGCTGTAAACCACAAACATTCCCGGCAGCTTGGCGACCTGCTTGATCAAATCATCAATCTCACCGCCCCAATCCTCACAGGTTTTCGGGCCGTCGATTTCTTTGAGACGGCTCAGGATGGCTTCGCTGGTCTCAAGGATGGTCATAATATCCCCGTCATTTTGTTGCGACCGGAGACCCGCTCATTAGCAGTAAAGCTGGCCCCAGAAGAGCTGGTAGATACCCCGGCGACATCGAGCTTCATCACCGCCTGCTGGATTTCGCGTAACCGTTTCAAGGCATTCCCATAGGCTTTATCGATGGATTCCGGGATCTCAATATGTGCCCGTCTGGAATAGAGCGCATGGACGCACAAATCAACCGCCAATCCAGTCAAAAGCCCCGGTACCGGCTCAGCCAGGGGCAGCTCGTAGCGACTACGCAGATACCCGTCGATCAACTCATCCTGTTCAGCGATAATTCCGGCAACCACGTCGGCATCGACCCCGCCAAGATCGTTGTCATCGGTCAACTGGATCAGATCATCCTCGGGAATCCTGCGTTTAATAATGTCATTTTGGGTGCAGTACATAATCGCTCCTGGTTAAAAAGCCGGACGGGCATCACCGCCCGGCTTTTTTTTGTTTTCACGAAAAAGCTCTGATTATTTATCTTTCTGCTTGGTCTCATTCACTTCAACAACCAGCATCGGCTCGGCTTGCAGAGCAGCCAGTTGTTTTTTAGTAAACTTTCCATCTGGATACTCGGTTGCCTCCTTACTGTGGGCGATACCGCCCCGCCGGAAACCATCCTTTTTTGCAGTAATGACAATCATTTATGATCCTCCTTGCCGTATTCGGGGGACACGTATCAAGTACATGTCCCCAAAATACGCTGGGTTAAAGGTTGATTAGCCAAGCCCGGTAGACCCGTAGGCCATTTGCCAGAAACCGTAACCGGCAGCTCCGCGAGCTTCTACACCAAAATTGAACTCGCCACGCTTGAACACGTCGTCCGCTGCCATGTCGGTCTGACTGACGAAGACCGGCTTTTTGCGTTCCTGGAAGATGAACGGTTTGATCGGCTTGGTGGTATCGAGCAGGAACCAGGCGGTGTCGCTGATCAGACGATCGTCAACGACAACCTCGGCAGTCCCCTTGAACGGGTTGGCCTTGCCGTCATCGAGGCGATCGTTATTCACCAGCGCCAGGGCGATGTATTCCAGTGCTGGAGGAACCAGCAGCAGATTGGGATTGATATTCAGCGGACGACCTTCGTCATCCTTGAATTTGCGCATGGTAGTCCGGGCTGCGCCGTAGCTGGCCAATGCCAGAGCCTGGGTGGCGGCAGAAAGTGCAGCTGTCCCTTTGTTGCTGACGCTGGCAGCAACGCCGGTGGTCGGATTGATGACCGGATGGTCGGTATCAATAAAATATTGGCCGTCAAAGCACTCGGTATCAAAAGCACCGTTGACCCGCTCCATCACCATCTCATCGGGCCATTGTTTGGCGCTGTAGCCAGCGTTCTGTGCCTGGGGGGCATAGATCCCGAGGTTGTCATCTTCGATATCGTTACGCCGCACCGAAACTGTGGCCTCAAAATCCTCATTGATCAGCACGTATTTCCCGGCTTTGAGAGCCTTAAGGACTTTATCCCCGACCCAGCGCTTCATCTTCGGGAAGTTCTCGATCCAGGCGTAGTCGTTCTGTGACCCGGAACTTGGGACTTTCATGGCGATCTTTTCCCAGACGCCTGGGGCCGCAGCAAAAGCCTTGTTGAAAGTGGCTTTTAAGTTGGTAAAAATGCTGCTGATACTTGATCCATTAACAATCATTTTGTTCCTCCGTTAATTGTTTTTAAATTAGTTGATGGCAACCCAGACACCGTCTGACTCGACACCGAGACACTTACCGGCGACGATATCGTTGGTCGGGCCGGAAACAATAGCAACGGTTTCATCATCTTCGACATAGACGTTGCTGCCGACGCTGACCTGGGTAACGGCAGCGGTTCCGGAGTTTCTCAGCTTGTACAGCTCGCCACGCTTAACCAGGCAAGTGAGGTCGCCGTTAGCTCCGGTGCTGTTATCGATGGTTTGATTGGCGATCCCGACAACAATGATTGCAGCGACATCGGTCGCTTCAACCAGGTAACCGGCGGCATTGACCGCGACCATTTTCCCAGCCTCGATCAAGGTGGACGCTGCGACCAGAAAGCCGATCAGCAAACCCGCTTTAAAATGGGTGTTTCTTTCAGACATGATTTATCTCCTTTTCAAATGGTGAAGGGTGTTTTAAGCCCCGTATTTTTTGAGATCTTCGGCGCTGTTGCCAAACATATCCGCAATCTGCTTCTGTTCGGCGTTCAGTGCTTTTCCGCTATCCGGCTGTTCTCTGGTGTCAAGATCGCTCGGGTCAACAATCACTGGAGCGGACTCAAGAAATTGCTTGAACTGAGTCAAACCATCCTCGGTACGGCACATGGCGACGTAGAAATCTTTGCTGGCCGGAGCGATTTTTCCCGCCTTGAGTGCAGTATCGACTTCGCTGTTGATGGCCGTCTCAAGCTTTTCTTTGGCGTCAGTTTCCAATTTCTTTTCAGAATTGGTGGCGCGTTCGAGAACCTGGTCATAGTCGGCCCGCGGCACAAACTTAGTCAGGTCGGGAGTCGTTTCCCGGTTCATAGCGGTTTGCAGGTCACCCTGCAGTTTCTGGATGGCATTCAGCGCCTGCTCCAGGGTTGCGGCGGCTGGAAGGCCGAGCTTTTTCAACAGATCTTCTAATTTCATTTCTTCCTCCGTGGTTCGAGTTTCTTGGTTAAGTGCCGGGACAAACAGGTTCGGTCTATTGGTCAGCCCGACACTGCTGATCCCAGCGATCTGCATCGTCTTTTGGTCATATAAAATGACCGGGCTGATATAGCGGTACTCTTTATCGGTAACGGCTTTTTCACCTGCCGGAGTCCAGGAATTGACGGCAGCAGTGACGGCACCGTTTTCGTCCAGAGCAAAGTTAGACAACCATGCCGCAGCCGGAGCTGGTTCTCCAGCTGGGGCTTTAATCTCGGTGGAATGCTCAAAGTCGAGCACCAGGTCGCGATTTGTGGCCAGAAGATAGTCAATAATGCGTTGGGGTTTGTCGTTTTTCCATTTGCGCCCGTCGCGACCTTCGATTTCTGCTCCACCCGGAATCAGCATGATCCGCTCGGGCAGATTGTCAGCTCTGGCAGGAAACTCAAAGTTCAATGCAATAACCGCTTGCCCCTCTGGAATTTCCGTTATATTCATTGCCAGAATCATTTTTGCGGCTGTTTTTTGATTCATGCGGTTGTTCTCCTCTTCATAACCATGTTTAAACCCTTTTTAAATTTCCTTGTGCTGCACGATCTTTTTTTTTAGGTACCTGTAGCCGTCTCAACCTAAGATCATCCATTCAGGGCGATTTTCAGGTGATCTGCAATTGTCGCTAAAATCTCTTTTCGGTCACCGGAACCAATCCCCAGAAACGGTCGTGCGGGAATCGTCACTTTTTTGCCCCGACCGGCTTTTCCACCAAATTGATGGATAGCTGCGTAAACTTTGCCGCTGCCGATTGCTACCGAAGTGCGTCCGGCGTTGTAGTAGATCGAGTTGCGTAGTTCGTGGCTGTCGGTCAAAATCTTGCGGCCAGCCAGGTACCTGGAAAATGCCGCCGTCAACGATCCGGACTGGGTGTGGGTCGCCTTTTTCTTGCGCAGTTTGTAGCCGAGGTGATAGCTGAGTACTTTGAGTGGCTTCCAGGGCGTCCCATCCGGTTCACGCTCGTGGCGGAAGTTATCTTCGGTACTGCGGAGCAAGTGCTCACCGATCGCTTTCATCGCCGGAGTCAGATCGCCAGTGGCCTTCAGCACCCGGTTCAGCGCCCGCTGGAGCTGATCGTCTTCGATTCTGACGTTGAAGCTTTCGGTCATAACTGATCCTTTTGTGCTGCCTGGCCGACGTTGTACGCCCAGCCCTTATCGATCCCCAGCGGTGCTTCAGTTTTCGGGTCAATCTCAATCGTCGGAGCGGTGTCCGGAACAGATTTTCCAGCCCGTTCAAGATCGCGCTGCGAGGCGGAGAACACTTTGCACTTACAACCCCAGCCGTTGGGCGGGTAGTGGGTTTGCCACCAGGGATCATCGGCTGGCAAAACCAGACCGTCCCATGCCAAGTGCAGTGGCCGGGGTTGGAGGCTGTCTCCATGCCGGTATTCCAGGTACGGTT
>JAKIUD010000079.1 GCA_021647765.1 Desulfuromusa sp. | reverse complement strand
GAGTGTTATATGCGACTCGATATTAACGTCGTAGGCTGGCAAAGGACCGGGGATATTCTTTGAATATTTGTAACTTCCTACAAAAACTCTATCATGAATGCTCCGGTGGCCCGATAGAACGAATACAGGCACTTTGTACAGTGCGACATTTTTTGAGATTCTTACGATTACGCGGAATAGCAACTATGCAGGATGTATGAATAATGGTCAAAAACAATAAATCAAAAAAAATCGTGATCACCTTTGGTACCTTTGATCTCTTCCACATAGGGCATCTGAGAATTCTTGAGCGGGCCGCTGCGCTCGGAGATGTCCTGCTTGTCGGTGTATCCAGTGATGAACTGAATTTTAATAAAAAAAAGACCTACCCGACCTATTGTCAGCAGGACAGGATGGAAATAGTGAATGCGATTAAATGTGTTGGAGGAGTGTTTTTAGAGGAAAGTCTGGAAAAGAAACGAGAGTATCTTCTGCACCACAAAGGGGCGATCCTGGTGATGGGTGATGACTGGGAGGGGAAATTTGATGAATTTTCTGATATCGTTGAGGTCGTCTACCTGCAAAGAACAGAGCTGATCTCCACGACAGAGGCCAAAAACAGAATTATAGATCAGGCAGGTAAGGTTTACGATCCTGTCTTTCCGTAACTCATCACAGGGTTGGTAACTATACGATTTCACCTACCCAAAATTTGTAAGTGATCAGGGGGGCCGTAGATTCGCGCAGGCGCGACTGGCCGCTATAGCCAATCTATGTGGCAAGTCGTGACCGTGCGAATATGCGGTGCCCATGATCACTTACGTCTTTCCGGGCTCCTCAAAACCGACAGTTTGAGGTGAACAGTCAGCCGGTTGCATCACGGTCATTATTGTGAACATTCTTATTCCGCTATGATAATACTGTCTCCAGGCGACTGAGATACCTGCCGGTGGAATTCCCGTCAATGGTATCATCGTAGACCAGTGATTTAATTCTCCGATACTCACTGTCATATCTTTTCATATAGTTCTCTTCAGGCCGGATCGCCTCTGCCAGTGATGCAAGAAGCTGTTCCATGCTTTCCACCAGATCGCCAACCCGGTACTCGGGCGGCAGGGAAAAGCCGTTTTTAAATGGTGGAGCCACATCAAGAAAAACTATCGGCTTATCTAACACCATCATGTCAAAGGCAATGGAAGACCAGTCTGTTATCAAAACATCTGATACTGCCACCAGTTCTTCACCATTTGGATATTCCTGAAGTGGCAGGTGGAAGATGTTGGGGCTTTCGCTTCTCTTCTCCACTGAGGTGTTGAGGTGGTAGCGGATGATGAATGAGGCGTTATGTTTGGCTGCAAACTCTTCTAGATTCTGTAAAAACGTATTTTGGGTGAGGTTGAATGGAATCTCACTTCTGCCCGCCTCATCCTGCTTCCAGGTAGGGGCAAAGAGAATGACTTTTTTGCCGGCCGTAATGCCTAATTGCTCACGCAGCTCTTTTTTCCGCAAACGATAGTGAAGGATCAGATCGGTCCGGCCATATCCTGTTGCCTGTACCCTGGCCGCCTCAAAGCCGAATTTTTCGACATAGAGCTTTTTTAAGAGGGCCGATGAGACCCAGATCTCATCATACTGATGCTGGAGCGAAAAATCTCCTGCTGTAAATCCCTTAAACGGAATACCATGCCAAACATCAACAAAAGTTATGTCGGAAAGTTTCAAGAGCAGCAGCAGCGCGTGCAGACCATGGTCGGAGATGATGCAGTCAGCCTGAATCACCTTCATCAGGTCAAGGGGCTTAAGGGCAAAGAGGATATTGTCTTTCTTTTTTATCTCGGCAAAGTAATGCGGATCCATGGTGAGAAAAAAGATATTCAGATTTTGAGAGGGTGACAGACTCTCCAGAGAGTAATCATAGAGGGCGTTCAGGTTTCCGTGGAGCTTGTGGCCGTAGAGGATGATCGTTCTGCCGTCCCTTTTTGCCTTACGCAGAAGGCGGGTGGGGAGCAGGAGCAGGAGTAGGAAAACCATCCAGCCAAGAGAGAGCCAGTGGAACGGATTTTTTTTATTAATTTTCATTGGGTGGTATCCGTTTACTGACAGGGAGTTGTACCTGTGGTGATTTGTTTGAAGGTTATTGCGCTTGCTATGTGATATGTGTCATAGACTATAATTCTTCATCAGAAAGTGAGGGTGAATTTCTGACGTTAAGCGCAGGCCGTGCCTTTATGTTCTCCAGTATAAACACAACGATAGGAGAATACAAATGTTATCGTCAGGAGTTGACACAGTAGGGGGAAATACTTCAAGGAAAAAGAAATGTCCTTCCCGTGGCAAACGTTATTCAAAAGCACAGAAAGAAGAGATTCTAAATTTCGCCCAAGCCAATAGCGTTGAAGAAGCAGCTGACAAATTCAACGTAACCGGCAGTTCAATTTATGAATGGCGTCGCGCCTTGAAACGTCGTGGCGAGAACAGCGGTACTGCTGAAGGTGAAATTAAGATAGAAGATCAAGCGGAGGACAGAGATAAAAGAATTATAAATATGTGGCGACAGCACCCAGGGTTTGGCCCGAGCCAGATTCGCAATATGCTGAAGCGCAACGGTTTTAAGGTTTCAGTCGGCACTGTGCGCCATATAATGGAAGGAAATGGCTATATCCCGCCGACTTTGAGACGTAAAGAACATGTTGGACGTTATGAGGCTGATCGTCCACGTGAACTGTATCACCTGGACTTCTATCATTTTTATGTTCACAAACAAAAACAGTGCGTCTTATTCATTGAAGACGATTACTCCCGGTTTATTGCCGGCTGGGCCATGGCACCAGCAGAACGGGCAGATCCGGTAATTGAAAGTTTTGAACAAGCGGTCAGGCGATATGGCAGGCCAGAAGGGGTGATGTCTGATCGCGGTTCAGCTTTTCATTCCTGGCGTGGGTTGTCTCGGTTTGAAGCTTTGCTGGAAGACTATGAGATCAACTATTATCTGGCCAAAGAGGCGGCAGTAAATGGTAAAGTTGAAGCTTTAAATGCCAGTTTTCAGAAGGAATGCGTAACCCAGACGGAGTTCATGGATCTGACTGATGCCGCTAGAGGTATAGGAAGATGGGTGGAACATTATAACCATCGGCGCACCCATCACGGTCTTGGTGGATTGCTGGTTCCTGCAGATCGTTTTTACGGGGTGGCCGAACAAAGCTTAAAGAAAATTGAGCAGGGGCTCGGAGCGGACACGACCGATCTCACCAGTATTGATCGGCGAGGACTGGATTTATTCAGGGTCGTGTCTTATGGTGGCCAGCCGCAGATATGGCTGATGGGGGAAAAGATTCTCGGATAACAAGTTGAAAAAAAGGGTGATTGTTTCGTATAAAGGTCAACCACAACCAGAAACAACCACCCCACAACCGAGAATGAATATAAAAGAAGAACTTCAAAATAACAAGCTTACAATAATCGCCGCTTATAAAATTATCATGGAACTGGCTGCCGTCAAGCATCTGTCGTTTGAAGGAACCCTCTCCGCTATTTGCGAAAATGCCGGGGTAAACCGGACGCAGGTTTATGAACGTAAAAATCAGCTGGAAAAGATTTTGGCAAGTTTAGAACTCACGGGCGCTGGTCGTCCTTCAGTATCATCCTCCGTTGTGAATGATATCCAGGGCTTGGAATTACGCGAAAAGGTTTTATGTTACCGCTTGGAATTCCCGGGAGCTGTGGTACCCCATGGCAGTGGACGTACCACATATAGTGATGGCTTTGTCCGTTTTATTCTTGATTTGCTGGACGAGTGGGAAGGTTCACCGGAAAAGTTCTGTAAACATGCAGAGATTCCCTATTCAACCCTCCGGGTTTGGATCAAAAAAGATGAGAACCAACCTTTTGTCTGGCAATCAAATAAGCCTACTCCTTGTATACCGGTGTCGGCCAGTGAAGATGTCAGGCGTATTGTCGAAGATTACGATGCTTGGCAAGGGAGCATTAGGGATTTCTTCAAGCATGAAGCAGTCAGGATGTATATGGGGCCTACTTCGATTCGTAGAGTATTGGTGATATGCGGAATGTTGCCTCCTCGTTCAATCAAATCACCGCGTTATAGGGGATCTACAACGAAATGCCAACCTGGCAGCATCCTGGTGACAGATGGTAAGGAAGTAGGTGTGCAATGTACTGGTACCGGGGAAATGATAGCCTTTAATTGGCAGGGAATTGTTGATCAAGCAACAGCCTGCCATACAGCGGTGGTTGTTACAGCAACGGAATGTGCTGCTGGGGTTCGTAAAGCCTTTGATGATAGCTGTACTTTTCTTGGTCAGGAACCACAGGCCCTGATTCATGACAACAAGCCTATTCATAATGACCAAAAATTACGTGAGCATATTGAGAAAACGTCAAAAATGATACCAGCTTCCCCCGGAACGCCTGAGAATAAAGCCGTTATTGAAGGAGAGTTCGGAAAATTTGAACAGGCCGTGGGAACCGTTCTTCTTGACGATAGCAACAAGCCTGCATTGATAGAAAGTGCTGTGCACGAGATCTGTCGCGCCTATACGGCTGGACTTAATCATGCGGGACGCGCAGAGTTTAATGGGAAAAGTCGAGAGCAGGTGTTGCGGGAATATCACCCTGATCCCGAAAAGGATCGTGAATTTATCGAGCAACTCCATGCCAATCATACGGGGGCTGGCCGCATTGATGTGTTGCCGACTACCGCAGCAAGTAGGATCTTACTGAATGAAGGCTTTTCTCAGTTTGGTCTACAGAATCAGGACCCTGAAGGTCAGATACGCCAGTGGCTTGCTGACCGTTATACTCCGGAGGCTATACGACAGGCACTGGCAATCTTTGGCACCGAGTGGAATAAAGGCCGTCTCCGTAACAAAATGGCTCATCGTTACCTGGTCAAGGTGATTCAAAACTGTCAGGAAGATGTAGATCTTCGTGTACAGGAAGAACTGTTGCGAAAATTCGCCCAAAAAGAGCGTCAAAGCTGGTTACAGGAATTTGAAACTGAATATCGACAATTGAAAAAGGAATGTGACGGAAGCTCTCCGGAAAAGAATCTCTTGTTTTGCCTGGGTGAAAAAGCTGCATTTGGTGGTTTAGCCCTGCAGAGGACTTTTTGGGAAAATAAGCTGAAACACATGCTTGGAAAATGTCAGGACAAATTTTCCGTTGTCTGTCGTCATATCCGCCGATTATTTGAAGCCAAGTGGAATGATCGGTTCGTACTGATCAGCAAGCTGGTTGCATGGGAGAATCAACTTAATAGTCGAGTCATTTGAGGAACAGTTATGTGCCTGTAGCCGTTTTAAAGGCAAAGTGTCAATTTTAAACGGTAGTGACAGCCAGGCACGGTAACAATCGGACTACCTCGGTTGTCTGGTAGTCTTGTTTCTTGAAAATCAATCTATTTGAAATTTATTTTTGGTAGTAACGGCTCACACTGGACGTCAGTTTGAGTCAGACTAGCTGGAAAGATGGAGGCTTTTCTGTATCTTTCAGTGTCAGGAATTAATCTATGAAAGTGTTTGACAAGGACAATTAAATTCTGTCAATAATGAGGAACATAAGTCATTGATGGGGTTTGGTGTGGAAAAGGTATTCGAAAATCTTGATTATCTGCACCGCCTTGTTGATTCCGGTAAATTCACGCTCCCGGTGACATTAGTGGCACCGTTCATCAGTAAGCCACAGGCATCCGTGTTTACTGCTGTATGCCAGATAAGATGGCCCTTGTTCAGAACAGGAGTGCGCCCGTTTTTCAAATGGCGGGGCGAAACAAACAGCGGCTTCTCCCCGGAAGAGGTTATTGATGCCGAAGAAATGGCCAAAGTTGAAAAATTCCCCTGCGGTCAATGGTTTGATCTGCATATCCTCGCCAATGGCTATGTAACAAAATGCTGTATTGATGAGACCGGATTTTCCGGCAACTCGGACTATGATGTGTCAAAACACAATGTCCTTGATATTTACCGGAAATGGCGCCACAGGCGAGAGAGCCTGCCACCGCGTGCTTCTGTTGATGGATGCGCTGGCTGTTACCATTTGGGGTGATTAGAAAGAAAAGTTTGAGTTTGCCTCTTCAGACGAATCTGTGGGTAGATTCCTCATTTACAAATTGTAATTTAACATAATCTTTTTGATACTGCCGGAGAAGCGATGGTCTTTTCATCATTGCAAAAAAAAACTCCGCATATTGAATTCTGATTACAGTAATATATTCAGCATCTTACTGATATATACTTGTGTCGTGAAAGAATAAATGCCTGAATATCCTCTTTTTTCTCTTTAGTATTTTAGAGAATTTGAGCGGATACCAGAGGAATTTTGAGTAATATGGAACAATTTCGTGTTTTTCGAAAACGATATTTAGATGCTCTCTTCTGAGACCTATATCCTCACCCAAAAAAGAGAGGCTGTCTGGCATAGACTTTACCGCATATTTGTTAAAAAATGCATTGCTCTCAAAACAATTTTGTTTTGAAAACCAATAGTTACAGGTTGAGCATGGGGGAAATTGAAATCAAGGTTCGCGCAGCGACCCGAAGGGCTTGACTTTTAATTCAATTTTCCCCATGCTACATTTCGGTTAATTCACCCACAGATTCGTCTGAAGAACCGAAAGTTTTTTTAATGGGAAAAAACGTGGTCTGTCCCCTGTTTAATTTATCAACTTTGGAGGAAAAAATGAAGAAATTTATTTTGACGTTAGTTCTTTTCGTTGCCGTTTTCGGTGGAACATCTTACGTCATGTCGGCCCAGGGCACCGGTGTTATGTATACCGTTAAAAAAGACGATTCTATTAGTCTACTAGCTAAAAAATATTATGGCGATGTCTTGAAATATAAAATAATAGTTGACGCAACCAATGCAAAGGCTGACATTGATTCCATATTTACACATATTGAAAATCCAAATACAATCAGCGCTGGGCAGGTCTTATGGATTCCCTCTACAGCCTCTTTGGATGTTGCTTCACCGGTATTGCTGGTAGATGCAGATGCTACAACTGTGCATCCTAACAAGGAAAATGGCACGTTAGTCACGGTTGTTGATGGTGGAGTGAGTGTCGTAAGTAGTTTTGATAAAATTCCAGCTTCTGCTGGGAAAACGGGAGGAGCTTTTTTTAGGATTAACAGTGAGACTGAAAGAAAAGTTACGGGAAAAAAAATTAAAATAGAGATCACAGCCTCTGTTTCGGAAACATCTCCAGATCACCAAATGGGAGTGGCCTACTCAACTGCAGCCGTTGGGAACAGTGGATGGCATTTTGTTAATCTTCGTAAGGGAAAAAATACATATAGTTTTGAATATAAGGTTCCTTATGATGCCAAAATAAAATTAGGAAAAACTGCAGATTTTGTTGGTATATTGAGTGATAAGATGGGCAAGAGGCGTAGTGTTACCTTGCATGAAATGAAGGTGTTTGTGCAGTAATTAGAGGTTGACATGTACATGACTTTTTTTAAAAATAGCAAAAACAATGAAAATTCATCACATAATTAATCCTGTTGCAGTCAATCACAGTTCAGATCTTTTTATTGCCCAGCCAATCACTTTTGCATCATTGAAGTCTGCAAAGCAAATGGCAAATGAACATGGGATACAGGTTGATATATGTTTTACATGTTACAATGAAGATAGCGAGGTTGCTCCGCAAGAATTTCGTGATGCTGGTTTGCTTGACAGGTCAGTACTCGATATCGGCAATTTTCGTAAGTTAAGAAAGCTCCCGCTGATTGCAGACATAATCAGTAAGACTTTTGAGTCTGATACGGTTGATTTCATTATCTACACTAACGTTGATATCGCAGTAAAACCAGAGTTTTACATACAGATTACTCGATTGATCGAATCTGGTTACGATGCCTTTACCATCAATAGGAGAACGATACCGGGACACTACACATCCCCTGACGAGTTAGCCCTCATGTATAGGGAAGAAGGGGAAAAACATCCCGGACACGATTGCTTTGTATTCTCGCAAAAGATTTCTAGACAATTTAACCTAGGCTTTGGTTGTATTGGTGCAAATTGGATAGGAAGAATACTTTTAAGTAACTTGATGGCATTTTCAAGTAAATTCAAAACATTCGAAGATGAATTCTTGACCTTTCATATTGGAGATGATCGTTCATGGAAAATAGAACAATTTAATGATTATGACCAACATAACGAACGAGAACTCATAAAAATAATTCAACATTTACTACCCCAGTGCCACAAGAAACAAATCGCAGAACTTAAGCGTATGCTCGAATTTCATTCAGAGCAACAACTAACCTACCATCAAATCAGTCAGCATCGCATTCACCGTTATAATAAGCACGATAAAAATAAATTATTTGGAAACTCCTACAAAGGAAGTAACTTATGGGAAGATCCAATTACGCTTAGTCAATCACCTGTTTTCGTAGTTGGATATCCGAGATCTGGAACAACACTAGTTCAATCCAAGCTAATGACGCAGTCTGGGATAGTTTCACTACCTGAGACACATTTCTTTACTATTGTTCGTGGAAAACTGACTGTTGAAAACGATAGAGTTGAGGTAGAGTGCCTTGATACAGTTTTCAATACGTTACGGGAACGTTTGCCTTTTTCGATCGAGACAGAGCAATACCTAACCAAACTAGCTTCAAGTAATCAACTTTCACCTAAGATGTTGTTTGAAGGGATTGTTTTGGACAACCTACTAGATAATTACTCCCTGGAAACAATTCAAAATAGCAGGTTCGTGGAAAAAACACCGGATCATGTTCAGCGTTTAGAAATCATCCTGCGCTATTACCCGAATGCAAAGATTGTGAATATGATTCGTCACCCTGAAAAAGCAATTTTCTCAAGGAGAGAGAATTTTCCTGGAGAAGATTCATGGGATATAAAAGATCATATTCAAGGGTGGAAGAAGTGCGTGCAAGCCGCCGAAGCCATTAGTGATACTGGTCGTATTTTAACAGTCAAACTTGAAGAGCTTATTATTGATGAAGTAAAAGTAATGAAAGGGATTTGTGATTTTCTAAAAATACCATTTAATATCAAGTATCTTCCAGATTCCGCAAAAAAAGCTGACTTAGTTGCGCTTCCTTGGGAAAAATGGAAATCTTTTAATAAAAAACAATTATCTATAGATGTTTCTGAACGGCGCTCTAACCGGTTAAATAATCAAGAGCGAAAAATCATACAGTCAATCGCGGGAAATAAACTCGTCGAATATGGGTATTCATTCGATGACAAATCACTTCGGGAACAATTTAATAAGTCTCCTGTTAATAATACAATGCCTAGTGTCAATGCAGTACTAGAAAAAACAAAGATACTATTGGCATGTAAGGCCCCTAAACTCAAAAAAACTAATAAAAAAGTAATACTCATTGATCACGATTATCATAAATTAACAAACTCATCCGTTTTTTTTCAAAGGTTTCTAGAATCTATTTTCGAAGTTACTTATTATTGGGTCAATCCCGACTCTGAGCACCCTAACTACCCCGATACACATCTTGGTAGTTATGAAATTGCTATTTTTTGGCAGATTATGCCGCATGATAAAATTATTAGGCATTTTGATGCTGAAAAAGTTGTATTTATTCCGATGTATGACGCTACTGGGGTATATCAAAATGAAGTGTTTAATTCTGGCTTATGGAAAGCCTTTGATAGCTACTCCTTTATTTGTTTTTGCAGAACATTGCACCAACAGTTAAAGGCAACAGGCCTAAACTCTTTTTATCTACAGTATGCTCCTGACACCACTGAAATTTCTACTTTGCCCGTTGATACTATTGCCAGTGACAAAAAGCCTAAAATATTGTTCCTCTACCGGAGAAGCGAGATTACGTGGGAAATGATTCGCAAGTTATTGCTCCCGCATGATGTTTCATCTGTTCATATCCACAATATCGCTGATCCAGGTCACACTTTCATACATCCCTCAGATGAAGATATTAGAACTTATAATATTACGATGTCTGATTGGTTTCCCTGTAAGAAAGATTACGAGAAACTGCTTAACAGAAGCGATATATTTATTGCTCCAAGGGTTTTTGAGGGCATTGGTATGTCTGTTCTCGACGCAATGTCACATGGATTATGTGTTATTGCCCCAGACAAACCGACTGCTAACGAATACATTAGCAATGCGGATACGGGAATTCTTTACGATTATAAAAATCCCTCCAGACTCAACATCTCCGACTGGTCGGCAATTGGAGAGAGAGGAAAACGCCACCTTGCTAGCCTGAGTAAAACTTATATTCAAAACCTTAAATATTTGAGACTATTTTTACAACAGCCTGCAGATGCTCAATTAGGTAGATCATTGCGCCCAACAAAAGAATCTTTATCAATTCCTGCTGCGACTGGGATTCTTCTTGTTTTCCCGCATAATCCTTTTCTACAGCAAAATGGAGTACAGACCCGGTTTATGGCCTTGCTAGAATATTTTGCGAAGCGTAAAATCATCGTAGACATCCTGTCGCACGAAAATTTTGTTGATGAATGGGATGTGAATGTACCAGAAGTCAAGCGCCTTATCCGTAATGTATACCTTGTAGACTTTCCTGAAGCGAAGGCTTCAGGAAAGTTTTATTCTTCGCGCAGTCCATTACCGGATTATGCATTCATTTCATTGAAAAATAAATTTGAAGATACTGTTAGAAAGAATAATTACAAATTCGTCGTTGTCGGATATGTCCACTGGGCGAGACTGGTTGAAGGAGTTCACAATATTACTAAAATTTTGATGGTGGAAGATTGCATCTCAATCAACATGATGCAACGGCTTGGTGGTAGAGAACATTATGATGTAGAGAGTTCACTTCAGGATGAGTCAAACAGGATCGGTCTTTTTGATTCAGCAATATTTATTTCTCCCGATGAACTTGATTACTTTTCAAAGCATTGTGCAACCACACAGCTAGTTCATGTGCCTCATATATTAGACGTCAAACAAAATAAATCAAAGTCTCTACATGAAAAAAACTACGATCTTGTATTTGTAGGATCTGAGAATCCATTTAATATTGGGGGTATTAAATGGTTCTTAACCAATGTTATGACCATATTGACTGGAGATATTAAACTAGCCATTGCGGGGTCCGTTTGCAATCATTTAGCAGACTTTCTAAAAGAATCCCCCAATAACTCTACCACTCTTTTAGGTGTGGTCGACGACCTAGGTGGATTATATTCAAAAGCTCGTTTAGCTATTTGCCCTCTCTTTGAAGGGACAGGTTTAAAAATAAAAGTTGTTGAAGCATTGTCCTATGGAATACCTGTCATTTCACTCTCTGCTGGTTTGATTGGAATAAAAGGTGAGAAAGGAGGATGTGTTGAGGTTGATACTGCTCATTCTTATAAGCGCGCGATCAGTCGTTTGCTTGCTGATTTCAATGAATACAAAATGCAATCAGAAGCAGCTTATAATATAATTAAAACACAGTTTTCTAAAAACACTGTGTTTTCTGCCCTTGATCATGTTTTTCTTAATAATGCGCAACATCCACAATTAAATCTCACTAAAAACAGCAGTGCCAATAACATTCGTCCCCAAAAAACAAAAAATATATCAATTACGATAGTGACAGTCACGTATAATGCTGAGAGATATCTTGAAAAAACAATACTTAGCATAATAAATCAAGATTATAAGGAACTTGAGTATATTATTGTAGATGGCGGATCAACAGACTCCACGATTGATATTATTAAAAAATATCAAGAAAAAATATCATTTTGGGTCAGTGAGAAAGACAATGGAATTTATGATGCCATGAATAAGGGCGTTAAATATGCGAATGGAGCCTATGTAAATTTTATGAACGCTGGTGATGAACTATTTGATCCAAATGTTTGCTCAAATGTATTTAAAGATTTACCACTAGATGCTGATCTAGTTTATGGAGATACTTTGTTTTGCGATCAAAATGGAAATGAAAAAGTCGTCAAAGCAGTAGATTCTCAAGATCTCTGGAAGGCCATGATATTTAATCACAATAGCCTATTTGCGAAGAAAAAATTACTTTCAAAGTATCCATTTGATTTAAACTATAAAATAGTTGCAGATTCGAAGTTTATAATATCTTGCTATTTAAATAATTATTCTTTCTTGTATAAGGATATTATAATCAATAAATACTTGACGGGAGGATTCTCTGACGAAAGTTCTATTCTTAGAACGATTGAAAGATGGAAATTAGTTTCTGACTATCAAATTGCGGATCAAAAACTCATTAACGAATATTATTTTCAGAGACTATTAAACGATAGAAAAGTACTTTTAAATTCAACACATAAAGATGTTGAGGCCACTCATTAATATAACTTAAAATTCTATGAGAATTTAACGAAGAGATAATACAAGGATCTTATATAATGGGTATACAAAAGAAAACAATTGAAATATATGATAAATTAATTAAAATTCCCAACAACTGGATGGATGAGATTATGTTTCAAATTTTTGAAATGTATATCAAGGAAGATGATAACGTGCTTGAAATTGGTGCAAACGTCGGAACACATACAGTTATTTTGCAAAAGATGGTTGGCGAAAATGGAAATGTATTTGCTTTTGAGCCATTTGAGGAGAATATCGCTAAACTTAAAAAAAGGCTTGATCTTAATACGAACAATGTAAAAATATTTAAATTTGCGATATCAAATTACCAAGGTGAAGCTCAATTCAAGGTTTTTAGAGATAAACCAGGTACGTGCGGATTTATCGAAAGACCATGGTATGACAAAGAAGGAATGGAAGTAATTAATGTGAAAGTTAATTTTATTGACAACATAAAAGAAATAACCAATGTAGCTCTAATAAAAATAGATATCGAGGGAGCTGATTTTGATGCGATAAAAGGCTCTATCTCATTAATAAACAAATCTAGACCTTTGATAATTTTTGAGGGAGGGAGAAAAAAATCAATTCCAGCAAGTTTATATGGCTACACATCAAAAGAGTTCCAAACTTTTTTTTCGGAAATTGATTATGAATTATATGATAATCTAGGAGTTAAATTTGATTTCGACTTATGGGATGAGAGAGCATTAAATGATTTTATTGCAATCCCGAAAGAGAAGCATGAATATTTATATAAAATTGTCCAGATTTCTGTCTTTTCAATAGTGACTTCTAAAATGCTTATTACAA
>JAKIUD010000078.1 GCA_021647765.1 Desulfuromusa sp. | reverse complement strand
TTTTGTTTGGTGAGCGGGGGGTGGGGAAAACGGCCATCGTTGAAGGTTTGGCACATCGGATCGTCCGTGGTGACGTTCCCGAAGGGCTGAAGGATAAAACCGTTTTCTCACTCGATATGGGAGCACTGGTTGCAGGAGCAAAGTATCGGGGTGAGTTTGAGGAACGACTCAAGGCAGTTCTTAAAGAGATTCAGGATAGCCAGGGTCATATTCTGCTGTTTATCGATGAATTACATACGATTGTGGGTACTGGTAAGGCTGAAGGTGCTATCGATGCTGGAAATATGCTTAAGCCGATGCTGGCGCGAGGAGAATTACACTGTATCGGTGCAACGACATTGGATGAATATCGGCAGTATCTGGAAAAGGATCCAGCTTTGGAGCGAAGATTCCAGCCAGTGATGGTTGAACCGCCGGATGTAGAGGCGACAATCAGTATCCTCCGCGGGCTGAAAGAACGCTTTGAGGTTTATCATGGCGTCCGTATCCAGGATAATGCTCTGGTTGCCGCAGCTGAATTGAGTCATCGCTACATTGCCGACAGGTTTCTTCCAGATAAGGCAATTGATCTCATTGATGAGGCTTGTGCCACCATTCGTACCGAAATTGATTCTATGCCAGCTGAATTGGACGCCATCACCCGTAGATTAATGCAACTGGAAATAGAAGAAGCTGCCCTGAAAAAAGAGAAAGATCAGGCCAGTCGTGAACGACTGGACGTATTGCAGAAAGAGTTGGCCGAACTAAAATCAAGCGAACAGTCTCTGTCGGCGCAATGGCAGTTGGAAAAAGGTGGTATCCGCGGTGCTCAGCAGCTGCGGGAAGAGATTGAACAAACCCGTTTGGCTATCGCCGAGGCAGAACGTGACTATGATTTGAATCGGGCTGCTGAACTAAAACACGGGCGCTTACCGGAACTGGAGAGACAACTTCAGGCAGAGGAAGAACAGATGGAGAGTAGCGACGCAACTGCCAAGTTGTTGCGTGAAGAGGTCACTGAAGATGAAATTGCCAAAATTGTTGCTAATTGGACTGGCATCCCGGTGACTCGATTGGTTGAAGGTGAGCGGGAAAAACTCCTCAAATTGGATGAAATCCTCCATCAGCGGGTCATTGGTCAGGATGAAGCTGTGCAACGGGTGACAGATGCGGTGATTCGGGCACGCGCCGGGATCAAAGATCCCCGTCGACCGATCGGCTCATTTATTTTTCTCGGTCCAACCGGAGTGGGAAAGACAGAGCTGGCGCGAACTCTGGCCGAGACGCTCTTTGATAGCGAGGCCAATATGATTCGCATCGATATGTCAGAGTATATGGAAAAACATGCGGTGAGTCGGTTGCTTGGGGCTCCTCCCGGATATATCGGCTACGAGGAGGGTGGTCAACTGACTGAGGCGGTGCGACGACATCCCTATGCAGTGATTCTGTTTGATGAAATTGAAAAAGCCCATCCCGATGTATTTAATGTTTTATTGCAAATTCTGGATGATGGCAGGGCAACCGATTCTAAAGGTCGCACCGTTAGTTTTAAAAATACTGTTATTATTATGACCTCAAATATTGCTTCTGATTACCTGATTGAAGGAATTCGGGATGGTGAGATTCCGGCTGAGGTGATCCAACAGGTTGAACAGGCGCTGCGACAGAACTTTCGGCCAGAGTTTCTGAATCGTGTCGATGATACAATTATTTTTAAACCACTGAGCAAAGGAGAAATCAAACAGATTGTATTGCTGCTGATCGAAGATTTACGTCAGCGGATGGCCGAAAGAAATCTTGGTCTGGAGTTGACCGATGCTGCTTGTGGTTATATTGCCGAAACCGCTTATGACCCGGTCTACGGTGCCCGGCCACTTAAACGCTTCATTCAGAGGAAACTCGAAACAAAAGTCGGACGAACTTTAATTGCAGGTGACGTGGGGGATGGTGCTCGAATTGTCGTTGATTTGGTTGCTGGAGAATTGGTTGTGACAGTGCAGAAATCATAACCAGGTTTTTCAGGTCACAGTTCACAAAAAAAAGAAACTGAACTGACCGAAATCGACAAAGCGGGGACAAAAAAACAATACAACCGGGAGAAAAACCTAAAAACTAAAAAGGGACTTACAGCTCAATGCCGTAAGTCCCTGATTTTTTTATGGCTTCCCAGAACAGACAAAAATGGGCGCTAGGAAGAAGTTCTTTTGCTGCCCTAAGTCTGCATGTAGAACCCTCCGTACCCAAGCAGGCGGCGATCCACAGAGTGAAAATCTATTTCAGATATATACCTAAGTAGGTATATTTTTCATTTACGCCCAATTAGATATAGAGAATGGAGCTCGATATCATGCCAAAAGCCACCTCACCCAGAATTTTAGGTCAGATTCTCAAGTCGGCCAGAACCCAAAAAAGGCTGACCCAAGACCAAGCGGGAAATCTCGTTGGGATAACCCAAGCCATGGTATCACGTTTTGAGCGCGGAGAATCCAATATCCGTATTGACACTCTATTTCGTCTGATGTCGGCACTAGAATTGGAGTTGCTCGTGAATCCAAGAGAAGAACAAACCGGTCAAGGCGAAGGAGACAACTGGTAAATGGGGCGCAAGCGTCTAAGGGCGGAACTATTTGCCTACATGAATGTGGAAAAAGTCGGCACCCTAGTCCGCAACGCTAATGGCAGGCTTGAATTCTTCTATGATAAGTTCTGGCTCGAAAGCAGTTCAGGACGTCCACTATCTCTCTCAATGCCTCTGACTGAGCAGGCTTACTCAGGAGATAGGGTTGAAAACTATTTCGACAACCTGCTTCCTGACAGTCAGTCGATCAGAGCCCGGATTCAAAGACGATTCGGGGCACCCTCGCACAAAGGTTTCGATCTGTTATGGCACATCGGCAGAGACTGTGTTGGTGCATTACAGCTCCTCCCGGAAGACGACCCAGTCAATGTCAAAAAAATTGATGCGGAACCGCTCAGCGATGCGGCAATCGCCGAAATCTTGAAAAACTATCGAACCATGCCCTTGGGGATGCGCGAGGATAAGGATTTCCGTATTTCTGTTGCCGGGGCGCAAGAGAAAACCGCCCTGCTCAAACTTTCGGATCAATGGCATCTGCCGCTGGGCTCAACACCGACCAGCCATATTTTCAAGCTACCCATCGGACAGTGTCGAAAACGAATGGCTGTGCCATGCCATTCTCAAGGCCTTCGCCCTCCCCGTTGCCAATACGGAAATGCTCTCCTTCGAGGGCACCAAAGTCTTGGTTGTAGAACGCTTTGACCGCCGCTGGGCAACAGACAAATCATGGTTGATTCGTCTTCCCCAAGAGGATATGTGTCAGGCTCTGAATATTCCACCAGCACTGAAATATGAGAGTGATGGCGGTTCCGGCCTTGCCAAGATCATGGAGCTGCTGTTCGGAGCAACAGACAGCATGGCTGACCGGCGCCTGTTCATGACCGCGAATCTGGTTTTCTGGCTGCTGCCGCTATTGATGGACATGCCAAGAATTTCAGTATTTTTTTACTCCCGGGTGGTGATTTCAAGCTGACACCACTCTATGATGTGATCTCCGCATTTCCCCTCGTAGCAAAGAAACAGCTTGAACAACAGCATCTCAAAATGGCAATGGCACTGACCGGAAAAAATAGACATTATGACTGGAATGCGCTTCTTCATCGGCACTGGCTCTCAACGGCAAAGGCTTGCCATTTCCCGGCAAACGGAATAGATGAGATCATTTCTGAGGTTCTAGGATGCCTGGATCAGGTGATAGATCAGGTTGGTGAACAATTGCCAGCGACCTTTCCTGATGCGGTTG
Source organism: Desulfuromusa sp. (assembly GCA_021647765.1). GTDB lineage: Bacteria > Desulfobacterota > Desulfuromonadia > Desulfuromonadales > Geopsychrobacteraceae > Desulfuromusa. Next base: position 9,490 of record JAKIUD010000078.1, on the reverse strand, counting down.
CCAGCCCCATTTTTGACGGGATGAGGAATGCCCGGGAAAAGCTGGTTCGTTCAGCACCGTCGGGAGGACTGTAAATCTATGGGAGTGAAAAATGGAAGCAGTTGCCCACATTGAAAATTTCTACCACATGCTTTCAACAACAAATTCACAATCCACCAGGAAAAGACTGAAAAAAACAAACTAAAAAAGGACTTACAGCTCAATGCCGTAAGTCCCTGTAATATATGGCTCCCCAGTAACGACGAAGATGGGCACTGGGTAATACACCTCAAAGTGTAAAAGTTCAGTTACATGCAGCCAATTCAGGAGTCCCAACTCTATTCAGATAATTACCAAAACGCTGTGACAAATTTTCTCTAAATAATTCATTTATTGAAGCGAGGTAATGATTCCGATAAATTTGATAAAAATATTCGAAAGGTAAAGTATAGTATGCTTTAAAATCAACGATTAACTCTGGGACTTGAAGGTCAGCCCAAGCAGGAAGGTAATGATATCTTGGAGTTTCATTATTTTTAACGATTTTATAGCTTGTAGAATTAATTCTATCAGAAACTATATTATACAATCCCTTTAAATGCTCTCCACTTCTTAGTATTTCTGCAGGGAACGCTGGTGCAAAGAGAACAGAGTGGAGATATTGATTAAATTTTAATTCCTCTCCGTCTTTTTTTTGATCAAGTATTTTATATCCATGATCTAAATCACATTCCTGACTTAGAACAATTGCATACTGAAATACAACCTCATATTTCTCTCCATCTTTACCGATAGAAAAAAATTTCAAATCTCTAAAAAGATCTCCCTGAGAAACCCTTTCACTCTTATGAGTTCTATAGAGGGATTTGATGCTACTTTTTATCATTGATTGCTTTTTTAATTGTGGAATTTCTAGAAATATAACGCCTATCAGAGGTAAAAGATGGAAATGAATCTAAAACTTTTTTGACAGAACCATTCCGAGAAGAAAAGTCCTCCGTAACTGATTTCGCAAAATATTTACCATCTTGACACCCATCAAAGTATTTCATCACTAATCACCCCCATGTTTTTTCGAAGCCCATTATTTATGCTTTTTTCAAAAAGAAACTTTATCTCATGATTAAATTTATCTAAAATCTCATGCACGCTATCACCATCAACAAATTCCGTGTAACAATCATAGTCAAGGACAAATTCTTTTCTACTAATTTTTGCAGGAAACTCACTATTAAACATTCCAAAGTTAAAGTTCAATTTATAATCATCTTTATTCAGTACAACTTGGGACATAGATCTAGACAAAGATCCATCTCTATTAAAAAAGCTATCCGATACTGATGTCAAATATGAGCTTATATAGTCTTTCCATATAAATGGGTTTCCTTTTTCAAGAACAATTTGATTTATATACCTAACACCAAGTCTTCTATAGTCAACATTTTTATAAAGTTTATTGTAAATATCAAAAACAAAAGATACTGTTTCCCTGAAATCATTCATATCTTTATATTTAAATAACTCGACAGCCATATAATTCTTAAATAAAGAAACTTTCCTTTCTTTATTTGAATCAAAAAAAACATAGCAATTGTCAGAAGATTCACTTAAAACTGAACCTTCTTCTTTAATCTCAGCCTTATGTTCCTTTATAATTTTCTTTTCTACTAAAGGAAAGCTGTCTTTAATTTTTTTACTAAACTCATCCACGAACTCTTCATAATTCAAGGTAGAAAAATCAATCTTAAAAATAACATTCGTCAAGTAGTTTTTCTTATATTTATAGTCAACAAATTCAGTATTCATTGGAATCTTCCATGTAATTAGCTAAGCCCAACAACGCACTCACGATATCGTACCATAACCAATTACTCAATTGTTGCACTTTTTTACCTCCCGTTGCAGTAACACGGGGGGGGGCAAAATACATAAACCATTTTAGCAGATGGTAGCAGCTATCGTACTACTAATAATCGCAAGACAACGCACAACACCTTAAATGCCAGAACTCGGATCAGTGTAGCACTACTCTCCACTGATCCGGCGGTGCAGACCGGCGACTGGGAACCCGCTCAAACGCCTTTTGGCGAATGAGTGGGGATTGGAGCGAACCGGATCACGGTAGCCCTTCCACGTTTGGGAAGGACGTCACTGGCTCAAGCAATCTGCTTCAACACCTGTTATTTCCCACTGCGGACGCCTATTTCCCCCACCTTTCCAACTTGATTTCCTTTTGACTTCAAACAGCCTCGACCCGGAACCAGAAAGTTTCACATCATCATAACCCCTTGCATAGCCACCCATATCACTCGATGCATGAACACTGACCCTTAATTGCCGGCAGGACGACCCACCCGAAACTCGACCAGATATCAAAACATACCCATGCTTTTGTCCAGCACTGGTATTTGAAAATTTGTAGTTAGGAACAATGGCGCTGGTAGCGATTTGTCTAGTTGCTTTACGATCAGGATCAGCAATCACAGAGGCCACTATTCTTGCTGAATGATACTCCTCTACTGCTACGCGTTGCTTGATATCATCAGAAACACCGATATAGCCAAGCGGCTTTGGGGTATAGGGAACGGCGTCCTCATCAGTCGGCTGATCAGAAAAATTGACTCGCCCATTCTCATCAACCCACCGATAGATACCTGAGCTTGCTTTTCCAGAAATTGCTGAAGGTTTTAAAAGAAGATCATCTTCAATAATCTGAGAGGGAGGTTGTATTTTTTGCTCAATGGCTGGCCAGAAAAGAGCCACAGCAAAAACGAATGGAAAACTGAAGATCAGTAGCTTAATAAGTAAATTCATCTTTCCCCCTCCAAAAGATAGTGATTCTTAATTTCTATTAACAACTCTAATCAACCCTTCCCGTCAATCATTTTCTTGATGCACCCTCCCAAAAAACTCTCCCATATCAACCAAAGCAAAAAGTACCTGAAATTTCTGGTAGATAAAATGAAGAGATATCCGTATCAAGGGGAAGTTATGCTGCCTTGGCGGGGGTTCTAGAAAAAACAAAGGTGGACAACTCTTTACGAGTGTCCACCTTTGGTAATTCATGGCTCCCTTTGCTGGGCTCGAACCAGCGACAATCTGATTAACAGTCAGATGCTCTACCAACTGAGCTAAAAGGGAATAGGGTGTTGCGGAGAGGAAATATAGGAAATTGCCCCTCAGCTGTCAAGCCTTTTCTGGGTAATTCTATGTGCCACCTTTTTTCAAATCATTGAGTACCAGCTTAGCAACAGACTTAAGGGTTTCAAAAACACCTTCGCCTGTTGTGGCACAACCTTCAAGTTCTGGAACCTTACGTGGGTTCAGGAGATTGCTCAATTCTTCTACTGAGCTGACATTAGGGAGATCCCGCTTATTGTATTGAATGACAAAAGGGATCTTTTCCAGGTCGAAACCCTGCTCTTCCAGGTTATCCTTGAGGTTTTCCAAACTTTCAATATTGGCATCAAAGCGTTCCACTTGTGAATCGGCAACAAAAACAACCCCATCAACTCCCTTAAGAATTAATTTCCGGGAAGCATCGTAAAAAACCTGACCAGGAACAGTATAAAGATGAAAGCGGGTTTTAAAACCGCGAATTTCCCCCAGTGCCAAGGGCAAGAAATCGAAAAAGAGGGTTCGTTCGGTCTCGGTAGCCAGGGAAATCATTTTCCCTTTTGATTCTTCTGCGGTCTTATTATAGATAAATTGCAGATTGGTGGTTTTCCCACAGAGCCCCGGTCCATAGTAAACAATCTTACAATTAATCTCTCGTGAAGCGTAATTTATAAAAGACATCTGATAAACCTCGATCAGTTGAAAAGATTGTCAATATCGTCGTCTGTAATCTCGGCGAATGGGCTAGGAGCGCTACTTGAGATAGATTCCTGCTCTGTTCTGTTCACCAGGTCTTCAAAGACAATGGCAAGTTCATTGCTGGCTTTTTTCACCCGCAAACGCACTAAGCCAAGGGAGCTGCGATGATCAAAAATTACCACAAGAATCACCCGTCCACCAATAATGGAAATATGGATATTATCCTTTTCGCCCTCGTGAAATAGAATTGAAAATTCTTTTTCCCCAATCAACTTAGCCAAACCACCCGTTGCCGCAATATTGCCAGCAGTTAGTGATGCAAGGCTGGTCGTATCAAGATTTGCAGTCTCTCCCGTTGCTGCAATCAACTGGCCATTTTTGTCTACCAGAAAAATAACCTTTGAATTTGATTCACGCAGCAATCTTTCCAGCAACAAAAGAATCCGCTGGTACTCTTCATCGTACATGACCAGAGAGGACTGAGGACCAAGCATGTAAAGCTCCTTTTAAAAGATAAAATCAACGCTTCTGTATATCATTTAAAAAGTCTCATATCAAGAAGTTAATCATATATTTTTAAAAAAATCTCATCTTGATATGTTTTAAGGAGAAGTAAACCGACCCTTTAGTTGACTTCTCCTTAAAAATACACTACTTGTTTCATCAATGTTCACACCGTTCAGCAAATGATCGATGAGCACATAACCATTCATGATGGTTTCGCAAAAGTCATTGGATGGCTAAGCAAAAATTTCGTCCTACAAGACGTAGTGGTTTTTCGAGGGCGAAGGCATACAGGGTATGTCGAGGTCTTGAAAAGCACTGCAACGCTAGAGGGCGGACTTTTTGCGACGCCATTATTCATGAGGAAAGGATCTCACTTGACAGATTGGCTTGAACTACCTGCGGGGATCCGTCGCTGGCAGAACGGCAATAAGACCACTCCCCAGCTTGAAGGCTTTGAATATTCATTATTGGAGGATTGCGCCAATGCCTACCGTTTCACTGCTATAGCGAATGTCAGTAAAATAGAATTACTTTTTGACAATTTCGCCCGTTTTTTAACTAATGAAGCATTTTTTATCCTTGAATACTATCCAGAAGAATCCCTGATTTCACGACCAAGTGGAGAGAATAAGCGGCTCATCCCTTTGGTCTTTTATTCTCCTTACCTCCCGACCAATTATATTCTGAGAAATATTGCCCCTTATATCAGCCGAATGATCCACGATGGTTTTGTCGGATTCGGCATAGCAAATAACCGCATGGGATTGGAATTTTTCTTTTCTGAGGAAAAAGTGCTGACCTTCTTTACCGATAACCATCTCCGCTTAAGTAACTTTCTCCATCAGCATCAAATTACTTACAATGAGCAGTTAGTCCTCCCTGCAGATTTTGGACACGACCATCTATCTCTACTTGGGCTCACAGCAAATGCACTCCCTGCACCGCTGCGCTCTTTTACTAACAACGAACTTGATGCAACTATCTTTTGCAATGAAATCATTGAACAGTTGGACATGTACCAGGTTGAAGAAGGACTCTCTTTTTTCCTGACCCGAAAAGAACAGGAACAGATTGAAAAATTGTTCAAATCGAAGTTTCCAAATCATGAGCTATCTGAAGTTGAATTTGGCGGGCTCCTGCTCGATTGGAGTGACTTTGTCAGCGAATGTGAAGATACTTTTGCTGGCGACCTCTGGGAGTACAAACAGGGACTGATCATCCGTGACACGATTCAACTGGTGATAGAAATGGCACCACAACAACTGGCAGATAAAATTATTTCGATTGTTTCTGAACCAGACGACATATTTAAAAAAATTCTTATTGATCGGCGTAAACGACTCGATCCACCAACTGAGACGAAGTTAAGTCAAAAACAATTCTGGTATCATGGGATGGTGCGAAATCAAGGGAGTGACTTACGTCGGGATTTGATTCGTCATGGCTGGTTCAAGCGCTGATATGTTAATAATTTTCGCCGCGTCCCCATTGGAAACAAATCTTCTGCGTAAGAATATCCGCAACATGCAAATCCTCCACTGTGGATCAGTTCAGGTTTTCTCTGGAACACTCCAGGGACGAAATATACTTCTGAGTCACGGAGGAGTTGGTCAGGTCAACATGGCGGCACAACTCACCCGCCTGTTGAGTGAATACTCATCAGAAGCGATGTTGCTCTGTGGTTGTGGTGGTAGCTACCCAGACAGTGGTCTTCAAGTAGGAGATTTAGCCTTGGCTGAGACAGAAATTTACGGCGATCTGGGTGTCGCTACGGTGGATAAATTCATTCCATTGGATCAACTCAACCTGCCACAAAACCCTCAGCTTGCTCCTATCATTCAACAATCAATTTCTCTCAATCCAGATCTACTCAAGTGGGCACAGGAGATCCTTCCAAATGCGACCCATGGAACATTTGTAACGGTTAATCTCTGCAGTGGCAACACCGATTTGAGTCTGGAGTTGCAACAACGCACTGGTGGCATTTGTGAAAATATGGAAGGGGCAGCAGCAGCACAAGTCTGTGCTGAATTCAAAATCCCACTATTGGAGCTGCGCGGTATTTCCAACCCAACCGGAACCCGTGATCCACAGCAGTGGGATATTCATCGTGGTGCAGAAGCAGCTCAATGGGGAATATTGGAACTATTGGAGAACTGGCCAGTTGAATAAAATGATGAGAGAACAATGCGACAACTAAGTCTGGGCTTTTCACCCTGCCCCAACGATACATTTATTTTTTATGGGCTGATTCACGGGAAAATTCCCTGTCCGGGAGTACAGTTTATCGAACAGCTTGAAGACGTAGAAACCCTCAATCAACTGGCGCTGAAAGGGCAACTTGACCTGACCAAAATATCCTATCATGCCTTCGGTTATCTGCGCGAAAACTATGTATTGTTGCGCAGCGGCGGAGCCCTTGGAAGAGGTTGTGGCCCTCTGGTTATTGCCGCGCAAGAAACCTCAATGACACAGTTATGCGGCAAAAAAATTGCCATCCCCGGGCAACTCACCACAGCCAATCTACTATTGCAACTCTACTCTGATGGCTATGAAGATGTGCTGATTCTCCCCTTCGATCAAATCATGTCAGCGGTTAAGCACGGCGCTGCCGATGCCGGGGTGATTATCCACGAATCCCGTTTCACCTATCAGCAACATGGTTTGCAACAAATTCTCGATTTAGGCCAGTGGTGGGAAACAGAGACCAGCTACCCGATTCCACTGGGCGGGATTTTAGCGAAGAGATCACTGGGGACAGCGCTCATCAGCCAAATTAATCGGGCGTTGCGCCAGAGCATTGAATATGCCTATGCACATCCCGGTGAGCCGCAAAACTACATTAAACAACATTCTCAGGAACTGGAAGATGAGGTTGTCCGTAGCCATATCGAATTGTACGTCAATAATTTTTCTGTCGATCTGGGTGAGGAAGGAATACAGGCGGTAAATTGCTTGTTGAAGCGTGCCGAAGAGCGGGGAATTATCCCCAAATGTGAGTTGCCGCTTTTTACGGAATGAACAAGATCTAACGGAGAGACAGCAAGGAAATCAAAACCACAAACATAGCCACCAAGACACCAAGAAAAACACAGTCAAAATCTTTTTTTTGGTTTTGAACCCTTATGAAAGACTTTTGCTTTTCTTGGTGTCTCCGTGCCTTGGTGGCTCATTTGGTTCTAAAGGTTTCTCTCCTCACTCCTAACCAATATGAACCACCTTGATAAATTTGGCATTCACCGCATCGCTGATTTTCTGCAAAGCTTCTTCATCAACGGGTGAATCAACCGAAAAGACCACCATCGCCTCACCAGCTTTTTCCTGCCGCCCCAGGCTCATATTCCCGATATTCACATTGGCCTCACCTAGAATTGTCCCGATCTTACCGATCAACCCCGGACGATCCTGATAATTTATCACCAGCATATGATCTTCTGGACAAAAATCGATGCCGAAATTACGCATTTTGACAATTTTTGGCGTCCCCTCAAACAAGGTTCCAGCAATTGTCCGACTGCCTTCAGAACTTTCGAGAGTTAAGGAGATCAGGCTGGAAAAAGAGTTAGTTTCAGTTGAACGAATCGATTCAACTTCAATCCCCATGTCTCTGGCGATCAGGCTGGCGTTAACCATATTGACCTCCTGGTCTGTGCAATGATTAAGCAATGCCGCCAAACCACAGACACTCAAGGGAGCACAGTCAAAACGTGCCAACTTACCGTTATAAGTAAAGGTAATCTTGTTCGGGTTCGGTGGTGCTAACTGTGAGATAAAATTACCAAGAATAGAAACCAACGCCATAAACGGCTTCATGTGTTCCATCTGATCAGGATCAAAACGGGGGATATTGACCGCATTGCTCAGAGGACGACCATCAATATAGTTAACAATTTCCTTGCTCACATCAACGGCTACATTTTTCTGTGCCTCAAAGGTATTGGCACCCAAGTGCGGGGTAACCAACATATTTGGTTGAGCAATCAATTTTTTCAGTACCTCAGTTGTCGGTGGTTCCTGACTCCAGACATCAAATGCGGCACCAGAACTTTTTCCGCTTTCAAGAGCTTCAAGCATTGCGGCTTCGTCAATAATGCCACCACGAGCACAATTGATGATGATCACCCCATCCTGCATTCCCTTAAAATGCTCAGCGGAAATCAGACCACGGGTTTCATGATTAAGTGGAGTGTGAACAGTAATAATGTCTGAAAAACGGATAATATCTTCCAACGACACCAATTTGACGCCAAAATCGTCAGCCCGTTTTTCAGAAATATAGGGATCATAGGTAATCACGTCTGCTTCAAATGCCCGACAACGCCGCGCGACCCGACCACCAACTTTACCTAAACCGATAATTCCAACCGTTTTCCCTTTCAGCTCACGACCAGTAAAGGGGGCACGTTGCCAGTCACCACCTTTCAAACTGCTGTTGGCAATCGGTACATTCCGGCAGAGAGAAAGTGCAAGCGCCATGGTGTGTTCAGCTGCCGAGTTGACGTTGCCATAGGGGGCATTGACAACAATGATCCCTTTGCTGCTGGCGGCATTGACATCGACATTGTCGATCCCTACTCCGGCTCGGGCAATAATTTTCAGTTTATGGGCATGATCAAGCAGTGCTTTATCAATCAGAGTTCCACTCCGGGTAATAATCGCCTCATAATTACCAATAATTTTATGGAGTTCTGAAATGGATAGCCCCAGCTTTTTATCGACCTGGATACGCGGATCTTCATTGAGTGGTAATAAACCACTCTCGGCAATTTCATCGGTGATCAAAACTTTCATCCTGAACCTCTCTAGCAGCTTGTCGGACTATTTGGGCTGCAGCGAAAATTTGGTTGTTTGTGATCAGATTTTGGCTCGTTTGATGAGTAATAGCCATAGCTATTGGTCGAAAAGGAGCTGAAATCTGAGCCATACAGACGAATTTGCAGCCAGGTCATGATAGTCCGACGGGCTGCTAGCAATACAAATATTTTTTCGACTCTGTCCATTGGCCGAAACGCTGGGATATTAGAACCATCCCAAGCACTTGTCAATGTTGAACAGGAACCGCTGGATATTTCATATAGTGGCACAGCCCACAAGAAAATTGTCGAGCAAATGGCTCTGGGTTAGCTGAGCCCTGTTGTTGTTGCAAAAATAGGCAGTTGCTTGAGGGATTTGGGAACTGCCAGGTTGG
>JAKIUD010000010.1 GCA_021647765.1 Desulfuromusa sp. | reverse complement strand
CCTTTCTGAAGAACTTCGGGGGCAATGCAAATTGTCCCCGATCATCAAAAGACCATTAAATATGAAAATATTGCGAACTGTACCAAATAATCACGGAATGCTTGTCAAAACAATGTGGCAATCAACAAGGATCATGGGGAATGCCTGAAAATACCCCGAATACGATACTCAATTTGTCGGTTACTCTTTAACGGATATGTAGTGTTTTGTTAGAAGTGCATTGTCGGTCCATCATCGAGAGACTTCAGGACGGCAATATTTTGTTGGCAGATCGACTTGAAATGATCTGTTATGCTTGCGTCTTTCTGAGCAGCAGACCAAAACTGTAACGCGACCGGATCACGGCAGACCGGCAAAAAAACCTGGTCAAAAATACTTGTAAAAACGATGACTATTTCAACTTTGATCATCCAGAACACCGCTTAAGTCTGCTGGAAAGATCGTGGAATCGTTCTAAAGAGCTTGACAGAGAAAGAGCCTATCCCAACGGAACTGAAATTCGATCTGCTGCCAGTTGGCTGGTTGATTTTTCTCTATAAGAGCAGGGGAATTCTCAGGGTTTCCTGAAAACCGGTTAGCGCACTTTTTTCCGCCCCTTCGACACTCTCTTTCGCCGGGTTCTTTTTTCGAGAATTTCAACAGGAGCTTCAGCTTGTAGCTCTTCTCTGGTCTTTGCCGCAGCAACATGAATACAACGATCAATCAAACGTGTTCCATCGAGCATATTGATTGCGTCCTTGGTTTCAGCATCGTTGGACATGCAGACAAAGGCGACCCCTTTAAATTGTCCGTTACGTTGATCGGTCACCATATTTATGGAGCGAACTTTTCCACAAACTGAGAAAAGTTTATGGAGATCTTCCTCGGTTACCTCAAAAGAAATATCTGTCACAAAAATATCTTTAATTTTGGTTTTAACTCTCATTTGTGTTCCATCCCTTTCTCAAAGACTCCCGGCTGTTCTTCAGGCCGCTCCAGGGAAATTTGCCCTAGTTTTCCAGCTCTCAGTTCACGTAATAGCAATTCTGCTGCCCGATACAGATCGACATCACCCCCCTTAATCAGGCAACCACGGCGGCGACCGATCTCTTCAATGATTCCCAGCGGAGTCTCCGGTAATGTGGATAGATTATAGCGTTGCAGCAACAAGGCTGGATATTTCTCAGCTAGGTATTGAGCCGAGGTTAAGCCGACTTCGAAAGTGTCATAGGCATTATCACCAATAGCGCCACTTGCGGCCAGCCGACCAGCTCCCGCCAGATTATCCAGCACCGGCCAGAGGAGTCCCGGGGTATCGGAGAGGAGAATGCCGTTGCGCAGATCAATCTGTTGGGGACAGGTGGTAATGGCTGGTTTGTCACCAACACGGGCAATCTTTTTCCCAGCAAGGGTATTGATCAAGGTTGATTTACCAACATTGGGAATTCCAACCACCAGAACCCGCAGTGGTTTTTTTGCTTTAGTCCGCGCCGGAAGAAGTTTGCGGCACAACTTAGGAATCAATCCGGCATCGCGGCGACTGGTCGCTTCAATTGGAATAGCTTTGACCTCTTGCTCTTTCTCAAAAAATTGTACCCATTTTTTAGTCACAGAGGAATCAGCAAGGTCATTTTTATTGAGGATTTTGATGCAAGGCTTGTCACCACGCAACCGCTCCAATAAAGGATTAGCACTACTAGCCGGAAGCCGGGCATCGAGAACCTCAATCACCAGGTCTATTTTAGGTAGAATCTCTATAATCTGTGCCCGGGCTTTTTTCATGTGCCCTGGATACCAGTCAATAATCATAAATGTTTCTTTTTGGTAGGGGCGAACCTTGTGTTCGGCCAGTTTGCCATTAACAGGGCGAACACAAGGTTCGCCCCTACGATACCTGTCAAATCCGTGTTTTCTGAATCAGCGCCAAATCAACCAACACCAGTGCTGCCATGGTTTCAACAATTGGCACCGCTCTGGGAACAACGCAGGGATCGTGACGTCCTTTAGCTTCGAGGGTTGTTTCCACTCCAGAATAATCGACTGTTTGCTGTGCTTGCCCAATCGTTGCCGGCGGTTTAAACGCTACGCGAAAATAGACAGATTCTCCATTGGAAATGCCACCCTGCACACCACCGCTATTATTGGTTATCGTACCCAGTCGATCTCCCTTTTTGACAAAGGGATCATTGTGCAAAGAACCACGCATCCGGGCACCGGAAAAGCCGGAACCGATTTCAAAACCCTTAGTGGCCGGAAGCGACAGCATGGCGTGAGCCAATTTTGCTTCCAAACGATCAAAGACCGGTTCTCCCAGCCCGGCGGGAAGATTGCGGCACACACAGCTGACCACTCCACCGATCGAATCTTTAGCCTCACGAGCCGCCACAATTTCGGCGGTCATTTTTTCTGCCGCATGAGGATCGGGACAGCGGATTTCGTTGTCGTCAACTTGTACCCGGGTGAGTGTTTCCATATCAACATTGTCACTATCGTGGTTGCCAACAGAACTGACCCAGGCGACGATCTCGATCCCATACTCTTCCAGCAGATATTTTTCCGCAATCGCTCCCGCCGCAACCCGACCGATGGTCTCTCTGGCGCTGGAACGACCACCACCACTGGATGCGTGAATCCCATATTTCATCTGATAGGTATAATCGGCATGTGAGGGGCGGGGAACCTGGCTCATCGAACCATAATCACCGGGACGTTGATCCTTGTTGTTGACCAGCATCCCGATTGGAGTTCCAAGGGTCAGTCCATTTTCAATTCCGGAGAGAATCTGTACCTGATCGGCTTCATTGCGCTCGGTACCCAACTTATTGCCCCCCGGTCTGCGACGATCAAGCTGTATCTGAATATCGGCTGCTGACAATGACATGCGTGGCGGAACCCCATCAACAACCACCCCGACGCTGCGGCAATGGGATTCGCCAAAAGTGCTGATTCTGAATATACGACCAAAACTGCTCGACATTTTTTATTCCTCTACTTAATCAGGGCAAATGAAAATACAGTGAAGCATAGCAGAAAACCGTGATCTGGGCTATTTTGTCTATTGCCGCAATAATTGCAGGAGACCCTGCAGAAGCACGGTTGGGGTGGGAGGGCAACCAGGAATGATGGCATCAACCGGAATTACGTTAGAGACGGATCCACAACTGGCATAAGATATCCCAAACTCCCCACCATAACCGGCACAGTCTCCCATGGCAACAACCAATTTTGGAGCAGGGATTGCCGCATAAGTCCGCTTAAGAGCTTCCTGCATGTGCCGGGAAACCACCCCGGTAACCAACAGAAGATCTGCATGTCGTGGTGAGGCGACAAAATGAATCCCAAAACGTTCGATATCGTAAAAACTATTGTTGGCGGCATGCATTTCCAGCTCACAACCATTACAGGAACCGGTATCAATCATACGAATCGCTAAAGAACCGCTAAAGTGAGCGGCAATCTCTTTTTGACAGGCAGCACCAAGTTCGACAACCGGAGCGTCAGGCATGGGAAAAGGTTCGGTCACACACCCAGTGCGACGAATTTTATTATAAATATGAAACATCAGACATCCTTCATCCTATAATGACAATGCCATTATAGATCATGTCCCGAATAGGAACCATTGACCGATTTATTGCATACCGGAAAATCAGGAACAATCACGCCATCCAACATCATTTCCAACGCCTGCCAGGTCAACCAGCTGGGATCACGAGGAAAGTAGCGCAAAACTTTACCTTGATCATCAAGCCGCAGGTAGGCAAGGGTTTCTCCTCGCCACCCTTCTACCAGCCCAACCCCCTCAACTTCTCGACCAGGCAGCGAATAATCGACGCTTAACGAACCCTCCGGGAGCTGCTTTAATAGTTTGGATAACAGATCGAGTGAAATAAGAATTTCTTCTCCACGCACTCTCATCCGTTTGATCAAATCCCCTTCGCTAAATGCTGGAACTTTGACATCAAGCTGATCATAAGGGGCATAAGGAGCATCCCGCCGGAGGTCATCCTGAAGGTTACTGGCACGACCAACGTAACCAACCGCCCCAAGCCGTTGTGCATCTGCCGTTGTCAGGAAAGCATAATCACGCAAACGATCTTGTAAACTGGGGCATTCGAGCAACAGGGGGAGTAATTCTTCAACCTCAGGCCTCAACTGCTCAATTTCCAGCTGCAGGTTCAAAATATCATCTTTGCTCAGATCGACGCTGACCCCGCCAGGAACAAACAGATCCATCAACAGGCGATGACCGAATATAAGCTGATTCTGGCGCTGCCAAAGCTCCCGTAATCGAGACATCTGGTACTGTGCGAAAGAAAAACCAACATCGTTACAAATTGCACCGATATCCCCCAAGTGGTTGGCAATTCTCTCCCGTTCCGAGAGTATCGCTCGCAAACTCAGAGCTCTGGGTGGGAGATTGATCTCTAATGCCCGTTCAATGGCTTGGCAAGCGGCCCAGCTATGGGTGACAGTACTGTCGCCGGAAACTCGACCGGCCAAACGGATCAAACCATCCAGATCCCGACCGACAGCAATTTTTTCAATCCCCTTATGAACATAGCCAAGGCGTTCCTCCAAGCGCAGAATATTTTCACCCATCGCCTGAAAACGAAAATGACCAGGTTCAATGATTCCTGCGTGAACCGGACCAACCGGAATCTGGTAGACCCCTTCTCCGTCAACTGCGGGAAAAGGATAATTATTATCCGGTTTAGTGTTCTCAACTGGATTTCCTGCAACGGGAAAGGTCTGCCGCAAAGGAAAATCTGTTTCCAACCATGCCTGGTGACGAATCCAACGACGGTTATCCTTTTTCTCTTGAAAACGAACCCCAAACATATCTTGCAGATAGCGTTCCGGGCGACTTGCCACAATAAAAAATTCCGCCTGGGAGGGTAATTCTGGCGACCCTTCAGTCACCTCAGTTTGCAACAGCAGATGCCCGTCAACACCAAACAGGAGTGCCCTGATAATAATCTTTGGTGGTCTATGATCTCCCCAAACCGCAGACCAGCGTAACTTATTCTGTGCAGCCACCTTTGCGGCAAAACCCCAATCTTTTGACCTCAATTTCAATTGGGCGGTCATTCCTGGCAGAGGTTTGTCTTCCTGAATTCTGATGCCAACAGCAGTAAGTTGATCAGCAAAACTTGAAACTTTCCCCTGCGTTGGTTGTTGCTGCGTTATCATAACAACCCCTTGCCAACAACCATAATCGTCGCCTGATCAAGCCAGTTTGCCAGAATATCCGGGATAGAAATACCCAGCCATAACACCAGAAACAAGTGAAAAATGATCGGTAGCATATTAGCTTTAACCGGGAGTTGACCTTCGGGTGGCTCACCAAAAACCATCGGCTGGACATGCCGAAACAACCCGGCAAAAGCGACAGCCAAACCGATTAAAAGGGGCATGACCAACCATGGCATACTCTCTATCGTTGCCGTGAAGAGTAAAAATTCACTGGTGAAAACCCCAAACGGGGGAAATCCTGCAATTGCTACGGTGCCAAGCAAAAAAGTCCAGCCAACAGCTGGTTGGGTTCGGATTAAGCCGCGAATCTCAGAAATTTTCTGCGTTCCAGCAATGTGAGCAGCATGACCAACGGTAATAAAAATAGCTGATTTGGTCAGCGAGTGAACAATCATGTGCAGCAGGGCACCAAAAGTTGCAAGTGGCCCACCGATCCCAAAAGCAAAAGTCATCAGTCCCATATGCTCGATTGAGGAATAGGAAAACATCCGCTTGATATCCCGCTGATGATGTAACAAAATTCCGGCAACACTGAAAGAGAGCATCCCGAAACCCATCATCATGTAGCTCGGAAGGTGGTTGTTCAGGGCTGGTTCAATCAGCATTTTATAGCGAACGACCGCATAGAGGGCGACGTTCAACAGTAACCCGGAAAGGATTGCTGACATGGGTGTTGGTCCCTCGGAATGGGCGTCTGGTAACCAATTATGCAATGGCACTAAACCGATTTTTGTCCCATAGCCAACTAGCAAAAAAACAAAAGCTAACATTAATACCGTTGGCTCAAGTTGATCAGAATGATCTTTCAATACACTCCAGAGCAGAGTGCTTTCTTCTCCGGGGGAAATTTTTTCAGCAGCAAAATAGACTAGCACCGTACCAAATAATGCCTGGGCGATTCCAACGCCACAAAGGATGAAATATTTCCATCCCGCTTCTATCGATTCTGGGGTTCGATAGAGAGAGACCAGTAGCACCGTTGCCAAAGTTGCACCCTCAACAGCGACCCAGAGGATTCCCAGGTTATTAGTCGATAATGCCACCAACATGGTAAGCAAAAACCCTTGAAACATCGAATGATAAAGGCGCATTCGACCACCATCAACCCGACCAATCTTTAGTTCATATGCCATATAAGGACGACTAAAAATAGAGGTTGTTAAACCAACCAGAGCATTAACCAGGATCAAATAAACGTTAAAGGCATCAATATAGAAAAGCTGACCCGGTGTAATCATAAATCCGTTGGTAAAAACATCGATGGCTAATTGCAATGAGGTCAAAAAGGTAGCAAAGCACACCAGCAGGTTAAGAGTCCCGGCATGCTTCCAATGGCCAATCACAGCGAACACCAGCATTGCGCCAAAGGGAATCAGCAAAGTCGCATAGAGAGCAATCATCGATCAACCTCATGTAACCGGTTGAGGTGATCCACATCAAGGGAACCAATACCGGCTCTAATTTGAAAGAAAAAGATGCCAAAAAGAACCGCTGCGACCAGAACATCAAAAGCAATTCCTAATTCAACAACCATCGGCATACCATAAGTCGATACAACAGCAGCAAAAAAAAGACCATTTTCCATGGACATAAAACCAACCACCTGAGCAACTGCTTTACGGCGGGTAATCATCATCAACATCCCCAGCAATATGACTGCCAGGGAGATGGCAATCGTATTCCGGGTTGCAAGGTCGGAAAGTTCACGGATTGGCAAAGCAACATAGTAACTGAACAGAACCAGCGCTCCTCCGGCAATCATAATCATCGAAGGACCGCCAACGTTTTCAACATCACGACGAATATCCAACCGCCTGACCAAGCGGCGTAATAGCCAGGGAACAAAAAAAACCTTAAGCGCTAAAGTCATTCCGGCAGAGATATACAAATGGTATCTTCCAGAACTTTGGGCGATCAAGCAGGTGCCTAAAAACAGGAGAAAACCCTGCGAGGCGAAGGTATTGATCAAGCTGATAATCCGTGACTGAGCCAAAAGGAGAAACGAGGTCAACAAAATCATTGCCGAAAGGGTCAGTATCAATTGCTCCATCAAGGACAGTTGGGCATAACTCATTTCAATTGATCTCCAGAATGACATGACTCAACATCCCAAGCAGGCAGAGAATGAATGCCAGCCCCAGGTACTGAGGAACACGGAAAAAACGCATTTTGGCTAATCCTGTTTCCATAATAGCCAAGCTGAGTCCTAACAGGAAAAGTTTGAGAAATAGACTGAGAAAACCAATCAATAGAGGCAGGGGAGCGAAACTGTCAGCTATCCCCCAAGGGAAGAAGATATCTCCCAGTAACATGCCATAGATCATCAACTTGAGCATGGCTCCCCACTCCATCAAGGCTAAGTGCCGCCCGGTGTATTCGAGAATCATCGCTTCGTGAACCATTGTCAGCTCAAGGTGAGTGGCTGGATTGTCAATCGGAATTCTCCCCGTTTCAGCAACGGCAACCAGAAGTAATCCCATAGCAGAAAAAACAAAGGAAGGGTACAACTGCAGCGGCTGTTCCAGAAGATAGCGGGTCATACTTGCTAAATTGGTGCTGTGCACGGTCATGGCCAGCGTAAAAACAGCCATTAACATGGCCGGTTCAGCCAGCGATGAAATCGTCATCTCCCGAGAGGAACCCATTCCGCCAAATGCCGTTCCAACATCCATCCCGGCTAAAGCGAGAAAGAAACGGCCTAAAGCAAAAAAACCAACCAAAACTATGACATCTGCAATCGCAGCGGTTGGAAGTCCAATGGCAAACATAGGAACGACAGAACCTGCCAACACGGTCACGCCAAATACAATATAAGGGGCAACTCGAAAAATTGGGCTGGCCGATTCAGCCAGAACAACCTCTTTTTTGAAAAGTTTAAATAAGTCTCGGTAAGGTTGCCAGGGTGGTGCCCCTTGACGTGACTGAAGTTTGCATTTAATCCACTTAACCCAGCCGGTGAGAAGTGGTGCGCACAACAGCAGTAGGGAGGTTTGAACAATCGCCAATATCCAGCCATTCATAGTGAAACCACCCAGAGTAAGAATAAAAGGGTGAAAAAGGAGTAAACCAGGTAAATACGAATATTACCTCCCTGAATAAATGCTGCCCGTTTTGCCGTCGCTAACAAAAGCCGACCAATCAGCTGATATATTTTTAACCAAGCCCAATCACCAACCTTGAGCTCATAACGTCCACCCGGGGCATTCTCACCAGGTTGCTGATAATTTTCTGAAATGAACCAGACAGGTCGAAAAATTCTTCGGATCGGCATGGTAAAAGAGGTTGCTGTATATTGCATGCGTGCATTGAGAGAACCAAAACCACAGTCCCAAGCTGGAGCGATACGAATTTCCATTTTTTTCCGCCGAGGATGAAGCCAGAGCCAGACAATCAACCAGGCGCTGCCGATCCCCAGAAAAACCATCGGAGCCCCATAGGATGCGACATCCGAGGAAACCGGGGTCAGCCAGAGCCAGCCATGAGAAGTCGCCATCGGTATCCCTGTTGGCAGTAGGATTTGGGCAATATTTTCTATCTGACTGACAGTCCAGGTCGGGAAAACACCAAAAAACAGGCAGAGCGCCGCGAGCAGTATTTGACTTAATTGGGGGCCGTAAGCGGTTTCAGTTGCTTCAGCACAATTCTGACTACGTGGCAGCCCCAGAAAACACACCCCATAGACCTTAACAAAACAAGCTGCCGCCAAAGCACCAGTCAATGCCAGCACTGCAGCAGAGATAGGAATGAGTGCCGTGAGGATATGATTTGTCAGAATGGTTCCCTGAAGTGCCGTTTGAAATGTCAGCCATTCCGATACAAATCCGTTGAAGGGTGGTAAAGCTGAAATACTGATACAACCAATCAAAAAACAAAAGGCGGTAACCGGCATTCGTTTAATCAATCCGCCCATTTTTTCAAGATTATGCTCGCGGCTCTGTTGGAGGATTGCTCCCGCACCGAGGAAAAGGAGACTTTTAAACAGGGCATGATTAAGACAGTGATACAGGGCAGCAATCAGTCCCAAAGTGGCAAGTTCTAGATGGTTCGTTCCGGCAAAGATCATCGACAGACCAAGTCCCATATAGATAATACCAATATTTTCTACACTGTGGTATGCCAGCAAGCGTTTCAGATCATGTTGCATCAAGGCATAGAGGACACCGAGAATCGCTGAGATACAACCTATGGATAAAACCATGACACCCCACTGCCAGTAAATATTGCCAAGCAGATCATAAACAAACCTGATAAAGCCGTAGATTGCCACCTTCAACATCACTCCAGACATCAAAGCTGAAATATGTGAAGGAGCAACTGGATGGGCTTGCGGTAACCAGACATGCAGAGGGACAATTCCGGCTTTCATCCCGAAACCGATCAGTGCCAGAACAAACGCCAGTGATGACCATGCGGGAGAAAGCTCAACCGCTTGCATGGACGAAAAGTCAAATGCACCGGAAAAGCTAGCCAACACACCATATCCAAGGAGAATAAATAACCCGCCAATCTGTGCCATAAGAAGATAGATAAAAGCGGCACGCCGATTGGTTTCATTTTGATGCTGATAGGCCACCAGAAAATAACTGCTGACAGACATCAACTCCCACGCAATCATAAAAGAGAAAGCATCATCGGCAAGCATCACCAGATCCATTCCCACAACAAATAATCCGGTAAATAATGTTAAGGGGAGAAGTGGCTGGGATCCCTGTTGGTATTCACGGACATAAGCCGAGCCATAAATTGCGGCCATCAAGCTGATGAGGCTCACCAAAAAAAGAAAGAAACCGGAGAGTGGATCAAGGTGCAAATGACAATGGAGCCACGGGAGTCCAATCGGAAGCTCAGCACTTATATCAACCTTACCAAGCAGTGCCATTCCTCCGCCCAGAATCCCGGAAAGTCCAGAAATCCCCAGCAGAATGAAAGCAACAAGTTTACTGGCAACAGTGCTGCGACAAAATAGAATCGGCAATACAGCTGAACCAAATGCTGCGACAATTGTCAAATAGACAAGATTTAATGCCATGCCTTACTTCTCCTACAAAGCCAGTCAAACAGGTTTCAATCCTTTTTCCGCCTTGCGTAAGGTTGAAAAAATTATTTCGCGATTCTCTTGTTGCAATAATGAACTCTTGAACATTTTATTTTTCAACAAAAAACCTAAGCTTGAAAGCAGGTGTAAATGAGTTTTCTGAGTTGGAGCAAGCGGGGTAAAAAGGATGTTGACAGGAAATCCATCAAGTGAGTAGAAATCAACTGGATTTTCCAGGAAGAACAGTGTGACCGATGGGCGAACCACCTGGGTAAAGAGTGGCACCCGCAGATGGGGGATAGCAATTCCGTCACCAATAGCGGTAGATGCCGATTTTTCCCGCTCCACCAAAGCTCGGGCTAGATATTTCTGATCCGTATCCTCAGGAAGGCGTAAATGGACAGAAACTTGGGTCAAAACCTCATCGCGGGTTTTTCCATCAATCCGATAAAACACCCCGCCATTCTCTAATGCCTCACTGAAGAGTGGCATGGGTAGCTTGTCAATCTCTGGTTCATTGAATGCTTCTGGGGAAACTTCCATATGCTTCGACGTGGCCCATTCCAGAAGTTCAGAACGATTGAAACGGTGTTGTCCCTGCATTCGATAGGCAGGGATTGCTGCCTGCTTGATCCAGCGATAGATAGATTTTTCTGAAACCTGCAACAGGCGGGCAGCATCCTTGACAGAAAGGTTCATTTCCTCCTCCATTTAGACATTTATGGACATAAATAACTATTTCAGAAAAATGTCAAGACTAAAGATATTTGAGAATAATATTTTAGGTTTTTTTATGTTAAAGTTCAACATTCGGAGGTATTACAAATGGCAGATGTCACTAAATTTCTTAGCGGAATTGAAGCTTTTCAGCAGCAACACTTTGGTGAAAATCCAGAACTTGCCAATACCTTGGTAAATGGACAAACACCTCAAGCCCTCTTGATTGGTTGTTGTGATTCCAGGGTTGATCCAGCCCTATTAATGGACTGCGATCTTGGGGATTTATTTATTTTACGGAACATTGCTAACCTTGTTCCCCCTTATCTGAAAAACGATGATTATCACGGTGTTAGCTCCTCTCTTGAATATGCAGTTTGTTATCTCGAGGTTTCAGATATTATTGTACTTGGTCATTCGGGCTGTGGAGGAATCGCTGCATTGATGGGATCTGCCAAAGGTGAAGAAGCAGGGGAGTTTATTGGCAAGTGGGTCAATATTGCGGCAAAGGCTCGGGATAAAGTTTTACAGGAAATGCCAAATGAAACGCCGGAGAATCAGGCGCGAGCCTGTGAAAAAGAAGCAATTCTGGTCTCGTTAAGAAACCTGATGACCTTCCCCTGGGTCAAAGAGAGAGTCGCGAAGGGGCAACTAAGTCTGCACGGCTGGTATTATAATATGGGAACTGGACAGCTAAGACATTACAACCAATTAACTGGAGAATTTGAAATTCTGGTTAAGCACTACGCCCCTAACCAGCCTCAAGCCCAAGAAGACTTATAAATAACTTTCCTGCCAGATCTATTTGTTCACTTTCTCAAGATAAAGACTGTCCCGAATGGCGCTAAGCTTAAGGAAAGTTCCAGTAAAACCGGGGCTATCCCAGGCTTTTGCGGTGCAAACCGCCACAGTTCTTCGTGGTTCGTAAACTTCGGGACAGCCCCCGATGGGTCTGGGGACAGTCCCAAGTTTACTGCGATACTGCTTAAACTAGCGCCATTCAGGACTGTAGCAAAACAGGTAATTCTCACAGAGATTCATCTATCCTGCCGATATCTGACCATTTGACCCTGTTTTGGTAACAGGTTTAAATCGGTTGCGTGGCAATGTTTGTCCTAACAGGCAATATACTTTGCCGAAAATATTTACATAACTTTACACGATCCTCACAGCTCTTAACCCACACTTCAGATTCTTTTCTCTATAGTCAGATCAGCAAAAATAATGCGGGTGACACCCGCATTATTTAAAGAGAAAATAAAAACAATTTTCATTCACAGCACAGACCAACAAACATATCTTATGATAAACCTTGAGGTATAGATTCTTGGCTCCTGCCCGTGAGACAATGAGTATCAGACAAACAGACACCTTTGGATTTTAGAAAAAGTGAGGATGGATTATGTCCGTAGTTGTTGCAGAACAGTTAATTAAAACCTATGTCGCCGGTGATATCAAGATTGAGGCGATCCGCAAGGTCAATTTCTCCATTGAACCGGCCTCTTTCGTCTCTTTTATCGGACCTTCGGGGAGCGGAAAAACGACACTCCTCAATATGATCGGTTGCCTCGACCCTCCTACTGCAGGGAAGTTGCAGGTTGCCGGGCAGGACATCACCAGCCTGAACCGCCAGAATGCAGCCCGTTTTCGGGGTGAGCATATTGGCTTTGTATTTCAGGATTTCAACCTGATCCCGGTCTTAACTGTTTTTGAAAACGTCGAATACCCTTTACAAATGGTGCAAAGTTGGCCAAATGAAAAGCGAAAAAAGCGGGTTATGGAAATGTTAGAGGCGGTCGGAATGGCTGATCAGGCACGTAAATACCCCAGCCAGATCTCCGGTGGACAGAAGCAACGGGCTGCCGTAGCCAGAGCCCTGGTAACCAATGCCAAGCTAGTACTGGCTGATGAGCCGACCGCCAACCTGGACAAGGAAACAGCAAACATGGTTATCAATCTGATGAAACAGATGCGCGATGAGTATAAGACGACCTTTGTTTTTTCCACTCATGACCCACGCATTGTTGATAATGTCGAAATCACCTTTGTACTCGACGATGGCACATTGCACAAACTGGAAAAATCGGCGGGAGGTGATCATGCTTAATATTTTTAAACTTGCCGCGCGAAACCTGTTTCGTTACAAGCGAAGAACTTTGCTGACCTCTACATTGATCACTCTGGGAGTGGTCTCAGTACTGTTGTTTATCTCCATCTCCGGCTCCTTTAAAGCATTGATGGTGGGACAGATCACAGATTCGATGCTCGGTCATATCCAGATTCATAAAAAAGGTTACCTTGCATCGATTGACAGTTTACCGCTGAACCGCAATCTGACCGGCAAGCAGATCGATAAAGTTGTGCAGGTTCTAGCTGAAGAGGATGCGGTAGAAGCCTATTCCATGCGAATCAAGCTGGGGGCAATGTTCAGCAATTTTATCGAGACAACCAATATCCGCTTAAACGCTGTCACCCCGACGGATGAAATGAAGACAGCCCCCTTACTCACTGATCGTATTCTCGAAGGAGAAAAGGAGAATCTTCTCAAAGCAGGTGAAATTCTGATTCCTGAACTGATTTCTAAAGGGATGAAGGTCAAGGTCGGCGACGGTATTGTCCTGGTGGCTAACAACAAGGATGGTTCGGTCAATGGTCAAAATTTCATGGTACGCGGAATTCTAGAAGGCATTTCCGGCCCGGGTGGACGTGACGGCATGATCCATATTAATGACGCCAAGTCCCTGCTTAGAATTGAAGCTGCGGAGGTCAGTGAAATCGCTATTCGACTAAAGGATATATATCTGCTACCCGCTGTCTTTACCAGTCTGCAGGAAAAACTTGGTTCGATGAAAAATAAGCAGGGAATGCCGGTTTTTGAAGTTCACACCTGGGAGAAGATCTCCCCCTTCTTCAATATTGCCAAGATGATTGATCTGATGACCTTCTTCATCAAGATCATGCTCGTTGCTATTGTGCTGGTCAGTATTATGAATGTGATGGTTATGGCTGTTTACGAACGGATCAACGAAATCGGCACCATCGCTGCGATTGGGACACTGCCAAATAAAATCCTCAGTCTCTTTGTTGTCGAAGGCTTTCTGATGGGGGTTCTGGGAACCGCTGTCGGTACAACAATCAGTCTGATCAGTATCGCAATTATGAATGCAACACAGATCCGTTTTGATTTTGGCCGCCAGACCGGACTGCTTCTTTCGCCAACAATCGGGGCAACAGATGTGATTTTTGTCGTCGTCATTGTTGTTGCAATTGCGGTTATTGCCAGCTTGCAACCAGCATGGAAAGCGGCCAAAATGGATCCGATTACTGCACTTAAACATGTTTAAAGAAAGGGACACAACATGCTAGTAAAAATATATTCTTCTCCCCTGAAGGTGCTCTTTTTTTTCACTTTAAGTATTATTGCCTATCTGACTCTGATAACTCCGGGACAGGCATCAACCCTCGACGGTACGGCGATCCTGCTACAGGTGGATAAAAATCTGAGCCCGGAATCTTATGAGATGTATCGTAAACTAATTAATATTGAACCAGACGGCACTAAAAAAGAGTTCGTCCTCTATTCGGTAAAAAAAGGACAGAATAAAATGGTTGCCTTGTTCCTTTCACCGGCGAGTGAAAAGGGGCGCTCTACTTTGCGCCTGAATGACAACATGTGGCTCTATATCCCGAATGTTGGTAAACCGATCAGGATCACAAGTCTACAATCGGTGGTTGGTGGCGTATTCAATAACTCTGATATCCTGCGCCTTGATTACAGCGCCGAATATGATGTGGCAAGCATAACTGAAGAGGGTGACTTTTACCTGCTTGATTTGAAAGCAAAGTCAAAGACTATCGCCTATGACACGCTGAAAATGAGTGTTGACAAGAAGGCGCTGGTGCCAACAACCATCGAGTGTTTTGCTTCCAGTGGCATGCTGATAAAAACCCTCTACTACAAGGAGCCGAAAGATTTCGGTAACGGAATAATTCGTCCCTCGGTGTTAGAAACCGACAGTCCCCTCTACAAAGGCTATAAGTCGGCGATGATCTACGCTAAAATAAATCAGAAGGAACTGGCAGATGAAGTTTTTTCGCTCAATTACCTGTCACGGGTTGATGAACTGCGCTAGAAAATTTATCTTTGGATGATCAAATACTAGATAAATCGCCTATGATTTTGTTACAAAAGATATTTGTTTTAACCTGCTTCTATCTCCTTTTAGGATTGGGATTATCTATTCCTTCTGTAACGCTGGCGGAGGACTATAGCTTCAATCTCGATGAATTCGAAAAAAAGAGTTTTTCGTGGGGTGGCTATGCCGAACTGAAGTGGGATCATAACTGGATTAATCGGAATGGCGCTTTTGGGCTACTTGGTTTTTACGACAAACCACGCTCTGATCTGGATCGACTGACTTCCACCGTTCAATTGGATGGCAACTACAATAAAGGGATGGTTGATTTCAACTGGTTGCTACAGGCTTCAGTCCAAAAAGAGCAGGTGGAGTCTGAACAGACTTTGGACATTTTTTCCGCATATGCGAGTATCAAACCGGTTCCAGCGGTGACCTTTGACCTGGGGAAGAAAACCTTTAAATGGGGCAAAGGCTATGCCTGGAATCCGGTTGGATTTATTGATCGTCCAAAAGATCCAAACAACCCGGAAGATGTCCTTGAAGGGTATATCGGGGTCGGTGTTGATCTGATCAAAAGTCTTCCCGGAGGACTGCAAACATTGGCATTAACCGGAGTGGTGCTGCCGGTGTGGGACAATATCAACGATGATTTCGGCGAGAAAAATCATATCAATCTAGCCGCAAAACTTTATTTTCTCTATCGGGATACCGATATCGATTTAATCTTCTTCACCGGCGACAGTCGATCAACCAGATACGGAATTGATATTTCCAGAAACCTGGCGACAAACTTTGAGATTCATGCTGAAGTCGCCTATATCCCAGAGCAGAAGATCAGAGTTCTGAATGGATTGGGGGTTCTGGAAAATCATGAAATTACGGCCACCAGCTATTTACTAGGTCTCCGTTATTTAACCAAAAGCGATATCACGACTATTCTTGAATTCTACCACAACGATGCGGGCTACTCTGAAACTGAAATGGATCATTTTTATCAACTGGTCAGCGCTGCAAACACACAATATAACAGCACGGGCGATGCTAGCCTTTTCAATCAGGCTACCATTATCAGCAAAAGTGGGTATGCAAAGCCACAGGTGGGACGCAACTACATTTATACCAAAGTGACGCAGAAGGAACCGTTTGATCTGCTCTATTTTACACCAGGGGTAACTGCAATTTTAAACCTTGATGATGAAAGTTATTCCTTGAGTCCCGAAACTGTTTACACTGGTTTCACTAACTGGGAATTGCGGCTGCGCTATTCATACATTGATGGAGGAAGATTTACCGAACACGGTGAAAAACTCAACGGAAGCAGACTGGAATTGCGCTGTCGCTATTATTTTTAACCCTAGATAATGGTCAGATAAGAAGTCAGGAAGATTATTTCAATTCGACAATTTTACCACGTTCGATATGTAACAGGTAAAGTTGCTTGATTGCTTCACCATAGAGATCAAATCCAGTCGTTCCGGTGACTCCACGATAATCACTGAGATCAACCATCTTTCTCCGTAGATCATTACGATTTCCCACTTCAGGATCATCAAGAATTTGTAACAGCAAGGTAGCAGCATCAAAGCCTTGTGCTCCAAGAATAGTTGGCTCTTCCTTGTAGTACTGACGATAGAGTTCCATAAACCGCTGTACTTCCGGTTTTTTACTCTCAGAATAAAAAGTATCTACAAATACCGCTTTTTTGAGAAACCGACCCGCCTGTTGAACCAGTTCCGGGGAGTTCCAACCGTTGATTCCGAGCAAAGTAGCGTCCTTGATACCATAAAATAGCAGTTGCGGAGCAATCTGACCTATCCGATCAGCATAATCGGGAATGAACAAAGCATGGAAGGGAGGAAGTGGATATTCCAGTTCCAGCGCATCTTCTTCCTCTTCAATTTCCACTTTCGTTCTGGGAATTTTTATTTCTCGATCTTCCCAGAGCAACTTTTGAATCTGTTTCTTGAAATCAGTGCGGTCATCCGGATAGCTGACAATATCAATAAGTTCACCACCTGCTCTTTGCAATTCTGCAACAAACAGCTTGGTCATCTTCTCACCAAGGTGGTTTTCCGGACGCAGTATTGAAAAAGAGATATTTCCTGCTGCCATGGCATAATCAACCAGCGCTTTAACTTGTTGTTCTGCTGTCAGGGTGTCCCGAAAAACAAAAGTACCGATTTCTGGTAGTCCCTCAGTTTGCGCCAAAGCAAGCATCGGTACCATCTCCTGTTGCGCCCGGCGGGCAGCCTCTCCAGCATCTTTACCAATAAGTGGGCCAATAACTGCCATCACTTTGTCGTCATCAGTTAAGCTGCTGATTAGTTGGGCAGTAGTGACTCCTTCAATTGCCGTGTCATAATAGACAAAACGCACTGGTAAACGAGTTTTATTGTGTTCCAACAACGCCAGTTCCAGTCCCTTTTTGACCAACTCGCCATAAGAAGCATAGCGACCGCTCAAGGGGAGCAAGACACCTATACTATCGCGATTCAACCAGCCATTGTCAGTATTCGTTCTCTGCAGCAGTAACTCAGCTTCTTGCCAGTAGGGAAACGTTACCGAGGATGCAAATAGCTTTTCCAAATACTGTCTTGCTTGATCTGGCTGCTGTTGTACCAGTGCCCGGCGTGCCTGCTGCAGACGCGCATCCTGCCCAATCGCAGTTTCCTGCCACATAAAAGCAGCTTCAGCTAGATCAGCATCACTGAGACGATTTTGCAATAACTGATGAGATTGAGCGAGTATTTCTGCCGGATTTGTGCTGAAGGAGAGTTGCTGTTGTAAATAAAATAGTGCCAGGAGGAATTGCTGTTGTTCAATTGAGGCAACAGTAAGAGCCTGATATAGCATAACTTTATCAGAAGAACGGAGAGGCTCTCTAAGCAGAGGTTGCAAGAGCTTTAAACCTGCTTGAAATTTACCAGCTTTGACCAGACTATTACCCAAAAGCAGCATAATTTCAGGATTCTGGAAAACGGTTGGAATACGCTGTAAATAAAGAATAGCATCAGCATAGTTATGTTGTTGTAAAAAAATCCGACCAATCAATGCAGAAGCCTGAGCTGTTTCGATCGAATCTGGAGCGTGTTGAATAAACCCACGCAAAACGGCTAGTGCCTGATTCAGATCTCCTTCATTAAACAATTTCTGACCCTGCTCCAGCTCTGTAACTTCGGCAGCAACAACTGAAATGGCAGAGAAGCTCAATAGCAGAGATACAAACAGGATTCCGACCAGATTCAGGCAAAAGATCCGCTTCATGCGTACTCCATATTTTTTTTGGTGAAGGAAAATAGGAATATTACCAGAATCTGTGGTAAAACAGCAGAAAAATAAGTTCTGACCATCGATAGCTCATTGATCCGGTATCAGTCGAACAGTTCTTTGACTTTATCAAAAAAACCCTTCCCTTGAGGATGAATATCTTCACCACTTTCTTTAGCAAAATCTTCCAGCAGTTCACGCTGGCGGGTATTCATTTTAGTCGGAACCTCAACTTTCAGTACCACCAACTGATCGCCACGACGATGATGTCCCTGTAAAGCGACAATCCCCTTACCCGAAAGTTTAAAAACTTTTCCAGTTTGGGTGCCTGCCGGAACCTTAAGATTGAGTTTACCTTCCAGAGTGGGAACCTGTAGATCACAACCTAGCGCAGCCTGGACAAAAGAGATGGGGATCTCACAGATGACATCCTGACCATCTCGTTGAAAGATAGGGTGCTCTTCAACACTGATGACAACATAAAGATCACCCGGAGGACCGCCCTGAGAACCAGCATCCCCTTCACCATTCAATTTCAAACGGATCCCATCTTCCACTCCCGCAGGAACCTTGAGTGCGACAGTACGTTTACTTTTGACCTGTCCGGTTCCCCGGCAATCGGGGCAGGGATCAGTAATAATTTTCCCTTTGCCGTGACAATCGGGACAAGGTCGAGTCATGGTGAAGAAACCCTGCTGATAACGCACCTGACCAGCCCCACGGCAGGTAGAACAAGTTTGAGCTTCAGTTCCCGGACGGGCACCAGAACCATGACAAGTTTCGCAGGACTGCTTGCGCGGTAGCTGGAGATTTTTTTCAGTCCCGAATGCAGCCTCTTCAAAACTGATGGTCAAGTTGTAGCGGAGATCATCCCCACGTTGTCCTCGACTGCCTCGGCGTGATCCACCACCAAAAATATCGCCAAAAATATCACCAAAAATATCCTCAAATGGGGCTCCGCTAAAACCACCATTAGAAAACCCTCCCGCGCCATTAACCCCGGCATGGCCAAACTGATCGTAAGTTGCCCTTTTTTGGGCATCAGAAAGAACCGCGTAGGCCTCAGAAAGTTCTTTAAATTTGCTTTCTGCTTTTGCATCTCCCGGATTTTTATCGGGGTGGTACTGGATGGCCAGTCGCCGGTAAGATTTTTTGATTTCTGTCCCACTGGCGTTTCGATTAACTTCCAGTACTTCGTAGTAATCACACTTAGACAAAATAACTATCCTGCTTTAAAAAAACAGCCGCCAACCAATTCAACGGCTGGCGGCTACTGACATAAAATTTATTTCTTTTCGTCAACGTCCTCAAATTCAGCGTCGACAACATCATCACCAGCGGCATCTGCTGCGCCACTATCAGAACCTCCTGCTGCTGCACCATCATCCCCCCCCTGGGATTGTGCATACATCATTTCCGCCAGTTTATGAGATGCCTGGGCAAGAGTTTCACTCTTCTTCTTAATTTCTTCTGGATTTTCACCCTCAATCGCTTTTTTCAGGTCTTCCAAAGCCTCTTCAATTTGCCGTTTTGTGGCACTATCCAGCTTCTCACCATGCTCTGTCAAAGATTTTTCTGTCGTGTAGGCCAGACCATCTGCCTGGTTGCGGGCTTCTATCAATTCACGCTTGTCTTTATCTTCACTGGCATGGGCTTCGGCATCCTGAACCATTTTGTTGATCTCTTCATCGGATAAACCACTTGATGCCGTGATTTGAATTGACTGCTCTTTTCCGGTACCGAGATCTTTAGCTGAAACATGGAGAATTCCGTTAGCGTCGATATCGAAAGTCACTTCGATTTGAGGAACCCCACGCGGTGCAGCTGGAAGCCCTACCAACTCAAAGTTGCCAATAGTTTTGTTATCACTTGCCATTTCCCGCTCACCTTGCAGAACATGGACTGAAACAGCCGGTTGATTATCTGCAGCAGTAGAAAACACCTGGCTTTTCTTACAAGGGACGGTGGTATTTTTCTCAATCAGCTTGGTCATGACGCTACCAAGAGTTTCAATTCCCAGAGACAATGGGGTTACATCAAGCAGAAGAACGTCTTTAACATCACCCGTCAGAACACCGGCCTGAATTGCAGCACCAATGGCGACAACCTCATCAGGATTCACCCCCTTGCTTGGAGTCCTGCCAAAGATCTCTTTGACCCGCTCCTGAACCGCTGGCATTCGTGTCATGCCACCAACCAGAACCACTTCAGTAATTTCATTGGCAGCCAATCCAGCATCTTTCAGTGCTGTTTTGCATGGCTCTGTTAATCTATCAATTAACTCACTACAGATACTTTCCAATTTGGAACGAGATAGCTTTATATTCAGGTGTTTTGGCCCCGACTGATCAGCAGTAATAAATGGCAGATTAATATCGGTTTCCATCGATGAGGAGAGTTCACATTTGGCTTTTTCCGCAGCCTCTTTCAAACGTTGCAAAGCCATTTTGTCACCACGCAGATCGATCCCCTGATCTTTTTTAAATTCATCAGCAACATAATCAATAATCCGCTGATCAAAATCTTCCCCACCAAGGAAGGTATCGCCATTCGTCGATTTAACCTCAAAAACACCATCACCAAGATCAAGGATTGAGACATCAAAAGTACCACCACCAAGGTCGAAAACAGCGATGGTCATTTCATGCTTTTTATCCAGTCCGTACGCCAGCGACGCTGCAGTCGGCTCATTAATGATCCGCAGAACATTCAACCCGGAAATTTTTCCGGCATCCTTGGTCGCCTGACGCTGAGAATCGTTGAAGTAAGCCGGTACGGTAATAACCGCATCCGTGACTTTTTCACCAAGGTAATCTTCAGCAGTTTGCTTCATTTTTTGCAGCACCATGGCTGATATTTCAGGGGAACTATATTTCTTACCCCGAACTTCAACCCAGGCATCACCGTTATCAGCTTCAATAATCTTAAAAGGGCTGATTTTCATATCTTTTTGAACCGCTTCAGAATTAAATTTACGCCCGATCAACCGCTTGATAGCGAAAAGGGTGTTTTCTGGATTTGTAACCGCCTGACGTTTTGCCTGTTGACCGATCAGGCGCTCACCACTTTCAGTAAATGCAATAATTGAAGGGGTCGTCCTTGAGCCTTCCGAATTGGCAATAACAACCGGCTCGCCCCCTTCCATAACGGCAACACAAGAGTTTGTGGTTCCCAAATCAATTCCAATAACTTTACCCATAATTTATATCCTCCTTAGAGATTTTGTCAGAGTCTTTATTCTTCGTCTGTTTTTTCAGTTGCGTCTTCATCCGTTTCGACCGTTGCCGGGGCTTTTGCCAGCAGCACAAATGCTGGTCGCAATAACCGCTTGTTGAGTTGATAACCTTTTTGCATCTGCTGAACAACGGTATTAACCGGATGTTCTTCTGATTCCACCTGCCCCATAGCCTGATGGTATGCCGGATCAAACAGCTGACCAACAGCGTCCACCGGCTCCACTCCGAACTTATCCAGCAGTTGACTAAACTGGTTCAGGGTCATCTGAACTCCCTCAAACAGACCATCTTCACTTTCAGTCTGCTCTGCGTGTTCAACTGCCCGCTCCAGATTGTCGATAACCGGCAAAATATCGCGCAGAAGACTTTCATTGGCAAACTTGGCCAATTCTTCCTTGTCTCTCTGAGTCCGTTTGCGCAGATTTTCCATGTCGGCCAAAGTTCTCAGATATTGCTCCTGGTAAACCTTAGCCTCATCTAAAGCCCGGGTTAACTTATCCCGCAATGTCTCCATGTCATCTTCTGCACCCTCTACTTCCGGCTCAACATCAGAAGGGGTTTCCTCTTCATTTTCAAAATCCACGTTTTTTTTTGCCACCTTTTGTGCTCCTTATTTGTATTAATCTTGAGCTATTTCCCGATCAAGAACCCGACTGACAAGTTGGGCGGTAAAATCGACAATCGGTACTACTTGTGAATAATTCATCCGAACCGGGCCAATAACACCCAAAGTGCCAACAGCACCTTTCTGGTTAGAAAAGTTCGAAGTAATCAAACTGCAACCCTCTAAATCTACCTGGCTGCTGTCGCTACCGATAAATATCTGCACCCCCTGCGCTGATTGCCCCCGATCCAATAGTTCAATGAGAAGTTTTTTACTCTCAAAGGCACTGATTAGCCGCTTCATCTGCTCTGGGGTTGAAAATTCCGGTTGACCCAACATCAGAGAGGCTCCAGAAACATAAATTTGATCTTCTATTTCATCCTGTAATGCGGCACAAGAAAGCTTCAACGCCTGTTTTTTCAACCGGTCATAGCAGACTCGATCTTCCTGTAGCTCCTGCTTCAGCTTGGTACGCACCTCTTGAATCGACAGACCGTTCAGTTCACTGTTCAGATAACTGCTGATCTGTTCAAGATCGCGAACTGTCAGCGACGGATCTGCTTCGATAACTTTATTCTGAACCAATCCGGTTTCCGAAACATAGATCATCAGTAACCGACCCTGAGATAAGCGGATAAATTCAATCTGCCGAAAAACTGTCGAGATGAATTTAGGAGCCATAACCAGACCGGTATATTGAGAAAGACCCGACAGAACCCTGCCGACCTCCTGCATAATATCTTCCATACGCATATTCTGAAAGCGGTAGCTATTGCGCAGATTCTGCTTTTCATTCCGGTTCAAGGTACGAACACTAAGCAGGGTATCAATATAGTATTGAAACCCCTTTCCAGTTGGAATCCGCCCTGAAGAGGTGTGGGGCGAACAAAGAAGTCCCATCTCCTCCAGATCCGCCATGACATTGCGAACCGATGCCGGAGACAGATTAAAATTGTGCTTGCGACTAATCGCGCGACTACCCACAGGTTCGGCTGAAGCAATGTAGTCTTCGACAATTGCCTCAAGGATATTTTGGCTGCGTTCGCTTAATGTGTCAGCCATAAATTTACACTCCACTCTCAACGGACTTTCTTTGCTCAACATATGTTAGCACTCAACAGTGGTGAGTGCTAATAGTAGAGATTATCAATGCCCTGCCCCTTTGTCAAGCCTTATGGCGGCAAGAGAAGTGTTGATCTATTTTTATTTCATAGGATTACTGACGGATCCCTAGAGAAAATGACTTATCAAGTGATCATAGAGAAGCCAACCGTTTAAATTGAATCTGTAATGACCAGATGTTGCAGGTGAATACAAGTAGCTTTGCGTTTTAGCAAAAGCTTCGGGAAAAACTTGCTGAAAGGGAAGGTTAAATTTTTGTTCAAATTCCTCCAGCTCTATGCCATTGCTGGTGCGCAAAGCAAGATAAACGTATTCCTTCATTGCGCCCAGTTGGTTGTATGTTTCCAAAAGTTCATCAGGATCCTCTCCGTGCAGCAAATTTTTTTTATAGTCCTGCAGATTTGCAGGAATATGCCATCTTTCACCCCAGCTCCGATTAATAAAACTATGCGCACCAGCTCCGATTGCCAGGCAGTCCCCACGCTTCCAGTAAACTTGATTGTGACGACAGCGCCACCCTGGACGAGCAAAATTGGAAATCTCATAATGTTCAAACCCAGCGTTATTCAGTTGTTCATGCAATAATTGATATTGATCGGCATAGAGATTGTCTGCACAGGAAGACAATTGGCCTGACTGCAACCGAGTAAAAAAGTCGGTTCCTTCTTCAAAGGAAAGGCCGTAAAGAGAGATGTGTTCCGGATCTAAATTTAGCAGCGCAGATATTTCTTGTTCCAGGGATGGCAGATCCTGATCAGGCAGAGCAAACATCAGATCAAGGCTCAGGTTGTTGAACCCAGCAGTTCGTGCGGCAACAACGCTTTCACGCGCCTGCTTTGCACTGTGGATTCTTCCAAGCAACTGCAAGTTCATCTCATTGAGGGATTGGATACCAAGGGAAAGGCGATTGACACCTGCCCTTCTATATCCCTGCAACTGTTCCAGGGTTACTGTTCCAGGGTTAGCTTCCAGAGTAATTTCAGCATCTGATTCTATTCTGAAGTTCTGTTGAATACTGTTGAGGATCTTTTCAAGTTGTTTAACAGAGAGAAGGGATGGTGTTCCACCACCAAAAAAAATTGTTTTAAATGGCAGGCAAGATGAATTTTTTTGTTTCAGAATTCTGATATTGAGATTAAGCAGTTCAACATATTCATCCATTTGTTGCCGAGTGCCGACTTGAGAAAAAAAATCACAATAAGGACATTTACTGAAACAGAAAGGAATCTGCAGATAGAGTGAGCTCACCAGTTAATACCCGGAAGTCAGCTTCTTAGTGGTTTTATTAGTAAGTGGATCAGCCTCACAATAAACGTATCAGGCAAACTGAAACTATTTTCCGGTCTTTTTTTCAAACTCCGCTTGGATCTCTCGACATTTCTCAATATCACCATCGGCACAGACAGCTTTCACAAATATATTATTGTTACAAGCATCAATAGAGCAGTTATTGTTATCCTGCCCACAGAAGCACTGAATATCCAGCAGTTTTGCTTCCTCACTACTACAGCTTCCAGAAATCCCTTGACGACCGAAGATAATTCCGATTGATAACCCGGTGAAGGCAAGCAGGAAGAGAATTAAGACGGGAATAAAAAGTTCCATAGTTAACCCTTTTCTGATTTGAGGTAGGGTTCAAAAGCTGCACTGTACTTTTCGATAAAATGATCATTCTGCTTTATCAGCATAAAAATTGCGAGATCCTGTTGCCTGGCAAATTCCAACCCTCTAGTCGGACCCATCACCATAATTGCCGTAGCCAGGGCATCAGCACGCATACATGTTTTATCGATGACAGTCACAGAGGCCAGTTGATGCTTTATCGGATATCCAGTGGCAGGATCAATCGTATGTGAATAGCGTATCCCCTGCTTTTCAAAATAATTACGGTAATCCCCCGATGTCGCCATAGCAACATCTTTAAGGTAGAGGCGCTTTCTGATGCTGCGCTGTGCAGCGACCGGGCTTTCAATGCCAATGACCCAAGGCTGCTGCAACTGCTTCTGTCCATGAGTAATAATTTCGCCACCAATTTCTACTAAAAAGTTATTGATCTGATTATCCATCAATAATCGCGCAATAGCATCGACAGCATACCCTTTGGCAATCGCTGATAGATCAATGGAAATGGCTCCATCAGTTTTGCGGATTGCTGGCTGGGTCTTGCGTAACTCCAGTTTACGATATCCTGACTTTGACAGCAAGGTCTGGATAGCATTGGCATCTGGAACTGCGTCAATACTCATTGTTGGCCCAAACCCCCACAAATTGACCAATTTTCCGACAGTAATATCAAAAGAGCCATGACTCAGATGGCTGATCTCCTGTGCCACGCTGATAACCGACATAGTTTCTGTTGATATTGGCATCCAGTCTTTACTGGATTGCTGATTGAAACGGGAGACTTCGGAATCTTTCTTGTAGGTTGACATCCTGCGGTCAATGCCATCAAGGCGTGAACTAATCTGCTCTTTAAGGGAAGGAAGATTAATTCTTTGCGTAGTAATTGGCGCCAGCTTAATATGGTAGCTGGTACCCATGGTTGTCCCACTAATGCCCAGGAGTTGACCGTTGGTCGTTTTATGCTGGTTCAGGTAAACTATGCCAGCAACTGTCATTAATAAGACCATGACGATCAAGAAGCGCCGTTTCATTTATTCTCCAAAAAAAAGCCGCATCAATTGACGCGGCTTTATAAATAATGCTGGTCAGGATTCCTTACATTTCATCAATTTCAAGTGCAATTCTGGCCAGTTTATGTTTTTGCTGTTTTTCCATCAATAGTAAACTTTCAAAAATCTCACGTACTTCAGGAGTCGTAGCAGCCTCTACCATTCCCTTGTAGGATGCAATAAGGCAACGGTCAATGTCCAAACCAATTTTCATGATATCTTCAACTGTCATCTCCTTTGGATATTGGCTGACATCAAATGGCTGCATCAGACATTGCTCTTGGGCGTATTGATACCATGCATCTAGAGCTTTAGATTTGATTTCATCTTTGTATTTAGCTAAAGCACGCTCCAGGTGAGCCTCGTGACGAACCAGATAATCAAGCAACATTTTAACTCGTGTGCCCTCAGCTTTATCAGCGAGCTGCTGATAAAAGGTGCTCGCTCTGCGGTGAAACTCTTGGGCAGCATTTACTATCTCTTTTGCTTGTCCGTATGGCATCTGGCCTTCTCCTTTATCGATCAAATCCCTAACCGTTTAATTCAACAGGATTGTCAGGGTTAATTCTTTTCAGCTAACCGCTCCAATCAGGGACCAAAATCATCAAACATGATGTTTTCACGTTCTACACCCTGTTCAAGCAGCATACTAGTAACAGCATTTGCCATCAATGGAGGACCACACATGTAGTATTCGCAATCCTCTGGAGCCTCGTGATCCTTGATGTATTCATCATAAAGAACTTGATGGATAAACCCAGTCAAACCTGTCCAATTATCTTCCGGTAGCGGATCAGACAGGGCAATATGCCAGCTGAAGTTAGGATATTTCTCCTGAAGTTCATTAAACTCCTCAACATAGAACATCTCTTTAAGGCTACGTGCTCCATACCAGTAAGTCATTTTACGGGTTGTCTTCAACCGCAACAGTTGGTCAAGGATATGGGAACGCATCGGTGCCATACCAGCACCACCACCAATGAAGACCATTTCGTTATCGGTTTCACGGGCAAAGAATTCACCATAAGGACCAGATATAGTGACCTTATCGCCAGGTTTAAGGTTAAAAATAAATGATGACATCTGTCCGGGGGGTGCATCCGGCACGTTTGGAGGTGGTGGGCAAACCCGAACGTTGAGCATGATCATCCCTTTTTCTAAGGGATAACTGGCCATTGAATATGCACGCATAATTGGTTCCTTAACGATGGATTTATAGCGCCACAAATCAAATTTATCCCAATCCTCCCTGTATTCATCCTCAATATCAAATTCTGAGTAGGAAAGCTCATGTGGCGGTGCTTCGATCTGAATATAACCACCGGCTCTGAAATCACAATCCTCACCTTCAGGAAGGTCAACAATCAGCTCCTTGATAAATGTCGCCTTGCCATCATTTGATCGGACTGTGCATTCCCATTTTTTAATATCGAATATTTCGGCAGGAATACCTAGCTTCATATCCTGCTTGACACCAACCTGACAGCCCAACCGGTAACCTTCGCGTGCCTTCTTTTTATTGATAAATCCAGTCTCTGTCGGAAGGATGTCACCGCCACCATCAAAGACCTGCACCAGACATTGACCACAGCTGCCGCCACCGCCGCATGCCGAAGGGATAAAAATTCCATGGTCAGCAAGAGCACCAAGGAGCTTGCCACCAGGCTTGGTCACAATGGTTTTGTCTGGATCATCATTGATAAAAAAATTAATATCGCCGCTGGGAACCAGGCTCTTGCGTGCCACTAGAATAATGGCCACCAGAACTAGAATGACACCGGTAAACATTATGCTACCAGCTATTACGAGAGAGAAATCCATACTATCATCCAATCCTTATCATTCAAGAGGAACGGTTTAAAATTGTAGGCCTGAAAATGCCTTGAACGACATTGCAACCAATCCAACAATCAGGAAAGTGACTCCAACGCCACGCAGCCCTTTGGGGACATCGCTATACAATAGCTTCTCCCGTATACCGGCAAGTAAACTGATCGCCACGGCAAAACCAACTCCAACACCAATGCCGTATACAGTACTCTCCATAAAATTATAATCACGCTCGACCATAAACAGTGAACCACCGAGGATGGCACAGTTAACCGTGATCAACGGTAAGAAGATACCGAGTGCGTTATATAGAGCGGGAAGATACTTATCTAGAGCCATCTCCAAAATTTGTACAATCGCTGCAATAACTGCAATGTAACAGATCAACCCAAGGAAGCTGAGGTCAAGATTGGGATAACCCGCCCATGCCAGAGCACCTTTTCGCAACAGAAAAATGTAGAGAAGGTTGTTAACCGGTACGGTAATGAACGAGACAGCAGTCACCGCAATTCCCAGCATCATCGCCGTCTTGACTTTTTTCGAAACGGCAATAAAGGTACACATGCCAAGGAAAAAAGTCAGGGCAATGTTATCGATAAAAACCGAATCAAAGAATAATGTAAAGTAATGAGACATGGCGGCGCTTCCTATTCTTGAAGTTCAGGCTTCCAGGTACGCAATCCCCAGATGATAAAACCAATCAGGAAGAAAGCACTGGGTGCCAGCAGCATCAGACCGTTGGTAACATACCAACCGCCATCATTCACAGGATTGAGAACTGTAAAACCAAAGACTTTACCTGAGCCGAAAAGCTCACGAACCAGACCGACTAACAGCAGCACCAGCATGTAGCCTAGACCATTACCTATGCCATCGAGAAAACTTAAACCCACTGGATTCTTCATCGCGTAGGCTTCAGCACGACCCATGACGATACAGTTGGTAATAATCAGTCCAACATAAACCGACAAGGCTTTACTCATTTCGTAAGCATAAGCCTTTAACATCTGATCAATAATGATAACCAGCGTCGCAATAATGGTCATCTGCACAATAATTCGGATACTGGTTGGAATATGTTTCCGAATCGCACTGATCGCTCCACTTGAAAAGCCAGTCACCAACGTAACCGCAATTCCCATCGTCAGGGCAGTTGATAGTTTATTGGTAACAGCCAGAGCGGAACATATCCCAAGAATTTGCAGCGCAATTGGATTATTGTTAAATAGCGGATCCAGCAGCGCATCTTTTGCTTTTGCCATGACTAACCTCTCTTTGCTTTGAGTTCAGCTAAAAACTTGGCATATCCATGTTCACCGAACCAGTAGCGGACAATCTCTTTGACATGTATGCTGGTCACCGTCGCACCTGCAAGGCCATCGATTGTACTGTTGGCATCTGGAGCATTAGGATTATATTTACCGTTTTTGACAACTTTAATCGCCAATTTTCCCGAGTTGTCATAAATCTGCTTACCTGGCCATTGTGCTTTCCAACGGGGGTTATCGACTTCAGCACCAAGACCCGGAGTTTCAGCATGCTCATAGAAGGTGAAACCCTTGACAGTTGACCCATCCTTTTTCAGGGCAATATAGCCGTGCATTTGCCCCCACATCCCGGCTCCCCAAATCGGCAGGATTACATCACCATCTTTGGTCACATAAATAGCGGCATATTTTGCCCGCCTACCCATTCCAGCAATATCAAATTCAGCAGGGATCTTTACGGTTAATTCTGGATTTTCCAGTGCAGCCCTTTGATCGTAGGTTGCCACGTCAACAGCAGTCGTATACTGACCCGTCTCTAAATCGACAATCTTCCGCTCCATATTGTCAAGAAACAACTTATCGATATCACCGCCAGCAGCAATCTTATCTTGATAACCATCAGCAGCAAGAACCGTTCTACGGATTTCCAGTTGCTTGTTGTAGGCTTCACGATCAATTCGGACAAGAGCAGCCAAACAGACCAGTATTGAACAGACAACACAAAGCAGAAAGGCAACCAGGAAGGTTTTAAAAGTAGAATCATTAGACATGGCGCGACTTCCTTTTCTTGATGTGTGCATTCACTACCAGGCGATCAACAAGTGGAGACATAACGCTACCAAACAGGATAATCATTCCGACACTTTCCGGCATCATCGGGTTAAACACGCGAACAATAACGATCAGTAAACCAATCAAAATACCGCTGATCCACTGTCCTTTCACAGTCATAGCTGCCGCAGAATGATCTGTTGCCAGAAAAACCACCCCAAAAGCCAAACCACCGAGAACAAGGTGCCAAGCTGGCCCCATTGCTTCTGGATTAGATATAACCAAAATTGAAGAGAGAGAGACAACTCCTAGCAGAATTGAAATAATAATCCGCCAGGAAGCAATCCCCGTAATCAGCAGAATTGCTGCGCCAAACAGACAAGCTAACGTCGATGTTTCACCCATGGTTCCGGGGATCGTTCCCAAAAATGCTGATTGCCAGGTAATTCCCTGTGCCGCCAAGCTGGAAACACCATCACCCAGTGCCATCGCCAGTGGAGTTGCTCCAGTATAACCATCAACTGCAGTCCAGACGGCATCGCCAGAAATTGACTGGGGATAGGCCATATACATGAACACCCAGGAAACCAGCGCCGGGGGGAGAAAGTGCATCCCGGTACCACCAAAAATTTCACGACCGATAACAACACCAAAGGATGTTGCAATCGCAACCTGCCACCAGGGAGCAGTTGGTGGCATCAGTAAAACAATCAGAACCGAGGTT
The DNA here is from genome assembly GCA_021647765.1 of Desulfuromusa sp. GTDB lineage: Bacteria > Desulfobacterota > Desulfuromonadia > Desulfuromonadales > Geopsychrobacteraceae > Desulfuromusa. The sequence continues at coordinate 38,416 of JAKIUD010000010.1, read as the reverse complement.
ACCAGGAAACCAGAGCCAATTGCCCTCTTACGCATTGAGGCAAACAAAGCGACCCAGAAGGCCTGGGTAATCATTGTGACAATCAGCAATGGCAAAAAAAGCCCCAGACCTTTCAGCAGGTTTGCAGACATCGACGTATAGTCACTTAAATTAGGGAGGCTATCGATCTGTCCCGCAGCCAGCATCTGATTCAAGGTCAGGTTTGCCTGATATCCACTGTTCCACAGTGCCATCAGAATACAGGGAAGGAGTGCCAGCAGAATAATACTCATCACCCGTTTATGATTTATGCTGTCTCGCACATGGGTGGAACCCGTCGTTACATCAGTGGGAGAGTAGAGTGATTTATCTACTGCTTCGGACAATACATCAAATAATTTCACAGCCGTTATCCCTCTTTCTCAATGATGGTGAGTGCGTCCCGCAACATGATGCCGTAATCATTTTTCCCGGCACAAACATAGTTGCATAGAGCCAGATCCTCTTCCGCCAACTCCAGGCAACCAAGATCCTGAGCCTCATCAGTATCCCCAGCAGCAAGACTGCGGAGCAGATAATTTGGCAAAACATCAAGAGGCATGACTTTTTCAAAAGACCCAATAGCCAGCAAATTATCCTTGCTTCCGTATTGACTGGTGTTCATCGGTTTTGACGGACCTCCGGTGAATGCCGATAAGAATACCCGTTGAACTGAGTACCTATCCTCTCCAGCCGTCAAAGAGGCAATAAACTCTCGGTCTCGTTTTTCTGGCAGCACCGAAACCTGCAGGTGATAGCGACCCAAAAAAGCCATCGGTCCTTCAGCAGTCGTGCCAGCCAGAACCGAGCCAGAAACAATCCTTTGCTCGCCGGGTTTAAGTTCACCAGCCATCAATTCTTCAAGGGAAGCGCCGATACGGGTTCGCACTAACCGGGGATTTTTAACCCCGGGGCCACCAAGGGCAATAACCCGGTCGATCGGCAATTGGCCGGAGATAAAAAATTTACCAAACGCAATCACATCCTGATAGTTGATCGACCAGACAGTTTTCTCTTCAGAAACCGGGTCGAGAAAATGGATGTGGGTACCAGCCAGTCCGGCAGGGTGAGGGCCGTCAAATTCCTCTTTACTGGTTCCATTGACCGAAGGCAGAGCACCCCCTGGCTTCTGGCAAACAAAAACTTTCCCCTCTGTCAGCCGAGTCAGGATTTTGAGACCATTGGTAAAAGCCTGCTCCTCCTCTTTAATAATTAGTTCTGCATTTGCCGCCAGTGGATTGGTGTCCATAGCGGTGACAAAAATGGAATGTGGAACACTTTCAATCGCGGGAACTTTGTTAAACGGACGGGTGCGCAATACCGGCCAGAGACCCGAATCAACCAGATTGTTAACCACTTTATCGCGATCCAGATTTTCGAGTTCTGCTGCAGAAAAGGAATCAAACCTCTCGGCATCAGTGCCATTCAGCTTGATAACAATTGATTGCAATACGCGTCGTTGCCCACGATTTATAGCAATCACTTCACCACAACCCGGAGCCGTATATTTGACTCCTGCAGTTTTTTTGTCAGTAAACAACTGTTGTCCGAGTTTGACTTGATCACCAACCTTTACACACATACCTGGTCTCATGCCGACATAATCTGGACCCAGTATTGCGACGGTATTCACCATCAAACCATCAGAGATTACCTGTTCGGGACTGCCGGTAATTGGCAGATCCAAGCCCTTACTGATTTTGATCATGTTAATGCACTTTCTAAAAAAGGGTGAATCAATCCGTGTATTCTAGTTTGCCAATCTCCATCAAATATCTTGAAGAAAACCACCAACAGACAGAGATTTTCCACCGTTTTACAAAACAGCCAAATGAGTATAAAATATCCCTTCAAGGGGCTGCCGTTCCTTAAATAATGTGCTATTTGTTAAAAAAGATCGTACACAGTATACACATGCGGCAGGGAAAAACAATAATAAATATGACATTCTTTTTTCCTTTCACGGCTTTTTACCGTTAAAGAAGATTTATACGAAGACCAGCCTACAGCATGGCCTACAAGATGTAGAACGATATTTCACATTGCCGAGAAAATGGAGAAAAAATGAAACAAACAACTTGTGCTTCAATCCAATTTCACATTGCTCTTGGTTATATTGATGCCAACCTTGACACAGTTACAGCAGCATTGCAGCGGGTGGCGCAAAAAGGGGCTCAGTTAGCCGTATTACCTGAAATGTGGAGTTGTGGTTACGATTATCGCAATCTTCCAGAGCTTGCTAAAGAGACCCCGAGAGTTTTGCAGGAACTTCAAAGCGAATGCCGCAAGCTTGACCTGGTCACTGTTGGAAGCTTGCCAGAATTAGAGGATGGCACAATTTTTAATACTGCCTATGTCATTGATAAGGGAGATATCGTCGGTAGCTATCGAAAACTACACTTGTTTTCTTCCATGCGCGAAGATCAATTCCTTGGTGCTGGAAATCACAGCTTAGTGGTAGATACCTCGGTTGGTCGCCTGGGGGTGGCAATCTGTTATGACCTGCGTTTCCCAGAATTATTCCGCAAGCTGGCGCTGGAAGGGGCAGAAATTATCTGCATCCCTGCAGAATGGCCGAAACCACGACAGGAACATTGGAAAACTCTTCTGCGTGCCCGAGCGATAGAAAATCAACTGTTTGTGATTGCTGCTAACTGCTGTGGCATTCAGGGGAAACTTGACTTTACTGGGCTAAGTCAGTTGATATCGCCATTGGGTGATGTTTTGCAAATAGCTGCAGAAGAGGATATCGAACTGGTGGCAAAGTTCGATTTTTCTGAAATGGAAAAGTACCGCAAACAAATTAATATCCTGAATGACCGGCGGGCAGATATTTACGGGACACCTTAACTATTCCGTATTTATCATTGTGTCTGCTTCCGGCATTTTCCGACAGGCCAGGAAACCAAACAACATGAAAGCTGCGATTGTCAGCAGCATGATGGATGCCCCCAGCCACTGGGCAATTAAGCCGGTGATGCCGCTGGCGATGGCGATAAATCCAACCATACTGTTACTGAACGCTGTATAAGTAGCTCTTTCCTCGTGCGGGGCTGCGTCAACCAGATAGGTTTTGCGCCCCAGTCGCACCCCTGCTTCAGCCAGACCAATAAGTACGAATACCAGCATATAGCCTGCGTATTGAATTGAATAGACAGGTAGAAATATCAATACAATGGCCAATACGACTGAGCTGAAAGCGATCAAAGCACTGAGGGACATAACATCCTTGCTGGAACGATCAGCCATCTGACCCCAGAAGGGGCTGCTCAGCATCTGGGAAATCCCGACGGCAATCACCAGAGAACCGATGCTTTGAATTTTCAGTTGCAGGAGCTGTCCCGCGTGCAAAACAAAAAAAGGGGTTGCTAATTCAACCGATAGCAACAGACTTCGGGCTAACAAAAATTCTCTGAAGCCACGCTGATGACGAAACAGCTGCAATCCCGCTCGTGCTTCAGACACTGCATTACGTCCGCCCTGGACAGCTCCCGGAAACTCCCGAATCAGGGCAAACAAGAATGCAGCAAGAGTCCAGAGAACTGCGGCGATCAGCAACAGAATCAGAACTGGGGTCAAATCTTGCGGGGTTCCCCGGTAGCGGTTCAACAATAAACCCGCCGCAGTCGTAAGGATACCACCGACCAGCGCTCTGCGAGCCAATAGTTTGCCGCGATGTCCTTTATCGATAGTCTTCCCAAGGACATCCTGAAAGGCAACGGATGCGGTGCCGCTGGCGGTGCTGAAAACAATCAAAAGTGCAAGCAAGGAGAAGCCAGCTGCGGCAGGTGGCAACCAAAGGGCAACGGGAATCATCAACAACAGACACAGAGCCTGGACAATTCCAGAGCCAACCCAGACCCACTTACGCTTAGCCAGTTGGCGGATCCGACCTGCGACAACCATTTGCGGAAGAAGTGAAAAGGTCTGTTTGATTGGCATCAGGAAGCCAAACATCCAGATGGGGGTGCCAAGCAATTGAAACAACCAGGGAAGGATCAGATTCGACCCGGCAATCTGCTCCGCCAATTTGGACGCGGCACCATTACAAACGTTGATACGAAAGTTCCAGGGAGTTTCTTTGCAGGATTCTACCGGGATACTCTTACAGGCACGATCTAAATCATCATCGCCTGACACAACTCCTAAAAGATATTTTTTAAGATCAATCATGGTATTATTCAGCCAGAGGCTGCGCGTCCTGACGATATTGACTCGGAACCTGCTGCAGGCTGTCTGCAAACTGTAAGGTGCCGCTGGCATCAACATAGAGATAACGACTTGATTTTTTGGCCGATTGCGTTGAAGCCCTTGCTGTCGTTTCAATCACTGCTTCGATAGAAACAGACGGTGGATCGCTATCACCTCTGAACAGCTCAATCAGACGGGTACGAAAATCGACATAGAACTGTTGAGTCTGCTTCAACCCCGGGGTATGCAGTGGCAGCTTGACCATCAGTTGATCAAAACCAAGAGTCAGCGCAAGAACCACAATAATCCATAAAAAACATTTCAACAGTTTCAGCATGACAACGTCCTTTAAACAACAAATCTATACTATCTGCATCAATTTTAAAACTCAATAAAGCGGTTAGAATGGATCTAATTTGACTTCGAATATAAATCCGATGTAAAAATCAGAGCCGTAGATTTCTCTGAGATTATTTATATATTCATATATTGGTCAAAAAGCTGGAAGATTTTCTGCCAACCTTTAAACACCAAATATGAATAACCAACTTTTTTACCTGTTTCAGATAGGAGTTCAAAATATGAGTAAAGCAGAATACGATGTCATAATTGTCGGAGGAGGGCCAGCAGGAATGACCGCTGGGCTTTATGCCTCTCGCGCACGTCTTAAGTCACTGCTCCTGGAAAAAATGATCATGGGTGGACAAATGATGACAACAACTCTGGTAGAAAACTGGCCGGGATATCCCGGTGGAATTGATGGTCCGGAGCTGATGGCACGTTTTCGGGAACATTGCGTTGAATTTGGTCTCGAAACCGATACCGGAACCGTCGAAAAAATAATTGACAATGGAGACACCAAAACCTTGATTGTTGATGGTGAGGAAATGACCTGCAAAGCGGTCATTCTTGCAACAGGTGCCATTCCAAGAAAGCTGGGCATTGAGGGTGAAGAGGCTCTGGTTGGCAAGGGAGTTTCCTATTGTGCAACCTGTGACGGCGCTTTTTTTCGTGAGGTTCCAATTGCGGTTATCGGTGGAGGTGATACCGCTGTTGAAGAAGCTCTGTTCTTGACCCGCTTTGCCAGTAAGGTGATATTGGTTCACCGGCGCGATCAACTGCGAGCCACACAAATTCTTCAGGACAGAGCCTTGGCAAATGAGAAGATAGAAATTGCCTGGAACTCTGTGGTTGACAGTTTTGAATCTGACAACAGTGGGTTAACCGGAGCAGTACTGAAAGACACCCAAACCGGAGAAACCCGCAATATTGAAATTCAGGGGATGTTTGTTGCGGTTGGTGTGACACCAACGACCGGTTTTATTAAGGACCTGGTTGAGTTGACTGAAGATGGCTATGTAAAGGCGGGCGAGGATACTAAAACCAATGTTCCGGGAATTTATGTCGCCGGAGATAATCGCACAACCATTCTCAGGCAAGTTTCCACTGCCGTTGGTGACGGAGCTGTTGCAGCACTTATGGCAGAAAGACATATTACCGAACTGGATCAGCAAAAATAAGGTCAGCAAAACAAGACTGAAGGCGGTCAGGTTTTAAACTTTCAGCCTGACCGCCTTCAGTTTAAATAACCTACATACAGGGGGGGGAAGAATGCTCGCAAAAGTTATTTCTGGAGCACTGATTGGGATCGATGCTTATCCGGTTGAGGTAGAAGTTGATATTGCTCAAGGCTTACCACAATTTTCCACCGTCGGGCTCCCGGAAGGTGCAGTTAAAGAGAGTAAAGACCGGGTCAAGTCAGCCATCAAGAACTCCGGTTACGACTTCCCCGCCCGGCGCATCACCATCAATCTTGCTCCCGCTGATATCCGCAAAGATGGAACCGCTTTCGATCTACCTATCGCCATCGGTCTCCTCTGTGCGACCGGGGTGGTGAATGCTGACAACCTCAAAAACTTTATTCTCCTGGGCGAACTTTCCCTCGATGGACAAATCAAACCAGTACGTGGCGTCTTACCGATTGCCGTAGCTGCCCGTGACTGGGGTGATTACTCGCTGCTGGTACCGATGGATAACGCCGAAGAGGGAGCCATCGTCGCAGGGCCGAAAGTCTATGCTGTACGCGATTTAGGCGAAGTCGTTGCCCTGATCAATGGGGAACAGCAATTCATTCCCTACCAAACCCAACACAACCTCCAAAATCGGGATTCATCCCCCGATGGTGAAGATTTTGCCGAAGTCCGTGGTCAGGAGCATGTCAAAAGAGCTCTGGAAGTTGCCGCTGCTGGAGCCCACAATATCCTGATGTCTGGTCCACCCGGTAGTGGCAAAACCATGCTGGCTCGTCGGTTACCAACCATTCTCCCCGATTTTTCTTTTGAAGAAGCTCTGGAAACGACCACAATCCATTCAGTTGCCGGACTCCTTTCACGCAAAAATGCTCTGGTACGGCAACGCCCGTTCCGCTCACCGCACCACACTATTTCTGATGCCGGACTTATCGGCGGCGGCAGTTGCCCCCGCCCAGGTGAAGTCTCCCTCGCCCACCGGGGAATTTTATTTCTCGATGAATTCCCAGAATTCAAAAAGAATGTCCTCGAAATGTTGCGCCAACCGTTAGAAGACGGACAAGTCTGTATCAGTCGCGCCGCCTTAAGCCTCACCTATCCGGCAAGTTTTATGCTGGTTGCCGCAATGAACCCCTGTCCTTGCGGCTTTCTCGGAGACCCGCAGCACGACTGCACCTGCACCCCGCCGATGCTCCACCGCTACCGCAACAAACTTTCTGGCCCGTTACTCGATCGGATTGACCTCCACGTCGATGTCCCACGGGTTGCCCATAAAGAGCTGGATGATCTGAAGAATGGAGAATCCTCCGCGGTGATTCGGGAGCGTGTTGAAGCGGCACGCGTCATCCAAAGAGAACGGCTTGCCCCCTACGGCCTCCACGCCAATGCCGCTATGGCCACCCGTCATATCCGTGAATTCTGTCCGGTTGATGATGCCGGACAAAAACTTCTGGAAATGGTAGTGGATAAGCTCGGCATGTCAGCCCGCAGTTACAGCCGGATTCTCAAAGTGGCACGGACGATTGCTGATTTGGCAGGAGAGGAAAATATCAAGCAAGTGCACCTGGCGGAAGCGATTCAGTATCGGGGGATGGATCGGAAGGTGGGGTGAAGTTAGAAGGATTTTGCACTGTGGAATATTTTATTTGCAAATGAGGGTCAATACCCCGCAGTTTACTGCGCGACCCAACAAAGGTTGCGGGCTGTTGATACCCCGCTGCTTGCGGCGGGGTTATTCATTGCCAAGCTTCCGAATCCAGTCATTATCGAGATCTACGACGAACAGGTTCCCATCACTGCCCACATTCATATCCGTTGGTAGTCGAAACTGATCATAATCACCGCCTTCACTCCCTACACACTCTCACATTTGGTTTATCACGTTAAAAAACCATCGACTGCAGAGTAAAGTGAATTTGAAACGAATCGATGTCTTGTCCGTGTTTTGCAAGGGGGAAACCCAAATCGATCCTACCGGTCAGGTATCGGGAGAAATTCATGGAAAGTCCAACACCAGCACCGGTGATAAAATCTTCACGACTGCTTGACATTCCGTTGCCCTTATAGGGAAAAGCCGCACCATGGTCAACAAAAATAGATCCCTTGAGGCTTTCCCGTAAAGAGGAACCAAACATTACCTTGTCGGTGCATGGCAAAGGAAATTTAAGTTCTGCACTAAGAAAATAGCCCTCATCCCCCACAAGGAATCCCTCGGGGTAACCTCTGACCGAGCTCAGACCTCCAACCTGAAACTGTTCTGTGGAAGCCAGAGGGTGATGATCAGACAGCTGTGCACGACCACGAATAATCGTGAAAACTTGACTTGTATGGATCAGTGTTCTGACCAGATCCAGATTATATAGGAAAAAGTTCTGATTCTCTCCACCCCTTTCGCTTCCAGGGGTAAACGTATTACGGCAGTACCAAAGACCATATTCGTCAAGCAATTTAAAATCAAAACCCAGCGGGACAGAATCAATTTCGGTTCGGGAGATAGTCACCCCTGCAAAGTCAGTGGTTGAATTGTTGTACTGATATCCTGCAAAAAGATTCATTGTAAAAGCAGAGCTGAAAATAAGGGGGTGGTTGAGATTAATATTATAAGAGTACGAGTCTCCACCAACGTCCAGATCGGCGAAGGGCCCGGACTGGATATCAACTCGGTTAAATTCATAACCGGCAGAAATCCTTGTTCCCAAAGCATTAAGAGGAAAACTGTACCCGGCAAAAACGGTACGCGTCCCTTCCGAAACATACCCGGATAGGGTTAAAGGATCCCGGTAACCGAAGAGGCTAAAGTCAGCAAGCTTCAGACCGATTCTCTCTCTGCCAACAGTTTCTGTACCGGCGTTATCGGCAAGGATGCTGAGCTCGTAATTGGGTGGTTCCACAGCTTTGAGCACCAAATTGGTTTCTCCGGGCTGTTCTCCGGGCTTCAACGTTGCCTGTATCTTCACATCGTTAACAGCATTGAAGTAAGCTAGGTCTTTTTCCAAAACATCCAACCTGACCAAGTCCCCTCTTTTCAGAGAAACATTGCGAAGGAAGAAAGACTCTTTCGTATGTTCATTCCCCTCCACCAGAACATCGCCAACCCGCCCTTCCACCAAACGGATTCTAACCACACCCGCCTCGACTTTTTGAGGTGGTAATAACGCTTTAGCGGTTATAAACCCCTTGCTGCGGTAGAGGTCGTTGAGCTTACCCACCATCTCGAAAAGATCGTTGATGGTATGCTCCTTCCCCTCATAGGTTGCTGTAATCTGCCTGATTTCCTCCGCAGACAGAATTTCAGATTCGTCAGTCACAATCGATTTAATGGCGATCCTGGTTTCGTTCGGATGTTTTTCAACTGGTTTTCCGCCAGTTTTGTCCTCAATCTGAGGTTTTTCATCAGGAGAAGCCTCCTTCTTCAACCGCTTTTCAAGACGGTAATACTCCTCCACATCTCCCGAATGTTTCTGAATGGTGCCCGGATCAGCATTCTGGAGGCCTATGGCAGACACCGTTGTCGCTGCCAAACAGACCAAGATAAACAGGGCAAACCGAGCTTTCTTCATATCAACCTCTTAAATATTATTACCAATGGCAAAAAAATCACTCGGTCACAATAACCACATCATTAATATTGACCAGCTCATCCTCTTCACTTATTCCCAAACCATCCCCTTGCATAGTGAGAACGTCATTTGAAGAAGTAGTATGCAGCCAGGATAATAAGTCATACCGATATAGATCTCGCGCATCTACCGAGAGTTGCAGTTGTTTGTACACACTCCGTAACATGCTGTTTTCAGAGCTATAGTCGTTGACGATGAAAGATGGATCGTAGTTGAGCACCCTTGCGTTAGTTTTGATCAAACGATCAGAAAACATCTCCAGATAAAACGGGCTCAACCCCGTATAAAGTTGGACATCGGCAGAATGCAGCACCTTATTCTTATTATCGACGATCACTTGGTACCTGTTGTTATTGATGTCAGCATAAGAGCCAATGAAGGTATCGTTCAGAACCAGATTATCTACCCATGCGTTCAGATAGAAATAGTCAGCAGAAACATGATCAAAAATGATTGGTAGCTGTGAACTCGCCCCAATCCTCACCATATCCGCCATAGAGTGACCACCCACGTTGAAGTGCAGAGGCCCCGTTCCATCAGGATTGATAACGTTGCCCAAACGGATCTCATCCGCTTTGACCGTCATCAAATTAGAGACCCTGGCTTCTGCCACATGTATTTGTCCACCGGCTGCATCAAGAGAGAGGTTCTTTATTACGCCCACCTGTGAACCGGTTATGGCGGAGACGATGTTCCCTTCTGCTACCAAATTAATTGTGCCTTCAGGAGCCTGACTGGTGCCCAGGATGAGGTCATCAGCCTCGTGAATATTTGCTTCACCCTCCCCACCAAGGGAGACTTCGACCTGAGCCACTCTGGTTTCTAGCGGTGTCCCAGCGCCCACGCTCGTCTGCGCTTGGAGAATCAGGGTTGATCCTGCGGCATCGATATTAATCTCACCGGGAGCAAGAGTGTTTTCGATTGAGCCACCAGTACTAACTAGCGTCACGGTACCACCACCTGCGGTCGATACCACACCTAAGCCCATGCTGTTAGCAGATGAGAGGGATATATCACCAGCTACACTCGTTACTTCACCGATATTCAGAGGTTGATTGACACTTGACACATAGAGTCCGGTCACAGCATCAGCAGAGAAAAAACCATTTGGGTTCACGCCGATTTCTACATAATTATCAAATGTGCCGATAGATCCACCTGCAGTCAGGTAAATTGAATTACTGCGTATATTGGTTTCATAGCTATCTGCAATCGCATCGAAAATGGAAGCTGGTGTCTCAAGGTAGACATCATTACGTGAATAGATTGAGTCAACATAAATGTCATTGGCTGACTCCAAAATATAGATATCACCATCGGCCCGCACTGTCAGAACTGGATCAGCGGCAGTAGAATTCAGGTTAATTTCGAACATATTATCAGCCGATCCAATACCACCATTGGCCGCCTCAAGGATCAGACTATCTCCACTTATGCGTACTCCACCTGCGGTGTCAGCAACGCTGATACCTTCGGCAACCTTAATCCTTACATCGCCTTGAGCATCTAGATTAACCAGATTGATTGAGCCTTCGGAACCGATATAGACATAACCACCAGCAGAAGCATCGAAAACACCATTAGTCGCATCCATACTGATATCGAGCGTGTCGCGCTGAGTAATATTAAAGCCGTCGATATCAACACCATTCGCATTATAGATAGTTTCTATATCAGCTCTTTCAGCAGTCATAAGAGCAAGGCGAGCATCTTGTGCTTCCGGTGTGTCTGCGGTGAGATCATCCGTGACGGCAATGTAAACTGGTGCTGCGGCAGAACCGATGTTATCACCCGAGATCAACGTCACGCTGTTACCTTTTACGTTGGGCTCTTCAATCGCAATCCTTGTATCGGTAACTTCTTTTAGCATACCGGGGGTCATGCCAAGCCGTAATTGCTCATCGCTCCACTGAACCTTGTCGGCGAATGCCTTCGCCTCCTCGGTCGTCGCTGCGTAGGAGTAATAAGCATCGTAAGCTCCATCGTTAAGGCCACCTACCTCTTCATGCAAGAAGAAGTACTCGTCTGTCTTTGACTGGACGTATTCATCCAACTTCTGATCAACATCAGCACCCTGTGCCGTGTAATAGTCAGCCAATGAAGTCCTCTGCACATCGGTCAAAACATATTCATAGTTTGGATCATAAGCAGCATACGAATCGTCAGCAGTGTCCGTTGTGCCGTTGTCATTCAGGCGCATTCTCCAGTAGTTTTTGTAATTCTGCGTCTTGGAATTCTCATAGGTGGCGACTGTGTCATCGACCTTATCGAGAGCATCCTGCCCTTGCAGGCGCATCTCTTGCCACAATGCTTCTAGCTCTTCAATTGTTCGTATATCGGCATACTGGGCGCTATTATTGTCGATGATCTGCCCTGCACCTGCGTCGATGCTGACATCGCCCTGCTGTGACTCAACGGCGACAAGATAAAGATCGCCACCACCCTGCTGAACGATATTGATATTGTCACGTGATAGCGCTTCCAGACCGAAATTCGCGACATTCTCTGTTGCGGTTGGAATTCCCACAGTAACATTGAATGCTTGACTGTCTGTGCCGATTGAGCCATTTTCTGCGGTTAGATTGACATAATCACCCATGACCAGCGAAGAATCTCCGCTCATCAGGAGAGAATCTTCCGTGGTCAATGAAACTGTCCCTTCACTGGTTGTCGCATTGGCAATAATTATATCACCTGAGGTTTCGGTTATACGGATGTCACCGCTAGCCGTCACGGCATTGAGCACACCACCGTCATGGATGTTGAGTGTCAGATCGCTGGTCACATCACCGATACCAGTATTAGCGTTAAGGGTCAGGCTATCAGACGATAGCATCACATTTGTATTAGATTGGGTAATAGATCCGCCGGAAGAGATCGACATATCACCAACACGATTGGTAATATTGCCATTTACCACAACGTTTCCGACCGAATCGATATCGATCACACCTTCATTCTGACCGATAAATTCTATTGCAATTGGATAGTCTGCAGCCAGACTATGGGTCGAAACAGTTTTAGAACCTTCTCTGACGTTAAATTCCATGAAATACTGAGAAGTCAAACAGAGCCACCAGTCACATTTGGACCAGGAGTCAGTTTCTGTTTTTACCGGGGTATCAAGGCTAACAATTTCAGAATTATACCCATAGGAATCCAAATTGTTCAGCCCATTCGTCCCACTATCACCATCGGTTAAGTAAGCTCCATTTTCCAGAATTTCGGAACTGAGAGTAATAGGACCGGATAACTTGTACTTATCCATCGATGAATCGACAGTCAACGCCGACAAACCGAAGAAACTACGCGACCAGTAACGATAGTAGCTGATCGTCTCTTCACTCTCACCGGTCGTCCAAGAATAACGCAGACCAGCTTGCGGATTGTATTCTGTGCTTCTGCCAGCGACGAGATTCTCGCCATAAGCAGCATAATCCATACTGCCGTCGCCTTGCAGGACAAGATCACCACTCTTAATATTGATCTGATCATCAACCAGGGTATATTCAGTCCGTTCAAGCAGCGGAACATTATCTGAGCCTATCGACTTGATATTAGTAATGGAAATTTTTCCCGCAACACCGCTACCGGTATCGAGAACATTGAGCACGACCTCAAGACTGCTATCATTTTCAATCTTAATTCTACCGTAACCATCAAGCGCCCGGATCTTTCCTGAGTTACCCATGTAGGTTGCATCTGTCACACTAAGATCCGGGTTTGTATCGGTCGTCCAAGCGGTGTTGATGATCTGTCCATAGAGATTGACATATCCACCCATGACAGCGGCACCAGAAACTTCCATCTGCCCAGTAAGAGCATTGTAAAACACATCGATCAGATTCCACTCAGCATCAGCAACCGTCTCACTAAAAACCGTGGTCGCGTTCGTCACCTGATACAGTTCATCGCCCGGAGATAACGTACCTGCCGCAACCTTGGCAGCATAATCAGCATTTGCCTGAGCGAGACTCCATGAACCGTTGCTGCCATTATCTAAAGTCACCGTCGCAGGGATACTCACACCCCAATCGGGCATGCCGCTCTGAATTGTACCGTTAATATTGAGATAACGTGCAGCCATAAAGATAGAACCATTTGCAACAATACTGCCCGGCTCAAGGTCAGCATCATCAAACAACCCAGCGGGATCACCACCAGCTACTCTGAAATCGTCGGTATAACTCTGAATAATATCGCCGTTACGCGTCGAAATATCGATTGTCCCAGCGTGAATATTCACGCCACTATCGACTATAATGCTACCGGCATTCGAGTTAACCGCGAAAGACCCTCTCAAGTTAGACACATCACCCGTAAAGGTAATGTCGGGAGCAGGGCCGTTGTAATAGAGGTATTCCGGTGAATCTTGATCCAGATCGTTACCATCAGAATCTAAAGCCGGCTTCGGCGCCAGAGGATCATAACTGCTGGTGATCAGAATTTCTGGTTCATTGGTTGAATTAGCATGGGTCACGACAGCACTGAAGTTTGCCTGCCCCTTGACAGAGTTAAGACCTTCAATCAGATCGGTGGAGGCTGAACTGCTCGCCGCAGAGACATCAACATTATTAAGCAGCACTCTGCCGCCAGCATCAGATGGAATTGTGAGTTCGTTGAATTCGAGGTAAAAACGGCTATCATTGGCAATTTCAATCTGTGCATAACCTTCAGCGGCAAAGGAACCGCTTCCGGTCAATGAATCGGCCTTGATGTTGACATCACCGACCTTGGCGACGATATCAGGCAGGGTCAGTTGGTATGCAGTTGGCCCATCTGGAATCTCAAAATTCGAAGCATCGCTAGCCAGATCAGCCCGCTCGTCGTTCAAATTATCAACATAGTCATTCACGTTGGACAGCTCATCGTTCGTGCTGTTCAAATCGCTGTTAACATCAGCTAGATCGGTATTAATGCCATCCCGCTCAGTCTCTAAGATAGGGATGGTTGTATCGTTCAGAGTATTTTCTTCATTGGTCAATACGAGTAAATCAGCCTCAAGTGCTGCTCTGTCTGTCACATAATCAGCGTCAGCAGGATCAAGTGCATCAATATCATCTTGGATAGCTGCCTGTTCGGTGTCGATATCAGCCAATCGGTCGTTCGCGGCAGTAATTTCACCCTCTTTATTGGCCAGATCAGTCGTATAGTCCGACTGCTGATTTTCAAGTGTCGAAATCTCACCTTCGAGAGTTGTAATTTCTCCATCAAAAACGGTTATTTGATCATCAATTGCAGCGATTGGACTCATTCCCGCATTACCAGCAAAGCCGGGGTTGTTCGGATCATCCAAGCCTAATTCGACCAGCTTAAACTGAAGGAAGTTTATCTCTGACTCATACGCCGCTACCGCCGTTGCATCACCGGCGTAATCGCTTTTGAGTCTCTTCAATTTCTCGATACGATCAAGGATATTCCCTGCAATCGAAATTGATGTCAGCTCAAATTCACCTAATTGTTCATTCAGTGTCGTGCCATCAAAATCGAAAGTTCCATCTGCATTAATTCTGACAAACTTACGATTTTCCACTCCGGCGCTGGCAGAACCATCAACCTGAACCTGAGTCGTTCCACCCGTAGCCTTATCCCCTTCTACAGGAATATCAAAGGAGACATCGTCGCCACCGAAAAGATTCGAAATTCCACTGACAACCTCTCCAGCTGTTTCACGGTAGATATCCTTACCCACGCCAGAGATGTTAGCAGATTGATTGCCCCGCTCGGCCCAGAGGTTAACATCGTGAGCAGCAGCAACATCTGCCAGAACGCCGATGCTGATCGTTGCATCCGCTTCAGCAATTGCATCCGCTTTAGGATTGGTCGAAATCGGGAAAGCAGTTTTGTTCCACAGGTCGGTCTGAGCTGCAACACTGATATTATTAGCTGATCCTGCCTTTAGACTGACATCGTTCCTTGCGAACAAGTAAGCATTTTGACCAACGGCAATAGAATTATTAGCCTTATAGTGTGAAATCGATTGCCCCGAAGGGGCTCCAGCAAGACCGTAAGCATCGGCAGAAGTTTGGGTGCTGACCGTCCCCTGCGCATAGGTCTGAATATCCAAATCTTCGACCGCTATCAGCGTAGCATCATGACCGATCTGAACACTGGCATCAACCTGATCAGCAGTAATATTGGATTGAGCTGAAGCAACAGAGACAAGGCCGCCGGAATCGAGTTTAACTTTGTCGTACGCATCAACGTTATTGGTCGCACGGATTTCAAAATCTCCCGGAACATCATTGCTATTCTGATAGAGGGCTGAATTTTCTTCAACTCTAACATTGGTGCTATTAACAATTTCAGTATCACTGATGACTGCCGGAGCATCAATTGCGCCCCCTGAACCAGCGGTCAGATTCCAAGTTCTCTCATCATCGAGCTTGACAGCATTTTTATAGACATTGTTATCAGCGCTCAGATGGATCGAATCCGCTTCGACATAACCGCTCGCCCCAACGGTAGCATTAACGTCGGCATGGGAATTATTGAAAGCAAACGATCCACTCGCCCCAACAATCGCCGCATTGAGACTGTCAATTGTACTATCAAAGTTAGACGTATGGTTCGCATCAACATTGAAAGTTCCCACCTTAATCGCACGATTCTTAGAACCACTACCTGTGGTTGCGCTAGTGGTAGAGTTCGTAGTAGTCCTAGCAATTGCAGCCTGTCCGGAGATAACACCACCACTACCGGCGATAGAATTGGCGTAGTTTTTATCGTTCCCACTGGCCTGAACAGTCAAGCTGGCACCTAAGACCTCAACGTCGTCACCAAGAGAGGCTAGAGTTGTGGCATTTGATGTTGCATCAGCAATATTTGCTCCAACGGCGAGAAATCCTGCGTTAAGGCCAGCCACACCAGCCATTTGTTTTGAATTTGAAGTAGCAACAACAGTAGTTTCTCCGGTCGTAGTAATGGTGCTGCCATCTGCGACCGTGGCGGTTACGTTACTTTCATCTTCTGCCGTACTACTAGTCGCGCTAACACCCAACAGCAGGCCACCACTGGCTCCTACTGCGTTGGCCTCGGCTGATGGAGCCGTAGAAATCAGATTCTTAGTAGCACTGACAGTTAAGCTGCTAGCCGTAATATTATTATCAGTTCCCAGTGTCGCAATTACCGTTGGTTTAACCCTCGCAGTGGCGATTGAAGCACCAACACTACCGACAACAGAGAACGCCACAGCACCGGAGATGGCTTTAGCTTGGGGCGTTGCTTTGGCGTTTACAACCATCTCACCATCAAGATAGACAGTGTTATCGGCACCGGTTGAAGCACTGACGACTGAATCGTTGGCTGCCGTTGCCACGGCACCACTGCCGGAATAGATACCAGCAGCACCGGCGAGCGAATTAGCATAAACCATATCACTACCCGTTGCTTCAACAGTTAGCGTTCTAGCATTGGTTCCATTTTGACCAACATCAACTCCAGATCCGGTTGCTGCAGTCACGCTCCCTGTTGCCTTAGCGCGGGCGTAAGAACCACCGATAGCTCCGGCCCCACCGGCGGCACCGACGGCATTCGCGGTCAGGTTAATATCTTCATTGGCACTGATGCTGACATCATCGGCGGTGTTAATGCTGACATCATCCGCAAGTGCAGCTGTCGTCGTGTTGTTGGAATCAAGGTAAGCGACTGCAGCGCCGATACCGATATAACCAGCGGCAGCACCAAGGGCCGTTATTTTAGAACCAGCGCTATCGACATCTTCGGCAGTGGCATTGACAGCCACATCACCATCAGCGTCGATTTCTGTTCCCGACCCAATGAACGCTTCTGTCGTCGATTTTTTGATCCCGATACCGGCCGCACCACCAATACCAGCGACACCACCAGCAGCTAAACCACCGGTAACGATCTCAATCTTGCTTCTATCCAGGGCAGAGACGGTGACATCATTACCAGCATTAATAGTTGCGTTGGCACCAATAGACGCCTGAGTTTTGTCACTGGCAGAGGTTGCGTCGAGATCACCGGCGACACTGACACTCGTGCTCTTAGCAGCAACATCTGTTTTGATGCTCTGGACATGCTCAGAATCACCCAGTTCACCGGAAACCTTGTCTTCACTGGCTTTATCATCAAGATAAGCAGAAGTACTGTTACCACTTTCATCATCGTTAATCGTAGCCTGAGAATCCGAATCCAAAGCAGAACCGATAGTGATAAGCGACACAGCACCACCGACGCCAACAACACCGGTCAAAGAAGCGGCGATGGTGTTAGAGCTGACATTCTTGGTCGAATCGGCCTGAACCAAGATATCCCGTCCGGCATCAATATTGGTAGAATCACCGATAGACGCGGTCGTGGTGTTTTTGACAATACTGATATCAGCAGTACCTCCAAACCCGGCGATACCGATCGCTGCCGTTCCAGCAGCACCATCTATTTCAACTCTGTCCTGAGCCTTGACGATGACATCCTGTGTGGCTCCAGCTGAATTTCTTTGATTCACCTGTGCACCGTCGCCGATAGCAGCGACTGTTTCTGAACTCACTACCTGCGTAGCAACAGAACCAGCGACACCAACACCGCCACCAGCGGCTGAGCCAGTGACCGAAACGATCTTCTCGCTCGAATCGGCAGAGACCTCAGTAATGCCACCAGCATCGAGCTGTGCTGAACCAGCCTCGACAATGGCCTTGGTGGTATTGTCGATGACAGCGACAGAGACGCCACCGCTGACTGCGGCAATACCGCCAGAGCCAGCGACCGTTGTGATCAGGAGATCGGTATCTTCTTCAGCCTTCGCGCCAAGGTCACCAGTAGCTGAGATATCAGCATCACTACCGATGGAAGCGATTGTTTCATTGGTAACAACCTGAACCCCAGCAGCAGCCCCAACTCCGGCAGCACCAGCAATAGAAACATTGGTTGTTACGGTGTAGAGATCGGTAGAAGAGATCGCCTTGACTTCAAAGTCTGCGGCGTTAATGGTCGCATCACCAATAGTCGCGTGGGTTGTTTTCGCTACCACAGCAGTATCAATTGAACCACTGACGGCAGCAGCACCAGCACCAGCAACCGTTCCGGAAACCTGAACCATAAAGGTATTATCAGCCGCGTTAAGGCGCACATCGCCCGCAGCTGTTGGATCGCTATTGATGGTTGTGTTATCACCAATCGCAGCCGATGTTTCAGTGGTAATGACATTGGTCGAGAATGAACCGGTTACAGCGGCAGCACCTGCTCCTGCGACACCGATGGTGGTCGAAACAACTTTTTGATTCGATACAGCCGTAACCGAAAGCCCCCGTGCTGATTCCGTATTTTTGCTGCCCATTCCGGTAGTCGCTACGATGTCACCATCCTGATCATCCTTCGGCGCGACACCTGTATTGACTTGAGAATCGGCTCCTGCGTTATTATCATCACCTTCGGCCGAAACGCTGAAATCAGCCTGACCGCTGATGTTACCATCGGCCACACCATCATTATCGACATCAACATCACCACTTTCACCCACAGGTGCTTCAGGCAAGGCCGATGGGATATCAACATCGACCGTACCGGTATAGACATCCATTGTCGCAGCTGAATCACCACTAGCATTAACGGTAGAATTATCAGCAACATAAGCATGAGTTTGATTGGAAATGACATTCGCTCCGACATTAACTCCGACTCCAGCCGCACCAGCACCGTTACCGACGGCAGAAACAGCAACGATTAAGGTATCGTCCGTTGCCGACAGATCAACATTGCCACCTGAATTGACCGTGCCCCCTAAAGTATCAAAGTTATCATTGAGATCATCACCGATAGCTGCCTGCGTTTTATTGGCAGCAACATTAGCAGAAACAACAGCACTGACGGCCGCAGCTCCCGCCCCACGGATAGAAACACCTCCGGAGATGAGGTTTTCAACAGAAGCGGCTTTAACGCTGACCAAATCATTGGCGCCAACTTCAGCACCACTTGAGATATACGCCTTGGTGTCTTTTTCAAGAACATTGGTTCCCAACACACCACCTACAGAAGCAGCCCCGGCACCACCACCAGAACCGCCCATTGTTGCGATATTACTGGAGCTGTTCGCTGTGACTGAAACTTCGTCACCAACGATATTCTGGTTGATATCAGCATCCCCGATAAAGGCATCGGTATCGGAAGAAACCACGTTAACCACAACCGCACCATCAACCGCTGCCGCGCCAGCACCAGAACCGGTCACACCGACGTTGTAGACATTTTCGGAGGTATCAGCATCAACACTGATAAGACCGCCAGCATCAACTCTCGCACCATCAGCAATATAGGCACTGGCAGAGTCATGCAGCAATGTCACCCCAAGCGAACCGGCCACACCAGCAGCACCACCACCAGCACCTGCTCCTGAGAACATAATTGCCAACGATTTGTCTTCAGCCTTAACAACAACATCACCACCGGCGTCGACCTGTGCCCCACTATCAATATAGGCACTGGTATTCATAGTTGGAATATTGTTCGGATCATCACTCAAGCGAGCACTGATAGCTAACTTAGAAGCGTAGCTGTCGAGCGTATTAGCCGTTGAAGTCGAGCGCTCAGAAGAACCGAGCATATTGTTGCCGTCGGAATCGACGATTGAGCTTTTTGTTGTTTGACCATCAGCATATTCCTGCGTGCTGACATTTTCGTAAGCGATCTCATCATTGGAATCGAGCGGTATACCTTCGTCATCAACAGCAACAATATTGCCATCGGCATCTAATGGATTGCCATCAGCATCGCGTACTTCCTGAGTGACTTCCATCCCTCCGGAAGATTCACCATCCAAAAGGGAACCGACCGAAATAACCCCGAAAGCACCGGCCACACCAGCAGCACCGCCACCAGCACCTGCAATGGTGACTGAGTTGACATATTTTGCCGAAGAGGCATCTACCCTTACATCTTTCTCTGCATCAACCAAAGCATTCTTACCGATGTAGGCCTTAGTTGTATTGAGTGCCACCGTAACATCTGCAGTTCCACCAACACCGGCAGCACCACCGCCAGCACCGGCACCACCGATACCGACGATCACAATCGTGTCAGTCGCTTTAACATCGACAGACTGGTTTGCATCGTCATAGGCAGAATCCTGATTAACCTGGGCATTATCACCGATGCCCGCTTCGGTATCAGAAATGACAACTTTAATGCCAACGGCACCAGATACACCAGCAGCTCCGCCACCCGCTCCAGCCACAGTAACAGTGTTGACATTTTCGGTCGAGGTCGCCTGAACAGCAGTCGTTCCACTGGCATTGGTTTCGGCATAATTTCCGATCCGTGCTTTGGTGCTGCTGGCATTGACGACAACCACAAGAGAACCACCAACACCGGCGGTACCACCACCGGCACCTCCGCCAGTCGCAGTGGTTAAACTGCTAAATTCGGTCGCAGAGATAGCCAAATCACCATGACTGACATTGATTTGTGCCGCTTCTGAAGCATCAGCGCCATCTTCCACTTCGGCGGTGGTGCTATTAGCAAAGACAATCGCACCAACAGCGCCACCGACACCGGCAGTACCACCACCGCCAAAGCCCAGCGTTCCGGTGACAGTGACATCGGTCGAATTAGCGGAAAGATCAAAACCGTTATTAGCATTGATCAGGGTCGAATTGCCGACCTTGGCATTGATTGTTTTCGCGATAACACCAATGTTTCCAGCAGCACCGACACCAGCAGTACCACCACCGCCAACGGCGCCAGCGATATTGACCAGTACCGTTTCATCAAGTGCTTTGACCCTGACCACCTGATCGCTTGCTGCGGCTGAATTATCCTGATTAATCTGCGCGCCACTGTCGATGCGTGCTTCTGCGGTCGTAGCAATAACATTGGCATTAACCGTTGCAGCCACACCAGCACTGCCACCACCTGCACCACTAGCTACAGTCGTCGTTAATACTTCACGGTTTGACGCGGTTACGGACAGACCTCTGATCTCCTCCGTCTCGACAGCCGCCACAGCAGTGCCATCGTCATTGACGATATCGTCTTCGCTAATACTGTTATCGACATCGGCATCAAACCCAACAGTGGTCGCACCACTCTGTTCAGCAGCGCCACTGATCACCGTTGCACTATCACCATTACCCCGCGCGTTAACCGTTGCACCTTCACCGATATAGGCTTTTGTCGATCCGAGCAGAGTGGCAACAGCCAGTGAGCCGCCGACACCAGCTTGACCACCGCCAGCAGCACTACCGGCAACCATTACGGCAACCATGTCATCTTCTGCGTTAACCAGCACGTTACCGTCTGAATCGACAGTCGCATCCTTACCGATATAGGCTTGAACATCGTTGACAATAACTGCGACCGAGACAGCGCCACCGACACCCGCTTTACCACCACCAGCAAAACCAGCGGTGAGCGAGGTCACGACTTCAGAAGAATCCGCATTGATCGAAACTTCCTTCGCGGCGTTGACATCGGTTGTGCGCCCTGCCGTAGCATCAGCCAGATAAGCCTTAACCGTCTTGACAATAACTGTGGTGTCCAGAGCCGCTCCGACTCCAGCATCACCGCCACCGCCACCAGCTCCGGTCAAACCGACAGCAACGGTGTCATCTGTGGCTGTAACAATGACACTATCTTCATTACTGGTAACATTCTGATTGACCCAGGCACCTTCCTCAATCTTCGCCTGAGTATCGGTCTTGATCACGTTGAACGAGAAAGCTCCGGCGACACCCGCTTTACCGCCACCAGTTCCAGCAACCACAACGGCAACAGAAGTTTCATCGGCATCGGCACCAACAGTCGTTGCCTGCTGAGCATCAGTTGTTACTTCCTGACCGATCTTTGCTGTGGTCTTATTCAGATTGACATTGACCGCGACCGTCCCGCCAACACCGGCTGATTTACCGACGGCAACGCCACCCGCAATCATGACCGTGTTGGAATTGTTTAGCGCAGTTACACTTAAATCATTCTCTGAAGAAACAGTTGCGCCATCCCGTATCGCCGCTTCAGTATCATTAATGGATGTCACCAGACCAAGTACACCCGAAACAGCAGTACTCCCAGTCGCAGCACTACCACTAACACCGATATTGACTAACGTCTGAGTCGCTGCAGCATCAACCTTCACACCAGCACCGGCACCGTTGGAATTAACCGTTGCGCCCTCACCGATATAGGCACGGGTTTTATCCAGATTGGTAATATTTGTCAGCGAGACTCCGACACCCGCCTTTTTGGCACCTGCAACAGCGCCAGTAAAGGCGATGGCTTGAATATCTGCACTCGAATCGATCTCGACACCAAGGGTTTCACCATCAGCGTTATCGGTCTGGGTTCCAGTAGTGTTGATAAAAGCGTTTTTCCCCACATAGGCTTCAGTCGTGTTGTCAAAGACGTTTATGGCAAACGCACCAGCCACAGCAGCGTTACCTTTAGCAGCTGCTCCAGCGATAGCCTCGGTGTAAAAATTGTTGGAACCCAGATAGGTGGAAGGGTCTAGAGAATCGAAGCTGAAATTTTTGTAATCAAGATCGATCGGATTGAATTCAACTCGGTTCTTCTTCGCCTTCACCGTAAGGGATTTCGCGTCCACAGTGGTTAATGCTGCATCGCCATTGGCGTCGTAACCCACTGCCGCGATGTTGTCATTGTTGGCGTAGAGCACGGCAAAAGAAGCGCCAACACCCGCCTTGGATTTATCTCCAGTGGAAACAGCGCCCGCTCTGGCCTGTGCAGCAATCTTGCTGGTATCCTCAGAAGTGACAGTCACATCACCGGTTGCGTCAATATCCGCACCATCGCCGATCGAGGCTCGCGTCTCATTGAAGTTGGCCACAACCGCCAAAGAACCAGCCACGGCCACTTCGCCGCCGCTTGCACCGGCAACCGACTCGGCAGACATAGCTGTGAGGTAGTCCTCATCCCGGTTCTGCTTGGAGTCAGAGGTTAGGGAGATATCCGTCGCACCCGAGACCGAAGCCCCGGAGCCGATAGAAGCAATAGTTTGGTTGCGCGTGACCGTTAGCGCAACAGCAGCGCCGACACCGACATCGTCGGACTTGGCCTCGCCACTGGCGGTCGTCGTGTAATTGGTATCGGTCGCTGCGTCAACGCTGACCACACCACTTGTGGCAATAGTTACATTATCTGCAATTTGGGCGGACACCTTGTTCTCGGCTACGCCAACGCCAATGGCAGCAGCAACAGAGACCTTCTTGGGTCCCTCTTTTTTGCCATCGTCCTCAGGGTTCTTCGTGTCCGGGGTTTCAGTTTCAGGGGTCTCAGCTTTCACAGCCTCAATACCATCTGCCTTGTCCCCCGCTTTGCCTTTCCCAAAACTCAGCTGGTCATCCACCTGATCATCGGTAGATGTCCCCGCCTTCTGCTCACCATTCTCGTCTTTCTCTTCCCCCGCTGCCCCCTTGGCAGAAGCAGTAGCCTCCGTCTTAATTGTCGTCTTTGACGTAGCGTCAAGATCAACCGAAGTTGAAGAGGTAATATCGCGCTCAACACTTGCTAATACGGTATCGCTGGCCACACCCACTGAGAGGGAAGCACCAACAGCAACATCGCCAGAAGTCTGACCCTTTGTTGTGGTAGTCACTTCGTTTGTCTGTATAGCCGAGACAGTCAATCCACCAGATAAATTTGTTCCGGTACCGGTGCCAAGTCTTGCTTTGGTATTGTTAACGGCAACAGAGACCGCAATTAAAGGAGTAACAGAGACCTTGGCACCACTGGCACCGCCAGTGGCCTTGGTCGTCATAGAATGATCAGCCTCAGATGCAATGGTCATCGCACCTGCGTGCGTCAAAGTAACGTCATTTTCAACTTCCGCCCGGACCGTATTGACCGCCACGTTGACAGCAGCAGAAACCCCTACGCCAACGGCGGCTTCGTCACCTGTCATTTTGACAACAGCATCAGCTTCAGCATTGGCTTCAGTATTATTCTGGGTCTCCAGAGTAACATCGCCACCACCAGCATTAATATTGGCGGTGGTCATGTCACTGTTACTATCTCCAGCCACATAAGCACTTGTGGTATTCACAGCGACATTTAATCCCAGGGAACCGGCGACTCCAACATTAGAAGCCCCGGCGCCACTAGTCGCTTTAGCGGTGGACGTACTGGTTTGAGTATCTGCTCCGTCGGCATTAGTGCGGGCACTGACGGTTAAACCGACACTGTCAATCTCTGTGTTGTCTTTTACGACAGCGGTGTTGGTGGTGGCACCAACATTCAGAGCAACAGCGGCACCGACGCCAACATTGGTACTGCCACCATCGACCTGACTGCCGTCGACTATGGCGCTGGTGTCATTTTGATTAATCGTTGTCAGTGCGACTTCGCCGCCACTGCTGCTGATGGTGCGTCCGACTCCAATGCTGGCTTCGGTGGTGTTAACACCAACATTGGCTGCGATACCGGCAGCTACGCTGACTCCGCCTTCTTTGGTTTCAGCTTTAGGCTTGTTGTCAGCGGTTTTATCATCGGCTTTGGCCAGTTCACCGGTCGCGCTGTCACCTCCGGCTGCGGCTGCATTATTGGAAGCACTCTTTTGCGAGGCGATCTGTTCATCGACCGAGCCGCCGGTTTCAGCATCTCCGTTTTCATCGGCTTTTTTGCCGCCAGTTGCGCTGGCTGTGGCAGTGGTGGAACTGGAGGCTACACTTTCGGCGTTGAAGGCAACTTTGCCAGTGGCAGTAATGTCGCGCTCGGTGGTAGCGGTAACGGTATCGACGGCGGTGGTTAAACCTAAAGACGCTCCGATTGCAATGTTATCTCCGGCAGTCTGCCCTTTGGCTTCGGTGCTGACGGCACTTTTATTGGTGGCACTGACGTTTAACGTATCAACATCGGTGACGCTGCCACTGCCAAGTCGTGCGGTTGTGGTATTGACAGCGACGGTAACTGCGGCAAGCGGGGTGATGGAGACCTTAGAACCGCTGGCTCCGCCTTCGACCGTTGTGTCTATTTTATGTTCAGAGACGGCAGTAATACTGGTCGTTCCGGCGTTGCTCAAGATGGCTCCGTCGGCGACTTCACTGGTCGTAGTGTTAACGGCAACATTCATCCCGACACTGGCTCCAACGCCTACTGCTGCAGGGGTATCACCGCCGCTGTTCTTGACCGTTGGCGAAGCCTTTGCAGTTGATTCAGTGTTATTGGTGGAGATGAGCGATACATCTCCACCCGCGTCCACGTTTGCTCCACTATCAATCGTAGCATCAGTTGTATTAACCGCGACGTTCAAACCAACGGCTCCAGCAACGCCCACATTTTTGCCACCAGCCCCCGAAATCGCCTCAGCACTAGAACTGGAAGCGTTGTCAGCTTCACCGCTATCAGGGGTATAGTCCTTCATCGCCGCTTCGACATTCACACCGTGGGCGGTAATTTCTGAGGCACTGCCGATATACGCCTGATTGGTTTCATTGCCGATATTTACTGCCACAGCCACACCAACCCCAATATCGCCCTCAGTTGCCGAAGCATCAGCTTTTGCAGACGTATTGGAAAGAGACTCTGCGCTGATGGAGAGTGCACCCATATCTGTCTGTGCGTTCGTGCCATCTTTAGTTGTCAAATCCACATAGGCCTGCGTGGTGGCATTGCTGAGATCAGTCACGGCCAAAGCACCAGCCAAAGTGACTTTGCTGGCCCCCTGATCATCCGTTTCAGCGGTTTCAGGGCCGTACTTATCCAGATTGTCTTTAGTGTCGTCGCTGTTTTCAGTTGCACCTTTAGAAGTAGATTTGGCGAGAGTCGTGATGTTATTCAGAGACTGAGCGGAGATTCTTATCGCTGGTTGATTGATCAACTCGGCATTACCGTCGATATAAGCTTTGGATTCGCTGCGCTTTATCACTGTAACGGCAGCAGACCCTCCTGCTGCAAAATCGCCGCCAGTTGTACCATCCGCTGTGGTATTCACTGTAACGACGTTGTCGGAGGAAAGATCCAATTCCTGAGCAAGATCCAATTTTGTATTGCCACCAATGTGTGCCACAGCAGAAGAATCCACGATGGAGGTTGCCACTGCTGCGTCACCGGATACCGGCAATAGTATTGAACTAGCTTCTGCTGTCGCATCAGCTGTGACTGTAGATGTGGATCTTACTGTCAAAGCTCCGGTTTCGGTCGTTATTTCGCTGTCCAGCAGCTCAACACTCGCCGCCGAACTCACATCAATCAGTGCGGCATCCGCTAGTAGTTCAATCGGGATACCTTCGGCCTTGGCGGCTACAGAGGATTCTGCGGAGATGTCGATCGCACCACCTCGAAGTGTCGCATCGGTTATGGCAACCGAGGCAGCAGAAGATTCAAGGACGACGATATCTTCATGGCTATCCAGCGCCGCAGCAGCAATACGGATATGACCCGCCCGAGTTGCAGCATCGTCATTGTAAGAAAGAACTTCAGCTCCCGAAGAGAGGGTGATTTGCTGACCGGAAATGTCAATATTCCCAGCTGCGTTAGTGGCTCCTACACCATTAGCGACAATGGTGCCAGAAACCAAGACATCATTTTCAGCTCGGATGTAGATATCTCCGCCAACGACCTCAATTTTTGATGCACTTTGAAGATTGTTGACATTCACAACATCTTGGAAATCGGGAGCAGTACCGCTGAATGAAGCTCCAGAGGCTATCACACCGCCGTTACTGATATTGTCGGCTGAAAGACTGATAGCTCCAACTGCATTTACCTTACCTTCAATACTGATAAGTGCGCCATGTTGTAATGGATTGGTTCCGTCTATAAACATGTCCACTGAAGCTTGGACAGGGTTGCCTTGAGAATCAAAAAAACCATCCATGAAGCTCTGGGTGGGGGTTGTTAAAGTTAACGCACCAACATTGACAACACCCTGACTCCCAATGATGATGCCATGAGGGTTTGCAAAAAAGACATTACCGCCTATGTGTCCTGCTTTTATCGAATTCAGAATGCCGTTGATCGTGGTTCTCTCGGAGTGAACCAGATTCATGAGATTGGAAGTAGCCCCAGGAAGATGCAAATTAACCACATCGCCATGGCCAACATTAAAGGTCGAAAAAGAATTGAAACCTGTGTTACCATGAATCGTCGCAGTGGTAACATCGGTGATGTTGCTATTTACTGACAAACTTGTAGCTGTTTTACCATCGATGATGATCTCTGCAGCCCAGACAAAATTAGCGAAAAAAAAGTGGCATAAGGTAAAAATGACAACAAAACCCTTTTGCTTACTGGCGTTAATCCCAGCGAAAATTCCCTTGCATTGACCACAATCAGACTTACGCATCTGAACCTTCCTTTCAATTCACTATTCATTAATAATTATAAAACCGTTATATGTCTGTCAGTCGTCAATAAGAAAATAAGCTACCGTTCCCTTGGTTTAAGGGTTTGTTATACGTAAGCATCTCAAGACACAGGAGGATCCAATGGCGACGTTTGATCACTCTGATATACGCGGTGGGTACCACATGACTTGGCTTCGTCGCGGAGCTACCTCTCTCTAAAAGCAGAAGTTCGGCTTCAGCCTTATTCCATAGGTTTTTCGAGGATTCTCTTGAATGTGATCGCACCCCTGACTCTGTCTTGGGATATTTGTTAAACTTGAATAAGCAGCCTCCTCACTCTGTCGTTGCTTCTTTGTCTATTGTTCAGTTTGAGCCGGGGTGATCGCGTGGGCAATAGCCCATATAAATGCTGAAAGTTCACGGGCAGTTGCGGTGATAATGGTTTTTTTGTTCTTTCTTCGTGCCAGTAATGCTTTGACTGTGTCTTCTCGCACTTTCCCACATGGCCTCATCTTCCATTGTCGGAACGCAGACTGCGGTCAAGTCTTCCGAGCGGTGCAAGGGGCGGGTCACTTGTTTTCGACTGACAGACATTATGTCTAAACAGATATTCCTAAAAATTTTTGTCTAATCCGTTCAATATGCTTATTCAATAACTCGCGTCTCAATGTTCCGAATTTTCCACCAGAATCCTTCAATACTGTAATAGTCTGGCCAATCTCATCAAAAACTGATTGCACTTCCTCTTTCCAGTCCCCTTTGTCGAGAACCGCATACCACAACCTGACAGTAAGATCATAAAGAGCTTCGGAGATATTCTTAAGCACAGGATTATTTGTACTGTCATTAAGAATGGCTCTTAAGTCCCGATCAATTGCCATCAGGCCCATTTTATCTTTTTTGTCTAATAATTTTTCGCATTGTTCCTGCAGTGTCGACAACTGCTGAAGCTGCTCTTCAGATATATGTTCGGCAGCAAGTTTACCGATCATTTCTTCAACTCCTAACCGCACCTGGAAGGTATTCATGATCTGTTGAAACTCAATTTCAGCAACCATGGTTCCAGTCCGTGGCAACACCCGAACCAGTCGATCCCACTCTAGTCGATTCAGAACTTCACGCAACGGAGTACGGCTAACCCCAAATTCCTTTACCAGAACCTTTTCATTCAAAATACAGCCGGGTGCATAGTCCAAACACAATATCCGACTCTTTATCGTCTGATAAATTTCGTTATTCATAAGTAGAGGTAACTTTCTTTGGCTTGTGGTTCACGGGACTCATAACCATCTTAAATACTTCACAAAACGATCATCTATAGCCCAGAAGATACAATTAGTATTACAAGTTAACTGTCTAGGTATACCAGTGTAAGCTGTTATTTTCAAGCTCAAATTTTATATCAGATTCCTACAAACCAAAACCAAACTTAAAGGGATCTTCATCGTCATTAACAAATTTTTTGAAACCAATAATATAGGCACGACCAGTCACTGCCAGAATAATTGCGACCCGGTCTTTCATTTGTGTTTC
Source organism: Desulfuromusa sp. (assembly GCA_021647765.1). Lineage (GTDB taxonomy): Bacteria > Desulfobacterota > Desulfuromonadia > Desulfuromonadales > Geopsychrobacteraceae > Desulfuromusa. The sequence goes on along the minus strand of JAKIUD010000010.1, from coordinate 9,274 downwards.
AGCCAATTTTCCATATCAAAGATCCATAACTGAGGACAAGCCGCGATGCAAACCGACCAGGCTCATGACTTTTCTTATTCCTAACAGTGCACCATCCACGTAGGGCTCAGCACTCGTTCCAGCCTCATATCGAACAATCAGCTTTTGGTCGGGCAGACCAAAAATTGCATCTAGTGAAAGGACATAACCCGGAAGGCGAACTGCGTGGATCTGGGTTCCATTGAGGCGGGCCCCGCGGATTCCTTCGGGTCCTTGACTTTGATCATGAGGGACATCAAGCTGGGATTCTCTGATTCTGGAGAGGCGATATGCCAGCTCCCTTGCTGTCCCACTCGGAGAGTCTATTTTAGTGGAACTGGCGTAATCAACAACCCCCCAATGGGGTATATGTTTGGCGGCCATTTCAGAAAATCTTTGAAAAAGTACTGCCGTAAGCGAGAAATTTCCACAAGCCAGAACCCCTTTCCCCACAGCCCGTGCGACAGTATCTATTTCCTGATAGTCATCCTCACTCAAGCCAGAAGTTCCCACCAAAACATGGCAACCATGCTGGAGAGCTGACACTATATTGTTTTGGCAACATCAGGCTTGGTATACTCAACAAAAACATCCGGGCAGGCAAGTAGGGCCTCAGCTGCTGTCGCAGAGAGAAGGGGAGTATTTTCGATCTGATCGACAACAGATCCAAGTGATTTTCCAGCCTGAGATCTTGATACCGCACTGACTAATTTCAGGTCTGGAGCTGAATATATTCCTCTAACCAAAGCAGATCCCGCCCATCCGGTAGCCCCTGCCAAACATACGTTAATATTCATGGACAACCTCCACTCCCCCGCCTTGACAATTGATGTCAAAATAGTCATTAGGAAGAATTTCTCTTTGAAAAGCTACATTTACGGTTGCAACAACCCCTTCATATTGATCCGAGTTACTTACACATATTCTTGATAAGGGCGTTGTTTCAGAGCTGAGAAGACATAGTTAATCATCGTGTTAAAATCAAAAACGGGTAGTCCAACTGCTTCCTGTACAGCATATGCGTAGGGAGGCATATTGGAACATTCGAGCAGGATCGCCTTGATAGAGGGATCACTTGCAACCAGTTTCCTCGCCTGCCCCACAATTTCTTCCTTGGCAATAACAGTATCAAGAACTCCGGTTTCGCTTATAAATGCACCGTAAAAGTTCGCAGTCTCCTCCATGCCCAGAACCACGACCGTCGACGTATCAATTCCCGCAGCCTGAAAATGTCTTTCAGTAAGATTCTGTCCCTGGGCAGTCAAAATCCCAACCTTCTCCCGCTTACGCAACATCCGGTGTGACAAAAACTTCTGGAAATGGTAGTGGATAAGCTCGGCATGTCAGCCCGCAGTTACAGCCGAATTCTCAAAGTAGCACGGACGATTGCCGATTTGGCTGGAGAAGAGCAGATTCAACAGGTGCATTTGGCGGAGGCTATTCAGTATCGGGGGTTGGATCGGAAGGTGGAGTGAGGTTTTGTTATAACCTTGGTAATTTTATCTTCCTACTTACATATCCCGCACAATCTCTTCTAATCGCTCCACAAGGTAGAGAGGCAGGGAAATTAATGGGTATCTTATCTGTTTGCGCTCATTGCTCATATTGACGACTGTCTCTATTGACTGAATGGTTGGGCGCTGGGTATCAAATCGAAGAGCAAATGGTGCCTGTTTAATCCCCATAAACTGGTGCAGGGATTTCAGTGACCCCGTCGCTCCTGATTTAACCTCTATCGGGATGATCTTACCTCTCAGGGCAACGACAAAGTCCAGTTCAGCGTTGGCAGAGCGTCCCTCACGCAACCAGTAATTTAACTCTCGATTTGGCTTATCCGCCAACATAGCTTGTAAGTGCTGGCCAACAAATTGTTCGGCAATAGCCCCCTGGTTGATGAGCTTCACTTCGTCCAGTTGTGAAATAATTTGCCAGTCGAGTCCACAAATCGCATTCATCAGGCCAACATCAAGAAAGAGAAGTTTGTATACTTTTTCTTCAAGGTCGGCCTGTAACGGTAACCCTGAGCAATGGCTATGGATCACTTTACCAACCACCCTGGCCATTGCCAGCAGCTCAATGTCCTTCTTTATGGTAACACTCTGATCCTGACGTGAAATATTACTATATTTGACTTTAATCCCAACATTTCTCGCCGCAAAATTAAAAACATTCAGCATCCGGGTCAGGTTTCTTGATCCTGCATATTTGGGAAAATCGTCGCGGTAGGTTTCAATAATGGAACGGTGGACTTCACCCACGATTTTGTAGCTACGGGTTTCTGCAAAAACAGCGACCGCTTCAGGCATCCCGCCAATAAAATAATAAGAGCGAAGCAACTCCAGTAAGCGCTGATGAACCACGTCTCCGATATCCTGATGTAGTTCATAGGTGTTGATGAAATTATGTAGTCGCTCCTCATCAATTCCCAAGAGAAACTCACTGAAAGTCATCGGCCCCATATGTAAATACTGGATTCTTCCAACCGGCATGGAAAATGAGTGGTCTGCAAGAGCAAACTCCAAGAGAGACCCGGCACTGACAACCGCTAACTCAGGCTTATCCTCATAAAAGTAGCGCAATGCGGCAATGGCTTCAGGAATAGCCTGTATTTCGTCAAAAAACAAAAGTGTTTCGTTACCAATGTTTCCTATTTTTGGCAGAAACTCAACTTGTTGAATAATCTTCTCTGGGTCTTTCCCAGCAAAAATATCGATCAATTCCGGATGGCGTTCCAGATTGACATGACACAACTCTTGCCGGTTTTGCTGCGCAAAGAGCTCAACCAATGTCGATTTCCCCACCTGTCTGGCACCACGAATGACAAGGGGTTTGCGATGTGTACTCTGCAGCCAATCATTGAGAAATCGTAATTGTCGTCGTTGCATATAAATGTTCATCCTCTGCGCCATTACCACCAAACATGGGCACTATATCATAGTCTGATTATCATTTCAATGGTGTGTTCTACTGTCTCAACTATTGTTTTTACAGCAATGTTAATGAATTACTTAACGAAATCATCTTCCTACAGTTCGCAAGGGCTGAAATTGTTGTCAAAAAAAACAGAATATGTAGGGGTTTTGGGTGAATGTAGTAACAGACGGCGTTCTAATGTTTCAACGATACGCCAAAAACTTATCAAACATGCCCAGATTCTTCCGACACGGATAATACCTCCCGCTCAACCAATCTGCCAACTGCTCCGGATCGCGTCCCATCTCGGTTCCGAGTTTTTCCAAGGACAGGCCGTTAACCCGTTTGTACCAGGCCAGTTTTTTCAACAGATCTTCTGGTTGAGGGATGGAATTGTAGCCAAGAAAGTTTATGACTTGGGGAATAAAACGGAGATAAACTGATCCCGTATTCTCCCAATTCCAGATAGTGGAAGTGGTCACGTCAAGCTTGGCGGCGACCTCTTTTTGATACAAATCAAGCTCAATTCTGCGCCGCCGCAAGTGATCGGCGAGGGTGACGGGTTCGCGGGTGAATTCTTCAAGCGACAGAACTATCAGGGGAATTTCTACTTTAAAACCGTTTTTAGCGATCTTTAAATTGTTGGTAAGGGGGGGGGGACATCCATGTCGAGGTCCACCGGGTTGCGCATAAAGATCTTGCGGATCTGAAAAATGGGGAATCATCTGCAGTGATCCGAGGTCGTGTCGAAGCGGCCAGAGCCATCCAGAGAAAACGTCTCGCCCCCTACGGTCTCCACGCCAATGCCGCCATGGCTACCCGCCACATCCGTGAATTCTGCCCGGTTGATGAAGCAGGGCAAAAATTGCTGGAGATGGTGGTTGATAAACTGGGGATGTCAGCCCGCAGTTACAGTCGGATTCTCAAAGTTGCGCGGACGATTGCTGATTTGGCTGGAGAGGCAAATATCAAACAGGTGCATTTGGCAGAGGCGATTCAGTATCGGGGAATGGATCGGAAGGTGGGGGTAGATCTGGGGGAAAGACGTAGACGTATGAGCCCTACAAATACTTACCTTCGTTTAACCAATCAACCTTTCGATATGTTTTATTAGTTTTTTAGGGGAATCGATCACCACATCAGCCTCAGAAATTTCACTATCCTCACCAAACCCCCAAGCGGCACCGATGGAGAAAATGGTATTTGTTTTGGCGGCATGAATATCGTAATGGGTATCCCCAACCAAAATACTTTTACCTTTCATACAGTTGTACTCAGTTAGAATATGCCTGACCAATTCAGGCTTGGGAATTTCCGATGCCCCTCCATAGATCCCATGAAAGTACTGATCCAACTGAAAGTGGCTAAGAACATCACGGGCGATATCTGTCTGTTTTGTTGTTGCGATAAAAATATGATAATCCCGTTCAGCTAACTGCGAAAGAACCTCAGCAATCCCTTCATACAACTCATTAATTTTATAGCCAGCAGTTGTGTAGTCCTCACGGAAAAAACGAACCGCCTCTTTCAGAGTGGCATCATCAGTTGTTTTCAGCAGCCCAACAAACGAGTCTCTTAAGGGGGGGCCGATATAGCGACCCACTTCTGCTGGCAAAATCGCCGGAGCATTCATCCTGTTCAGGGCATAGTTAATCGATTGAAGAATTCCACCACTGGAATCACTGATCGTTCCATCAAGGTCAAATATGACTGTTCTCATGTTGATTTCCTCTGGATGATAAAGCTGTTGATTAGTTGTCACTATTGAAAACACGGTCACAAAAGACAGTTCGTTAGCTACTCCACATCAACTAAGCTCATGTGCTTCATTGGGAAGGTGATGACACTAGGATGGCGTCAGTCAAATCCAAGGGATGGGTTTATCATCCCTGTAAATGAAGCACACGAACTCCGGTGGAGCAAAGTGAAAAAGACTAATCTTTCAAGCAACTTTCAACTGCACAAATAATGGTTTCATATCCAGTGCAGCGACAGAGGTTGCCAGCATGTTCTTTTCGAATTTCATCTCGGTCGACATTCTGACCCTTGTGTTTTTCGACAAAAGCGGTCGAAGTCATAATAAAACCGGGGGTACAATATCCACACTGGACTGCCCCGGCATCGATGTAAGATTGTTGAACTTGTGAAATCTTCCCGTCTTTAATTTCACCTTCTACGGTGCGGATTGTTTTACCATCGACCCAGACAGCCAGATACATACAGGAATCGATCGGGGTATTATCAATCAGAACCGTGCATGCTCCACATTCACCGACACCACATCCGTGCTTAACACTGGTCAAACCTTCCTCACGCAGCAGTTCGAGCAGTGACAGTCGGACATCAATATTTTTGCTATAGTGTTCCCCATTGACTACAAAAGAAATTGTTTCTCTCATCGCTGCACTCCTGCATCTTCAATGGCCGCAGTAATAACTCTCTTGGCCAAGATTCGAATAACCTGCAAGCGGAAATTTTTTGATGCCCGCCAGGAATCACGTGGGTTCAAATCTTCCATCACCAAAGCGGCAATTTTTTCGATATTTTCATCCGTCACCCGCTTGCCACGTGCTCCATCCTCTGCCGTCTGGGCTCGCATCGGTTTCGGTGCTGCCACGGTGAAAGCAATCTTTAACTCTTCGATCACCTCACCATCAAGTTTACAGGTTGCCGCACAGCCGATTGTCGCTATATCCATCGCGTTACGCATGGCATACTTGTAATAGTTAGCTCCATAACCAGCATAGTTTTCTTGCTTGACGATGATAGCTTTAAGAACATCACCATGTTCCAGAGCAACCCGCCCCGGACCGAGGTAAAACTCTCTGACCGGCAGTTCGCGGGCGCCGTTTACCCTTTCAATTTCTAACACTGCATCCAACACAAAAAGGGCGGCTGCACTATCGGCACTGATGGCGCCATTGCAGATATTTCCACCAATAGTCGCTACGTTACGCACCTGCGGCCCACCAATAGTTCCCGCTGCCTGAGCGATCACCGGAATTGATTCTTTAATGATCGCATTTTCCATCACCTGTGAAAAAGTGACCCCCGCCCCCATAGAGATATCACCATTCTCCCTTTTCTGAATATCCATCAACTCAGCCAGATCATGAATATCGATCAATTCGGTGTAGTCTTCTTCACCTTCACGTAACCGGATCAAAACATCGGTCCCCCCGGCTATTAACCGGGCGCGCGGGTTCTTCTCCAACAGTGAAACAGCTTCACTGACCGATTTAACTTTGCTATATTTTTCAATATTAAACATTTTATACTCCTAAGCTGAACGCCCTGAAACAACTTATTAATATTCCCGACTATATTAACCCCGCCTGTTTAAACTGCTCAAACAAGTTCTTAGGAGACATCGGCAACCGGTCTGGCGCAACACCAGTTGCGTCAAGAATTGCATTACGAATTGCTGGAGCGGGTGAAATAGTTGGCGGCTCTCCAAGCGATTTCACCCCATAGCTTGAAGTCGGTTCATCTGTTTCAACAAAAGCACAATCCAGGTCGGGCATATCGGTTATTGTCGGAAACTTGTAATCGAGAAGATTGTTATTGTAGATGCGTCCAGAAGTCTCATCAACCAGCAACTCCTCAAAAAGAGCGGCTCCAATACTCATGAACATGCCACCATGAACCTGCCCCTTGGCCGTCATTGGGTTGATAATTTTACCTGAGTCGTGGACGTTAATAATCTGTTTGATAGTGACCTTACACAGTTCAATATCGACATCCACTGCAACAAATGTACAACCGAAGGAAGGGGCATTTGTCTGCGTTTTAAACGAGACTTCGCTGGTAATTTGACCACCCCGGTTTTTGTGATAATAGCTGTCTGTTGCCAGATCGCGCAGCGTTATCAACATTGTCTCTGGCTGTGCATGATAAACCACCCGATCTCCGGCAATGGTCAATGCTTCTTTTGCCTGCCCGGTTACCTTTTCGGCATAGCTCAGAATTTTCTCCCGTAATTCCACGGCAGCCTTATAAACAGCCTGACCATTAACATAGGTTTGCCGTGAAGCATAAGCACCGGTATCAAAGGGGGTGTAGTCAGTATCTTGGGTTGAAATAACTTTAACATCTGCATAATTTATCCCCGTGGTTTCAGCCGCCATTTGGGCAAAAGCGGTATCTGAGCCCTGACCTATCTCGGTTGCACCGACATGAACATGGACTGAACCATCAGGATTAAGGATCAGGCGACAACTAGCGATCTCAACATTACCGGGATAAGTTCCAGAAGCGTAACTGAAACAAGCAACGCCGATACCGGAACGGATCACCCCGGTTTTCTTATCTACATATGCTGCCTTTTTGCCATCCCAATCAAAAAGCTCCCGACCTTTAATCAGACATTCCTGCAAACCATGAGTCAATATCTTTTGTTTGTTATAGGGGTTGGTGTCTCCGGGAAGACCAACATTCTTAATCCGGAAGTCTAAAGGATCGATGCCCGCTTTACGAGCCATATCCTCCATCAGACATTCGGTAATAAAAACAACTTGTGGAGTTCCGTAAGCGCGCATCGCCCCGGCACAAGGCATATTGGCATAGATGGTTTTGGCGTTATAGCGAATCACCGCACGCGGATACATGGTACAGGTTTTGGAACCACCGGCAATGGCAATTGAATGTCCATGGGAAGCATAGGCACCGGTGACCGAAACAACATCCAGATCGAGGAACTTGAGTTCCCCCTCGCGAGTCATCCCCCCCTTGGCTTTCCCATAGAAGGGGTGGCGGGTTCGCGTTGTGGCGATGGTCTCTTCACGACTCAAGTTGAGCTGAACCGGAGTCCCATTCATTTTCATGGTGAGAAAAGCCACAATCGGCTCGATGATGACGTCCTGCTTGGCGCCAAAACCACCACCGATAAAAGGTTTTACAACCTTGATGTTGCCAAGAGGAAAGTTGATCGCTTCGCTGACAATTCTCCGGGAGATATGGGGGATCTGCGTTGAAGAGACAATGATAATATTGTCACCGTCCTCCATATAGGCATAAGCAATATGGTTTTCCAAATGACAGTGCTGCACCATGGCCGTGGAGTATTCACCCTCAAGAACAATTTCTGCCTCTTTTTCAGCAGTTTTGATTTCTCCCCCCACCTCGTAACTGTGGGCACCAACAACATTACCGCCGGGATGAATTTTACGTGCATCAGGGGCAAGAATAGCTTCCGGAGTCACTAACGCTGCATAGGGTTCATATTCAACCTCAACCTGTGCTGCTGCCCGATGAGCAATCAATTCGGTGTCAGCGACGACAATGGCGATTTCATCCCCCTCTAAACGGATATCCTGCGTTAACATCAGTCGATCTGCCACATCAGCAGCAGCTCGATCAATCGCATAAGGGTGACCGGCCGTGGCAAACAGATTTTTCGGCACGTCTTCATAGGTAAAAATCGCCCGCACCCCCTCAATTTCCCGGGCTTTTTGTGTATCGATTTTGATCACTCGCCCATGAGCGATGGTACTGCGCACATAGACGGCATGTTTCAATCCTTTTACGGAAAAATCTTCAGTGAATTTTGCCCGGCCAGACACCTTGGCCAGAGCATCCTTACGTTCAACAGCTATTCCGACAGACATCAACAACCTCCTCCTGATTAGTTAGGTATTGCGTGCAAGCAGCTTAACCGAGAGTCAAAAACTGTCTTGATACCGCAAATGCAGCGCAGATAGTTTTTTAACCGTCGATTAAAGATAATTATGGAGGATGGCCTCTAGCACACCACCACCAATGGCTCGCGATTTTTCAGAGACCAGAGAACAATAGGAAACTTCACCACGGGGGTCGACATCTCCCAATTTTGTCCCTTGTTGCACCGGGGTCGCAGAACGTAGCAAGCCACGAATAACCCCGTCCAGTTTACTCGGGATCGGCAGCTCATCGACAAAACCGAGTGGCTCACCCTGTTTGATCATATCTCCAATCTGATGATCGGTTTGAAAGGTTCCAGCAACCGGAGACCAGAGCACCCGTTCGACCGTATATCCAGCAATCACACCGGGGGCACCGGTGTTCGGTTGGGCAGGCCCGGAATAGATCGTCAAACCGAGAAAGTGACCCCGGTTCGTTTCAATAATACAGTGAACATCCTCACCCGCGTTAAATCCCGGACCTAAACCAATGACCAAGGGTGATTCAGCTCGCGTTGTCCCCAAATTACGTTTGGCCAGAATCGCATCAACCACGACATCGGGGGAGATCTGCTTTAATGTTGCCCACTGTGGATCGACAATAATTGCGATCTCGCCCGCCGCAAAAACCTCCTCAAACTCTCCGATATTACGGCATAACCGGGCGGTAATCCCTTCGACAGTCT
>JAKIUD010000145.1 GCA_021647765.1 Desulfuromusa sp. | reverse complement strand
TCTCTCATAAAGAGACCGGATATACGGCAGCAATCCTGTCCCTGTTATCATTGACAAAAAAACCTTGCAATTAAGGGGGAGACCATATACGGGACTGTCCCCAGCACTATCGGGGGCTGTCCCAAGAATTTACGAGCCATGAAACTGTGGTCGTCCGCACCGCAAAAACGGGACAGCCACCATGCGGGGACAGTCCCGTTTTTGCTGGAAATTTCCTTATACTAGCGCCATTTGGGAGAGTTCCTGTACCTGTAACCCTGGAGAAGTTTTTGCCGGGTAAAGAAAAATCAGAATAGTTCGCCCCGGATAGTCTTGAAGGTGTTCAAATAGAGCGGCAAAATATTGGACTTTGCCGTGTCGATCCAATGTAGCTAACTCCTGTTTAACCCTTTTCCGTACCATTGTCATTTCTTGATCAGACAGATTGGTGTCAAAAAAATCGGGGGCTGAACCACCTACCACCCGCTGGTGATGGGCATAATCCCGTCCGAGTAACTCACGATAAACAGAGAGCTTAGAACCACTAAAACGGTTGCAGAGATAGGCATCGACAATCAGGTACTGATCCCGCAACGAATGGCTTTGCTGGTAGAAATTCCCCTTGCGCCAGAACCGATCCAGGTCTTCCAGCAACAGAGACAACCGGGAAAAATCTTCAATTAATCGTTTAAGCAAAAATTCGAACCGTTGACTGTTGACTAACAGATCAAGCAGCCGTCCAATCCCACGCAAGCGTTCCAGATCAGAAAATGTGAGTTTTTTTGCTTGCAAAATTGTATAAGGGGGGTTTGGATCAAATTTAATTCCCCAACGTTCAGCCTCTAAGCGCAACGGTGCTCCTGGTAGCAACTTGACCGGTTCGATCTGCAGATGATCTGCCCCCAGAGCGGAAGTCCAGTCAATTGATTTTAAAAACTGCGGATAATCTTCCCCCGGCAATCCGGCAATCAAATCGAGATGGAGATGGATCTTGGTGTTGGCTTGTAAAAAATGGACATTATCAGCCAAATGCTCAAGAGAAGCTTTACGACCAACATTCTGTAACGTTTCAGGGAGGGTCGATTGCACCCCAATTTCAAACTGAAAAGTCTCTTCTGGTACCTGCTTTAGTAATTTCAGTGTCTCTCCATCAAGAAGATGAGCACCAATTTCAAAATGGAAATGACTGGAATGATTATGCTGTAGAATAAAACTAAAAATATCCCGGCTACGTTGATTGTTATAATTAAATGTCCGGTCAACAAATTTAATTTTGGCAACCCGATTGTCCATCAATATCTTTAAATCAGATTTTATTCGTTCGAGAGAAAATGATCGAACCTGCTCATCCAACGCACTCATACAGAAGCTACAAGTGTAGGGACAACCACGGCTACTTTCGTAGTAGACCAACCCCCGCGTCAGATCGACCAGCCCGGCTGCAAATGGCGAGGGAATCTGGTCGAGGGAATCGAGCAGACTCAACCCGTTTTTCTGCGGATATTCCGGCAACCTTAAGCCCGCTATCGGTGCCGGTTTTTCTCCCCCCTGCCAAGCGGACAGAACATGTTGCAGGGGAATTTCTCCCTCCCCACAAATCAACGCATCTATCGGGTGGCGTTCAAAAAAATCCTCCGCCTCGAATGAAATTTCCGGGCCACCAAGAACTATTTGCTGTTTTGAATTTATTCGCTTTAAGCAATCAACTAACTCAAGTGTAGCAATCCGGTTCCACAGATAGACCGAAAAACAGATCACCTCAGCATCACAAGCAACAATTTGCGCCAACACAAGCTCTTTGGGTTCATTGACTGAGTATTCACGAATCAGTATTTCTCCGCAATTGTTTCCACAATAGACAGATAAACAAGGCAACGCCAGGCTGGCATGGATATATTTGCTATGCAGGGTGGTGAGTAAGGTTCGCATAATGGAGAGAATAGCCTATCCAAATTGCATATCCAAGCAAAGTTTACCTGCTAAATCCATCCTCAGAGAGAACGACACAAGTGTTACGGAGACGTGGATCCGCTACGTGCCCCGGAAGAGAAAAAAATGGTCGAGAACAAAAATTATATTTACAGATGCCCTTTGACATATATCCATTGTGCGTGCGATATATTTAAATCGACGGAGAGGAAGTCTATTATGCGGGATTTATTTCCAGTACTGATATGGAGTGGTTAAATCGGACGATAGCGGTTCATCGGGCTTATGATCTAAAGGATTTGCCCCCCCGAATGGCGATAGTTAAGGAGATTCCCAGCAAAAACGGGACTGTCCCTGCATGGGGGCTGTCCCAGGCTTTTGCGGCGCGAACCACCACAGTTTCATGGCTCGTAAACTCTTGGGACAGCCCCCGATAGCGCTGGGGACAGTCTCGAGTTTACTACAAAGTTGCTTAAACTAGCACCATTCGATTAACTCTCTAAAAATTACGGTTCTATCCACCAAACAAAGGTGGATGTGACATAGTCTGACATTGTTGTGATGGATAATAGCTCCACAAGGAGGTATATCCATGAATCTAAATCAGTTTCGCGATAGGTTTCCCGATGAAGG
>JAKIUD010000009.1 GCA_021647765.1 Desulfuromusa sp. | reverse complement strand
CCTTTCTGAAGAACTTCGGGGGCAATGCAAATTGTCCCCGATCATCAAAAGACCATTAAATATGAAAATATTGCGAACTGTACCAAATAATCACGGAATGCTTGTCAAAACAATGTGGCAATCAACAGCGTCAATAACATTATTTTGTTGGTGCACGTATGATGGATAGTCTTATATTTTAGCAAAAGTTGTAGTAAACTCCGTTTTCAGATCCAAATTTCCAGAAGGTTCCGAAACAAATGGGCGATAGTTGACCTAGTTGGTAAAGTGTGTGTTAGTCCACACTTAAGCTTGTTTTAGGTCTGAAGATACATAAATAAGTTGGCATTGACGTGTAAAATTAGGAACTGGAATCTGAAGGAGTACGCAGGTAGGAGCATTATGATTGTTTGGCTTTAGCCAGAGTCGCATCTCAGTCTAAAACTTAATTAAATGGCAGCATCTGTCACAGCTTGAGGTTTTTATGGAAAATAAACAAGATGTCGAACAAATCGCTTGTGTGACGGGCGGGACAGGGATGGTCGGTAGTCGGATAGTTAAACGTTTACTCAACTCCGGCTATAAAGTCAGGGTATTGAGTCGTGATAACTGTTTCGGCGATAACCGAGTTGACCTTTTTTGCGGTAGTCTTGGCGATGAGGCCGTTGTCCAGAGGTTCATATCTGATGCGCACTTATTGTTTCACTGTGCCGCTGAGCTTCATGATGAATCTAAAATGTGGGAGGTCAACGTTCGTGGAACTAAGCGTTTGTTTGATCTTATTGAAAAATCTTCTATAGAATATTTCTGTTATTTAAGCAGTGCAGGGGTCGTCGGGAAAACTAACGTTAAGATGGTTGACGAGAATTCTGAATGTAGACCTCAGACTGCTTATGAAAAGAGTAAGTGGGCTGCTGAAAAGATTGTTTCTCAGGGGATTGATGGTTGCAGTATGGTAATTCTTCGACCAACCAATGTCGTTGATGAAAAAAAGACAGGGGCACTTTCCTTGCCGATAAATAACACATTGGTAAGTAAGCTAAAAGTTTTTGTCAAGGGTGGAGAAGCATCTCATATAGTACATGCCGCAGATGTGGCGGATGTGGCCTTATATTTTGCTTCAAAGACTGATATCAGTACTGAATGTTTCTTTGTTTCATGTGACAAAGACCCTTTGAATACAAATGCTGGGCTGTGGGCACTGCATGAGGCTGTCAAGAATGATCAGCCTATTGATAATGTTCGTCCAGTTCCTCACCTGCCGTTGATTGTTCCTTATCTTATGCGCAAAATTTTTCGCGGTTGTAGTAACCGGGGTGATGTCCGATATTCTGCCGAAAAACTTGTAGGTGCTGGTTTTAAATTTACTGTTGGGGTTGAGGGTGCGGTAAGGAAAGTAGTCAAATATTCAAATTCAGTTCGGCCATGAAAAATCGGAGTGATTTTTTTGATCTAATTACGAGCAATGAAAGAACTATTCATTCAAGGTGAACCTATATGAAAGTATTGAATGTCAACCACTTGCTTGATCCTGTGACTGGTGGCGGTACAGCGGAGAGGACCTTTCAAATGAGCAGGTTTCTCGCTGAGGCTGGAGTCGACTGCAGCATTCTGACCACCGATGTTGGTCTGTCATCGGAGCGGATCAAGGCGCTCAATGGCGTCGAGGTTTTGGCTTTACCCTGCTTGTTGAAAAGATTTTACATCCCTCGATTTTCATACAGAAAAATTCGGAAGTTGGTCGAGAGTGTTGACATCATTCATTTGATGGGGCATTGGACTTTTCTTAATGCCCTCGTTTTCTTTATCGCGGGTCGTCTGGGAAAACCTTATGTGGTCTGCCCAGCTGGAGCCCTGCCTATTTTTGGACGGTCAATGGTTTTTAAAACTATTTATAATTTGGCTGTTGGTAGAAGGATCATGGCCAATGCCGATGGATATATAGCTATCACTGAGGACGAAATCCCCCAGTTTCAGGCTTATGGTGTTGATTCCGATAAGGTAGTGATCATCCCTAACGGGATTGATCGTGCCGAATACACTGTGATCAGCGATGATGAGTTTAGAAAAAAATATCGTTTGAACAGTGACCCAATAATCTTGTTTGTTGGCCGATTAAACCCTATAAAGGGGCCTGATCTACTCTTGCAAGCCTTTCTCCTGTTAAAAGTTCGGCTGCATGAGTTTCATCTGGTTTTTGTTGGTCCAGACGGCGGGATGCTCGCGGAATTAAAGGAGATGGTTGCTGCTTCTGACGCTGCTGAGCGGGTCCATTTTATCGGTTATTTGGGTGGCATCGACAAGATTCAGGCTTATCACGCAGCTGAACTACTCGTGGTTCCCTCTAGGCAGGAGGCTATGTCGATCGTCGCACTAGAAGCTGGAATTACCGCAACTCCGGTATTGTTGACTGACCAATGCGGTTTTGAAGGAGTGGCTACTGTCGGTGGCGGCAAGGTTGTGCCAGCTACTGTGGAAGGTCTACAGCAGGGGCTTCGTGAACTGTTGAGAGACTGTGGGCGATTGAAATTGATGGGTGTGAATTTAAAAAGGCACGTGTCCGAGCATTTCACTTGGGATTCTGTCATAAATAATTTCTTAAAATTATATCAGCAGCTAACATGAAGGTTGTGACTGTTGTCCAATATTGATATCAGCAGCTAACATGAAGGTTGTGACTGTTGTCCAATATTGAGATCTGTAGATTTTCGCACTAACGACTTAAATACAAACAGCTAATCCTCCTGACTTGCTGGGGATATTTACGAAACTAATACTCTAGAGGCATAAAGATGTTTTCTGGCAAAACTATATTAATCACAGGTGGCACCGGGTCTTTCGGTAATGCTATACTTAGGCGTTTTCTCGATACCGATATTAAAGAAATTCGAGTTTTTAGTCGGGACGAAAAAAAGCAGGAAGACATGCGAATCAACTTAGCAAATCCAAAAGTCAAGTTTTACATTGGCAATGTGCGTGACTACGAAAGCATCCTGCCTGCTATGCAGGGCGTCGATTATGTCTTTCAGGCTGCTGCTCTTAAACAGGTACCATCCTGTGAGTTCTACCCACTGGAAGCAGTTAAGACCAACGTTCTGGGTACAGAGAATGTCCTTAACGCGGCTATTGCATGCGGTGTTGAACGGGTCATCGCCCTCAGCACCGACAAAGCTGTTTATCCGATCAACGCCATGGGGATTTCCAAGGCGATGATGGAGAAGATCGTGGTTGCCAAGTCGCGCTTTGCCGACCCAGAGAAGACGACCCTTAACTGCACCCGTTATGGCAACGTGATGGCCTCACGTGGTTCGGTGATCCCTTTATTCATCAAGTTGATTAAGGAGGGTAAGCCGCTCACGGTGACAGATCCTAATATGACCCGTTTCCTCATGTCCCTTGATGATGCGGTCGATCTCGTTCTTTACGCTTACGAGCACGGCCAGCAGGGTGACACTTTTGTGCAAAAAGCACCGGCTTCGACTATTGCTGACCTTGCTCAAGCGCTGCTTGAACTTTTTGATTCTAAAAGCGAAATCAAGGTCATCGGCACCCGTCATGGTGAAAAACTCTACGAGTCGTTGATGACTCGTGAAGAGATGGCTCATGCAGAGGATCTTGGAGGTTATTACCGGATTCCGGCCGATAATCGCGATCTCAACTACAACAAGTATTTTGTTGAAGGTGAACAGGAACTCTCATCGTCTGAAGATTATCACTCACACAATACTCAGCGATTGAACATTGAGGAAGTGAAAGCAAAGCTACTCAAGCTTGATTACATTCAGCAGGAGCTTAAAGGGGGTGCAAGTTGCGCATACTGATTCTTGGTGGCGATGGCATGCTTGGTCATCAGCTTTTCTCCCATTTGCAGCATCGCCATGATGTGCGATGTACTTTACGCCAAGATCTGCATGCGTATGTTGGGTTGGGGCTGTTTGATGCTCAGAATTCTTATGCTGGGATTGACGTTCGTTCTTTGGCGCGCTTGATTGAGGTGCTGGCCGACTTTCGGCCAGAAGCTGTGGTGAATTGTATCGGTATCGTGAAGCAACGTCCGACTGCTAAAGAGAGCATCCCAAGTCTTGAAATTAACTCCCTTTTGCCTCACCGACTCGCCGTTCTGTGCAAAGGGATTGGCGCGCGGTTGGTGCATTTGAGTACCGATTGTATTTTCTCAGGGACAAAAGGTAATTATCAGGAGAGCGATCCTTCTGATGCCGAGGATCTTTACGGTAAGTCAAAGTTTCTGGGTGAGGTTCATGATGAGAATTGCCTGACTCTTAGGACTTCGATCATCGGTAGGGAATTGACTCGTAAGAAAAGTTTGCTGGAGTGGTTCCTTGCCCAAACGGGAACAATAAAAGGTTTTACGAATGCTATTTATAGTGGTTTTACGACTCTGGAAATGAGTCGCATTATCGAAACCATGTTGCTGGATCATCCTGTTGCTTCTGGTGTTTATCAGGTTTCCAGCGAGCCGATCAACAAGTATGAATTATTGCTTCTATTTCGAGACAAGCTTGGCCACGCCGTTGAAATTTTGCCGGATGAATCATTCCACTGTGAGCGGAGTCTTGACTCCACCCGGTTCAGGCGAGAATTTAACTATAGTCCGCCAAGTTGGGAATCGATGATTGCGGAGCTTGGAATAATGGAAGAGAAGGTAATTACATGCGATTGAAAGTTATGACGATTGTTGGCACACGTCCTGAGATTATCAAGCTCTGTCGAGTTATGCATGAATTGGATGAGCATACCGAGCACATTCTTGTTCATTCCGGTCAGAACTATGATTATGAGCTGAATGAGATCTTCTTTCAGCAACTAGGAATTCGCAAGCCTGATTATTTTCTCAATGCTGTTGGGGATTCGGTGGCTCAGACTATTGGCAACGTGATTGCTAAAGCTGATGAGGTAATGGCAAAGGAGCAGCCAGATGCTATTCTCCTGTTGGGCGACACCAACAGTTGTCTTGCTTCGATCTCCGCCAAACGGCGTAAGATTCCGATTTTTCACATGGAGGCCGGGAACCGTTGTTTTGATTTACGGGTTCCTGAGGAAATCAACCGCAAGATCGTTGACCACATTAGTGATATCAACTTGACGTATACGGAACATGCTCGCCGTTACCTTCTCGCTGAGGGAGTGAAACCGGAAACGGTTATCAAAACTGGCTCTCCCATGAAGGAGGTTCTTGGGGTTTATCTGCCGCAGATAGAGTCTTCTGATGTATTGGAACAGCTGCAATTACAGGCTGGACAATATTTTGTCGTTAGTGCTCATCGAGAAGAGAATGTTGATAGTGAGGAGAATTTTTCTGATCTCCTTACTACGCTGAATGCGATTGCTGAAAAGTACGATAAACCGATTATTTTTTCCACTCATCCTCGTACTAGAGCGAAGCTCGAAGCTCGTGGTTCTGATGATTTAGATTCACGAATTCGTTTTTTAAAACCGCTCGGGTTTTTTGAATACGTTAAATTGCAGATGAATGCAAAGTGTGTCATCTCTGATAGCGGTACTATCACGGAAGAATCTTCCATTCTGAATTTCACTGCGGTTACGATTCGCCAAGCTCATGAGCGGCCCGAAGGTATGGATGAAGGCACCCTGATTATGTGCGGCTTAAAGGCAGATAAGGTTATTGCTTCAATTGAGGTGGTAATAGCTCACCACGTGGATGAACCGCGTCGGTTCAAGTTGGTTGCAGATTATGATACCGATAATGTTTCTAAAAAAATGCTCAGGATTATCTTAAGTTATACTGATTATATTAATCGGACGGTGTGGAAGAAGTCGTGATAGATGAAGATCCTTATTGTTACCCAATATTTCTGGCCGGAAAATTTTCGTATCAATGACTTGTGTGTCCAATTGGTTAAGCGTGGGCATACTGTGACAGTGCTAACCGGCAAACCAAATTATCCTACCGGTGTTGTTTTTCCTGAATTTAAAGAAAACCCTTCAGCTTTTAATCAATATGCTAGTTGTGAAGTGATGCGTTTGCCGGTGATGGCACGGGGAGATGGTAGTAGCATCAAGCTTATATTTAATTATATCAGCTATGTTCTATCTGCCTCATTGTTAGGAGCATGGAAGTTAAGAAAGAAGTCTTTTGATCTCATTTTTGTTTACGAGCCTTCCCCGGTAACTGTTTGTTTACCTGCCATTTTAATAAAGAAGCTAAGAAAAATTCCAGTTGTCTTTTGGGTGCAAGATCTTTGGCCTGAGACTCTTGAATCTGTTGGTGTGGTTAAATCTAAAAGGTTGCTCGGTTTAATTGGTAAAATGGTGTCTTTTATCTACAATCGTTGTGATTTAATTTTGGGACAGTCGCGTGCATTTTATGATGGAATTGCACGCTATTGTGATGATAAGGAAAAAATTAAATATTTCCCTAACTGGGCCGAAGGAATTTTTAAAGAAAAAGTTACTGCCAATATACCTGAAATAACTGCTTTTAAAGATGATTTAAAAATTTTATTTGCAGGTAATATTGGTGATGCTCAAGATTTTCCAGCTATCCTTAGTGCTGCTGAAATTATAAAAGATAAAAACATAAAAGCTAAATTTTTTATTGTTGGTGATGGTCGAATGTTTGACTGGATTGTAAAAGAGGTTTATCGCCGGAAATTAGGCAATTATGTTTATTTGCTGGGACGGCACCCTTTAGAGGCTATGCCGGAATTTTATGCAACAGCTGATATCCTATTGGCAACATTGCGAGAGAGTCCTGTTTTTTCGATGACTATTCCTGCAAAAGTTCAGTCTTATATGACGGCAGGAAAGCCGATTCTAACTATGCTTTCAGGTGAAGGATCACGAGTTGTGTCTGAGGCTGAATGTGGATTGATTGCAGATTCGGGTGATTACAAAGGACTTGCTAGAAATATTACAATAATGACATGTATGACAAAGGCTAGCTTGATGACTCTTGGTTACAATGCTAGAGTTTATGCTGGTAAGGAATTTGATCGAGATACTCTTATCGCTCAATTAGAAGATTGGTTTGTTGATGCAATACAAAACAATTCTGAGAATGTATTATGATCTTAGTAACCGGTGCCACCGGTTTTGTCGGCTCTGCCGTTATTGGTCAGTTATCCCCCCAGCAGAACTTCACACTAACGGCGGTTATCCGCCAAGACAATCACTCATTTCCAAAATCTGTTAATGTCGTCAAAATCGGTGATATAAATCCAAATACAGATTGGGCGGCAGCTTTACAAGGTATTGCTGTTGTTATCCATACGGCCGCCCGTGTTCATGTGATGCAGGATGATGTGGCTGACCCTTCGACTGAATTTCGGCGGGTCAATGTTGCTGGTACTTTGAATTTAGCGCAACAGGCTGCAGCCGCTGGGGTGAAGCGTTTTATCTTTATCAGTTCGATCAAGGTTAATGGTGAAGAGACCTCTTTTGGCCAACCTTTTACGGCAAAAGATATTCCTGCGCCGTCAGATCCCTACGGAATTTCAAAGCTGGAAGCAGAGCAGGGGTTGCGTCAGCTTTCCGATAAAAACGGAATCGAGGTGGTGATTATCCGTCCACCATTGGTGTATGGATCCGGTGTTAAGGCTAATTTTCAAACCATGATGCGTTGGCTCAATAAGGGAGTCCCTTTGCCTTTAGGGGCGATACATAATAAACGCAGCCTTGTTGCATTGGATAATCTTGTCAATTTGATTATCACCTGTATCGACCATCCCGCCGCTGCCAATCAGACTTTTCTGGTTGCTGACGGTGAGGATTTATCGACGACAGAGCTGTTACAGCGGATGGCACATGCACTGGAAAAACCTGCTCGACTTATCCCTGTCCCTTCCAGGCTGTTGGAGCTTGGGGCAAGTTTGATTGGAAAAAAGGCACTGGCACAACGTCTGTGTGGTTCGTTGCAGGTTGATATCAGTAAAACCTGTGAAACCCTTGGCTGGACGCCACCAATTAATGTGGATGTAGGATTGAGAAGGGCTGCTGCTGGTTACAAGGCAAAACCTTGAAAACCTTTTGGACGCAGAAGAGGCGGAAAAATCTGATTAAATCCTGATCAAAATCTAAGGTTTTGTTTAAATCAAGATCTAAGTTTTTTGGGTTGAATCCTGCACCTTCAGACTTTTCTGATTTGGTCAGCGTACAAGGGTTGTTGGGTTTAAAAGCATTAGGAGGGGAATAGTGGAAAAACATCGGCATTCAGTTTTAACCGATTCTATTTTGTGTTGCTTTTACAGTGTGTACAACACGCTCGGCTACGGTTTTCTTGAGAAGGTTTACCAGCGGGCTCTGTGTTTTGAACTTGAGAGTCGTGGTATTTCTGCGGTTGCTGAGACTCCAATTACAGTTTTATATCGTAACCAAGTTGTTGGCGAATATTTTTGTGATGTGTTGGTTGAAAACAGTGTCATTCTTGAACTTAAGGCAACCGATTTCCTGATGGCTAAGCATGAAGCGCAGTTACTGAACTATTTGAAGGCAACTCCTGTCGACGTTGGGCTCTTGTCGAATTTTGGTCCTGATCCTCAAGTTAAAAGGAAAGTTTACTCTAATAATAGGAAGTGATCGTAACTTATCTTTAAACCTTTTGGACGCAGAAGGGGCGGAAAAAGCGGATAAAATCTGATAAGACTCAAAACCAAGAACTAAGTCTTTGGGTTAATCATGCCTTTTCCGAACTTTCAGATTTGATCAGCGTGCCGAGGGTTGTTTAGTTGCAACAGATCCTTGAAAGCTTTTGGACGCAGGATGTGGAAAAAGCTACGGGGAGTTAGCTGTGTGGTCAATAAGCTTTGTCATTCAGTGGTAAAGTAGATATGTTTCTAACGGAATAGGGTCTGTAATGAAGCGTTTTTTTGATATTTTTTTGTCGCTACTGGCGCTGGTTATTTTTGCTATCCCCTTATTGATTGTGGCGGTGTTGGTGAAACTGACCTCGAAGGGTTCTGCATTGTATTGGTCAGATCGAATTGGTAAAAATAATACGATCTTCAAAATGCCAAAATTCCGTACGATGCGTATTGATACCCCGGCGGTGGCAACCCATCTGCTGGGTGACCCTGATCGGTTTTTGACCCCCATTGGCAAGTTTCTGCGCAAATCAAGTCTCGACGAACTTCCGCAGTTATTCAGTATTCTGAAAGGCGATATGAGCATTGTCGGGCCACGCCCGGCACTCTTTAATCAGGATGATCTGGTGAGCTTACGGACGGAAAAAGGGGTTCATGTTTTACCTCCCGGTCTGACTGGTTGGGCACAGATCAATGGTCGGGACGAATTGCCGATTCCGGTGAAGGTTGAATACGATGCTTATTATTTACAACATCAATCTTTTATGTTGGATATGAAAATTATTTTCAGGACGGCTTGTAATGTTGTAAAAAGTGATGGGGTGTCGCACTGATTATGACCCCCCTTTATCCCCCCTATGAAATAGGGGGGAAGTGAACGCAGTGAGCCGGGGGGTGGTGAACCAGCAACTGATGTGGCTACACTATACACGGACATATCACAGAGCTTATTATGTTGGCCGTCAAGGTTGCACACCGCAGTGAAGTGTATAAATTAATAGCTTATTCGAGTGCCTTAGAATGACAGTAGAAAACCATATCATCAGGCCGATTTCTGAGTCAGATCTGGATGCTGTTTTGCAAATTGAACAGGATTGCTATCCACATCCATGGTCATTTCAACAGTTTCTTCAGGAATTAGAAAATCCGGTTGCATCACTCCTTATTTGCCTAATTGAAGATAAAATTGTTGGTTATATCTGCTATTGGTTGATCGCTGGGGAAATGCAGATTCTGAATGTGGCGACAGCACCACAACTACGGCGCAAGGGGGTTGCTGCACAGCTATTGGAACAAGCGTTTAAGCGTTGTGTGCCAGCTGACCTGCTTTCTGCCTGGCTGGAGGTTCGGGCTACAAACCAGGCGGCTATTACACTTTACCAACGGCATGGATTTAAACAGAGTGGAATCAGAAAAGGTTATTACCGGGATGGGGAAGATGCTATTCTTATGGTTAAAGTGTTTAACAATCAACAGGTGCAGGAGATAGCGTAATGAAAAATCTCAAGACGATTGTTTTGTCAAATCAGGAGATATCGCCTGGTTACTTTCGGATGAAAATTCTGGCTCCTGGCTATAGTCAATTATCTAAACCAGGGCAGTTTGTCATGTTTCGTGTGCAGTGCTCTTTGCCTCCATTATTGCGGCGTCCATTTGGAATTTTCCGTGTCGGGTTCATGCCGGGAGATTGTGAAGGGATGCCGGCGAAGGAATTTATCGAGCTTATTTATAAAGTTGTTGGGAGTGGAACGGAAATTATGCAGGGGCTTCATCACGGTGATCCAGTTGAATTGCTGGGACCGTTAGGTGAGGGATTTGATTTGGGAAATCCGGCCGAAGAGAAAATACTCGTCGGTGGTGGAATCGGTCTGGTGCCTCTCTATCCGTTGGCCGAAAGGCTGGTTGAAAACTCCAGAGTGCGGCTATTGATGGGAGGCCGTACGCGGGATGACATTATTGTGGTGACAGAATTTGAGCGGCTTGGTGTTGGAACCTACGTTTCTACTGAAGATGGAAGTTTGGGAGAAGAGGGGCTGATCACCCGGGTTTTAGAACGAAAACTCGATAAATATCCAAAGTCTACAGTTTATGCCTGTGGGCCGATGCCAATGGTTGAGGCGGTGCAGAAAATTTGCTATGAGCGTGGGATCCCACTCCAGGTGTCCCTTGAAGCCTTGATGGCCTGCGGGGTTGGAGCTTGTCTTGGTTGTGTGGTTAAAGGGGTAGGGCATACTGAGGTAGAACCCCGCTATCTATGTACCTGCACAAGTGGTCCGGTTTTTAATGCCGAAGAACTTGATTGGAGTAATGCTAAAGTTGAAAAGATGGAAACAGGGGGCTGCAAATGATGACATCTGGTGAGAAGAAAATGCCGCCAAAAATGGCAGTGGAAATTGCTGGAATCAAGTTGAAAAATCCAGTTATGCCTGCATCTGGAACCTTTGGTTATGGTGAAGAATACGCCCCCTATCTCGATTTAAACCAACTGGGGGCTGTCGTTACCAAGGGAATGTCGCTCAACCCGAAAGCCGGGAATAATACTCCCCGTATTTGTGAAACAGTCAGCGGGATGCTCAATGCCATTGGTCTGCAGAACGTCGGTGTGGATGCTTTTATCAAAGATAAAATAACTTATCTTGAGCAGTTTGACACCCCTGTTATTGTTAACTTTTTTGGCAATACCCAAGATGAATATGGTGAAGTTGCTGCCCGTTTAGACGATGTTCCAGGTGTTGCTGCCCTGGAAATGAATATTTCCTGTCCCAATGTTAAGCACGGCGGGATTATCTTCGGTACTGATCCCAAGGCCGCTTTTGCTGCAGTTTCTCTGGTACGGAAACGGACAACCAAGCCGCTCATTGTTAAATTAACCCCAAACGTCACCGATATTCAGATCACTGCCAGAGCTGCTGAAGATGCTGGTGCTGACGCTCTAAGCCTGATCAATACCCTGACGGGGATGGCAGTTGATGTCAAAACTCGTAAGCCACGCCTGGCCAATACCATCGGTGGTTTGTCCGGTCCAGCCATTCGACCGATTGCTGTACGCTTGGTTTATCAGGTGGTGCAGGCGGTTCAAGTGCCGGTGATCGGCATTGGTGGTATCTCCCGTGCCATGGACGCGCTGGAGTTTTTAATTGTTGGAGCCAAAGCTGTTCAGGTAGGAACGGCCAACTTTGTCGATCCAAATGCCATGGCAACAATTATTGCTGATCTGGAAGAGTTCTGTCGGGGAGAGGGAATTGCAGATATTAATGATTTGATCGGAACTTTGGAGCTGTAGTTTCTCTGTGGTTAGTTTTTTAGCATTGCTTTCTAGTTAGGTTCACAAACTCATTTTTAAAAGCCTGTTCTATGGACGTTATTGCGACCCATGTAAATGCTGATTTTGATGGCCTTGGTGCCATGATTGCAGCGAAACGACTTTATCCCGAAGCCCTTTTGGTGTTTCCCGGTGGTCAGGAGCGTGGGCTGCGTGATTTTCTGCTCCACAGCACCCTCTACGCCTACGGGGTTAAGCGGGTACGCGATATTGATTTGAGTGAAGTGACCAGATTGATTCTTGTCGATGTGAGTCGTTCAGCGAGGATTGGACAATTTGCAGACATCATCGATAATCCTGATCTGGAAATTCATATTTATGATCACCATCCGGTTGATGAAGACACAATCAGGGGACAAGTTGAGTTTCTTGAGGAGGTCGGTGCAACGACGACTATTATGATCCAGCTGTTTATGGAACGGGGGATTGTCCCCACGGCTGATGAAGCGACAATGATGATGCTTGGTCTCTATGAAGATACGGGTCATTTACTCTTTTCTGGAACCACCCCAAAGGATTTTCAGGCGGCGGCTTTTTTGTTAGAGCATGGCGCAAAGTTGAATACAGTGGCAGATTTCCTGATTCGGGAAATGACCTCTGAACAGGTTGATCTGCTGAACGAATTACTGAAATCCTGTCAAAAAATCATTGTCAACGGCATTGAAATTGCCATTGCTTTTGCCTCCATCGATTATTATGTTGGTGATATCTCAAGTTTGGTTCATAAACTTAAAGATATGGAAAATCTCAATGTTTTGATTGTTGCTGTGCGGATGGAAGATCGTATTTTTCTGGTCGGTCGTTCTCGATTGCCAGAGATGCATATTGGTGAGTTCTTTCAGGAGTTTGGGGGTGGAGGCCATGCCTTTGCCGCTTCAGCCACCGTCCGTGATTTACCTTTGGCACAATTGCTTGATCGGATCGAAGAGTTACTCCACAAACATGTTCGTTCGCGTTGTGAAGCACGAGATTTAATGTCTGCGCCGGTCAAGACCTTACCTGTCAGTTCAACTCTGGCTGCTGCTCGCGGGCTGATGACCCGGTTCAGTTTTAATGCCATCCCCGTTTTGAATGACCAGCAACAGGTGGTTGGGATTATTACCCGCCAAGTGGTTGAAAGAGCCGCTCATCATAAACTGTTAAAAATGGCTGTCAGTGAAATGATGAACACCGATTTCCAACAGGTATCACCTGGAGCCTCTTTGACGGAGTTGCAGCAAGGAATCATTGAGCACAATCAACGTTGTATACCGATTATTGATGCAGGAACTTTAGTCGGTGTTGTAACCCGTACCGACTTACTCCGCTACATGCTTGGGGACAGGGACTCTTCTATTGATGAGTTTCAAAGACTTCCAGACAGGAACGGATTACAATTAAAGCGGAAAAATCTGCAGCGGTTGCTGGAAACTCAATTGCCGGAATCGATTAAAGTATTGTTGCAGCAACTCGGACAGGTGGCAGACCAACTTGGATTACGGATTTATCTGGTTGGAGGATTTGTTCGTGATCTGTTGTTGCGGCAGCCTAATCTGGATGTCGATGTTGTCGTTGAGGGGGACGGAATCGGATTTGCTGAGGCTTTTGCTAAAACAATACCGTGTCGGGTTCGAACTCATGAAAAATTTGGCACAGCTGTGATCGTTTTTCCTGATGGATTTAAAGTTGATATCGCTTCCGCCCGACTTGAGTATTATGATCGACCTGCTGTCTTGCCGCGAGTCGAACATGCATCGATCCGACATGATCTCTATCGGCGTGATTTCACTATCAATACCCTGACGTTATCACTTAACCAGGATAGTTTTGGTCAAATGCTGGATTTTTTTGGCGGTCAGCGCGATCTTAAAGATAAATCAATCCGGGTACTGCACAACTTGAGTTTTATTGAAGATCCAACCCGGTTATTTCGTGCCGTTCGCTTTGAGCAGCGCTTGGGTTTCTGTATCGGTCGACAAACTGAACGGTTGATGCGTGGTGCGGTGCGGTTGAGGTCGGTCAAAAAAATTGCTGGTCCCCGGATTTTAAATGAATTAGAACAAATTCTGGACGAGCCTCGGGTGGTGCCGGCACTGGCGCGTCTGGAGCAGTTTGATCTGTTGAAATTTATTGATCCCCAGCTCCATTTTGAGAAAAAAACCGCCAGTTTATTTATTGCCGCTGAGCAAGCCAGCAGTTGGTTCGATTTACTCTATACCGGTGAAAGTTATCGGCGTTGGTTGGTGTATCTTCTCTGCTTGTTCGATAATTTATCGGAAAAGGGAGTCGCTAGAGTTAGCTTCTGGCTGGGGGTGCAAACAAAGGATCAGGTTGTTCTGTTAGAACAACTTCCCGCAGCAAAACAGCTTCTTAAGGTGATTAAGCTGCATAGAAACGGGTCGGGTGAACCGAAGAACAGTGACATATATTCCTGGTTTGACGGATATTCTCTGGAAGTGATTCTCTATTTGATGGCACGGAGTGAAAATGAAAAATTCCGCAAATGGATTTCGCTGTATATCACCAAGTTGCGTAAGGAAAAAGTTATTCTTGATGGTGCAGCTCTTATTTCTCTGGGATTTTCACCGGGAAAATATTTTCAGGATATTTTTAAAATGTTGCTGGATGCCCGGTTAAATCTGGAAATCAATACTCGTGAAGAGGAAATTTTATTAGTTAAACAGAAATTTTCTGTGGCAGACGGTTCTCCCGCTGTTTCTGGCGGTTGACCCAATGGCTCTCGTCGAATAGACTGACCTGCTGTTCAATTTTTGTCTTGTTTGAACCTGAGTGTTTGAGCTTTATTTGGGGAATTTAAATATCTATGGAAACAATTGTTTCTAAAATTGCGATCATGCTGGTTCCTGCTTTATTGGCAATTATTCTGCACGAAGTGGCACACGGTTATATTGCTGAGAGGTTCGGGGATCCGACTGCGCGGTTGCTGGGTCGTTTAACCCTGAACCCGTTAAAGCATCTTGACCCCATTGGGACTATTGCGATTTTTATTTTTGGATTTGGTTGGGCACGTCCAGTCCCGGTGAATTCTGGAAATTTTCGTAGACCGCGTCGAGACATGATCTGGGTTGCTCTCGCAGGACCGACTACAAACTTATTATTAGCGATCTTCTCTGCTCTGTTGTTGCGGGGATTAGGGGTGCTTGATCAAGGTTCTTTCGGGGCTTTACAAACCTATATCCAATTCACCACCCCGGTTAAGATGATGCTTGGGTTCAGCCTTTATATCAATATTCTGCTGGGTGTTTTTAACCTGATTCCTTTACCGCCATTAGATGGAGGGAGAGTTTTGATTGGAATTCTTCCAGAGCATCAGGCTGCACTGGTTAGCCGATTAGAGCCGTTCGGTTTTGTGTTGATTTTATTTTTAGTTTTTTTTACCGATGTATGGTCGCTGGTTCTTGCCCCGATCATTAATACCTTGGTTGTTTTCATGGCTGGACCTGAAGCACCGATGGTTGAACAATCTATCCGCTTCTTGTTTGGTCACTGAAAAAATGGCAATCCAGGTTCGTTTAGAAAACTTTTCCGGTCCCCTGGATCTCTTACTCCATCTGATTAAAAGTCACGAGATGGATATCTCCGATATCCGGATTGTTGAGATCACAGAACAATATTTGACCATTATTGAGCAGATGCAACAACTTGATCTTGATACTGCGGGTGAATTTCTATTGATGGCGGCAACCCTTATATATATTAAGTCAAGAATGTTATTGCCCGTTAGTGACGATATAGAGGAGGAAGAAGAGGATCCACGCGCCGAGCTGGTGAAAAGATTACTGGAGTATCAACGTTATAAGGATGTGGCCGAACTTTTTCAGCAATTACCACAGCTGGAGCGTGACATATTTATTGGCCAATTTCAGGCTTCTGATTTTTTTGCAGGTGACAGCGCAGAAAATGAAGTGCCGATAGGGATATATCAACTTGCAGATGCTTTTCATCAGCTGTTGAAGGAACAACCTGTGGAAACTTTTCATGAGGTCATCCGCGAATCTCTTTCGGTGGCAGTCTATATTGATAATATAGTAGAAAAATTAACGCAGAACAAACGCCTCTCCTTTCGGGAGATATTTACTGCGAAATTTTCCCGTAATGAATTAATTGTCACTTTTTTAGCAACTCTGGAGTTAGTGAAGATGCACGTCGTCAATATTGAGCAGGTCGGTGATTTTAGTGAGATCTGGTTGGCTTTAACGATTCCTCCTGACCAGGTGTCCCGGATTTCTCTTGTAGAGGATCTGCTCGGTTATGAATAATTTACGGCAACTTGTCGAAGCATTTATTTTTGCTTCTGATAGCCCCTTATCTCTTGAGCGATTATCCGTCCTGGCAGAACAACCCAAGTCTCTGATAAAGCCTGCTGTCGAGCAGCTGTTACAGGATTATGCTGCTTCCGAAGGAGGTTTTTATTTGGCTGAGGTTGCTGGTGGTTATCAGTTCAGAACTGTGGTTGAACTTGCCCCCTGGTTACGAAAATTGAGTAAAGAGCGTGCCACCAGGTTCTCAAGGGCGGCATTGGAGACGTTGGCTATTATTGCTTACCGTCAGCCCGCCACTCGTGCAGAAATTGAATATTTGCGCGGGGTTGATTCTGGCGGAGTGATGAAGACCCTTCTGGATAAAAATTTATTGCGGATTCTTGGAAAAAAAGATGTTCCAGGACGACCGTTGATGTATGGCACCAGTCGCCATTTTCTTGAACTATTCGGCTTACGTGATTTGAACGACCTCCCCACACTGAAAGAATTTGCTGCCTTGGATCCCGAAATAACTGCAGCAGATCCTCTGAATCCTGAAGTGGTTTCTAATCCTCATGACTGAAAGACTGCAGAAATTAATTGCTCAAGCGGGGTTGGCTTCACGCCGAGAGGCAGAGCGGTGGATTGAAGAGGGGAAAGTTCTCCTTAATGGTTCTCCGGCAAAATTAGGTGACCGAGCCGATTTAAGTCTTGACCAAATCCATGTTGATGGGAAAATTTTGCGCTCCGCGCAAGAAAAAGTCACTATTTTACTCAATAAACCGCGTGGTTATGTATCAACCTTGAAAGATCCGGGGGGGCGACGTCTAGTGACCGATCTTATCGACAATATCCCCCAGCGGCTATTTCCTGTTGGACGGCTGGACTATAATACTGAGGGTTTGTTGCTGTTGACTAACGATGGTGAACTGGCGCAACAGGTGAGTCACCCTCGCCACCACGTTGATAAGACCTACCTGGTGAAAGTCCGAGGACGCTTGTCTGAAAAAATGGTGAAACAATTTGAGCGGGGTCTTATTCTCGAAGATGGCAAGACTGCACCGGCAAAAGTTGAGAATAGCAGAACGACTGGATCAAGTTGCTGGTTCGAACTGACGATCCATGAGGGCAAAAACAGACAGGTTAGAAGGATGTGTGAAGCACTTGGGTTGACAGTCGTCAGACTCAAGCGTATCCGCTTGGATTTTCTGGATTTGAAGGACATTGCAACGGGGAGATATCGCTGCTTGATGGACAATGAAGTTGAGAGATTGAAAAAAATTAAATAAATTAAATTCATTATTGTTCTTTATTTTTAAAATATGCTATTCTGTCTGAAATATTTTTTTATAAAATCTATGGTCGTCCCGAATGGTGCTAGTTTAAGGATAGCTGGTAGCAAAACTGGGACTGTCCCCGTATGGGGGCTGTCCCAGGCATTTGCGGTGCGAACCACCGAAGTTCTTCGTGGATCGTAAACTCTTGGGACAGCCCCCGATGGTGCTGGGGACAGTCCCGAGATTACGGTTGTCCCATAAGTTAGTAGACTTACTTGACACTAAGTTGTTATTTCACGTATCTTTTGAGTCTGAAAGTTTCTGTTAAATAGCTTGTTTTGGGGAGTTTTTTTTGGCAACGAATAAAGATAAATTACTGGAATCGGCACAAAAAAACCTGAAGAAAAAACAGGTGGCTAAGGCAATTAAAGATTACGCTAAGATTGTTGAAATAGATCCTGCTGATGTCCGTTCGCGACAAAAATTAGCAGAATTATATGTTCGCACCGGTAAAAATTCTGAAGCCTATGAACAATATGAATCTGTTGCCAAGTATTTTTCCAGTAACGGTTTTTATCTGAAGGCGATTGCAATCTACAAACAGATGCAACGTCTTGATCCAGGTCAAATTGCCCTGTTTAACCGTCTTGCAGAGTTGAATGAGAAGCAAGGTTTACTCGGTAATGCGATGGCTGAATACCGCAATCTGGTCGATTATTATAGCCGGAACGGGATGATCGCGGATGAGATTAAAACCTTGGAAAAAATGCGTGATCTTGATCTCAATAACCTGAATGTTCGTGTAAAACTTGCCGAAGTCTATGCTAGAAATAAGCGCGAAGATGAGGGCTATGACGAGCTTGAAGCGGTTCTTGAAATTTTGAGCGATAAAGGTGACTTTGATAAAATCCTTAAACTTTACAAGATGTTTTTGCCCCTTTATCCCAAGGATAAAAAGTTGCAAATGGGGCTGGCGTTAGCTTTTTATGAAAAAGGTGATTTTAAAAGAGGCGTCACAATCCTGGAAAATTTATTAAAGGATAAACCTGAAGATCCAGATCTCCTCCGCTTGTTGGGTCGTGGCTATGCCGATTTAAAAAATTGGATCAAGTCCCGTGAAACTTACCAGCAACTCCTGGTTATGGATCCTACCGATCTGGATATTCGTGAATCGTTAATTCAATGTGAAATTGACAGTACTCAATATGACCGTGCTCTGGCTGAACTGGAGGAGTGGAAGGATACCTTCTTTAAGGCTGATCGCTTAGTTTGCTTAAAAGAGTGCTATGAAATTCTTAAAGATAAGCTCGACGGCAACAGTACGGTTTTGCAGACTCTGGATGCAATTTATGAGCTTACTGGCGAGGGTGACAAACTTCTGGATATTATGTCTGAGCAGGAAGATGAACCCGATGAACCGACTCTTGATGAAACCCTTTCTGATATTCTTCTTGGCTCGGCAGAAGAGGATATAGAAGATGACTTGGTGGTGTTGGACGAGAGTGATGATCTAACCTTTGATGTTATCGAGGATGAAGCTGTTGATCTCGTACTGGAATCACCACTCGATGGTGGCTTCTCGGGTGAAAGTGCAGACTCGGATGCAATTATCGAACTGAATATTGATGACAATTTAAATCTGAGCGGTGGAGGGGGGAACGATCTGGATTTTTCTTTTGATATGGAAGAAGAAAATTCTGCACCGGCAGATCCTGCTGTAGAGCATAATTTACAAGCTGATCTCGAGGAAGCTGAATTCTACATTCAGCAAGGGCTCTACGCAGAAGCACAAAAATTGTGCAGTGATATCCTGGCTTATGATTCTGATTCTATCGAATGCCGCCAAAAACTTGAAGAAATTGAGGCTTTACTGAATCAACAGCAAGACAAACCAGGTTCTGATGAGACTTCATCTGTGACCAATCCCTTAGCAGATAGTTCTGCAGATGTTGACTTTGATTTCAACCTGAAGGCTCTTCAGCCGGACAAAACTGCTGAGAAAAAGATTTTTAAAACTGATGTTGATGAGCAGATTGCTGCTGATGATATGGAGTCTCATTACAACCTCGGGATCGCTTACCGAGAGATGGGTTTATTGGATGATGCGATCAGTGAGTTTGAAAAAGCGGAACAGGAACCAGCACGTTATGTTGATTGTCAGACCTTAAAAGGACTTAGTTTTTCAGACAAAGGTGATTTTAATAATGCTGAGGTGATGTTTCAGCAGGCACTGGATTCTTATCAGTTGGAGGATCTCCAACGACTCAACCTTGGTTATGAACTTGGGTTGCTTTATGAGCGGGCGAATCGTTTCAACGATGCATTGATCAGTTATCAAGACGTTTTTTTACAGGACAATAATTATCGGGATGTCAGGGATAAAATTTCTCTATTAAAAAATAGTCTCGGTATTACTGAGGATGATTCTCAACGTACACGGGAAGAGAACAAAGAGCGAATTTCCTTTCTGTAATAATAGCTTTTTCTTGGAGTATTCATGGGTTATACCGACCACTTCAATTTTGATCGTGAGCCATTTTCAAATGCGCCGAATGATAAGTTTTATTTTGACAGTGAGCAACACAAACAGGCGTTATTGAGACTGAAATACTCTGTTGATTCAGACAAGGGGTTGGCTGTTCTGGTTGGTGGGGTCGGTACTGGGAAAACTACCCTGGCCAGGCGAATGCTTGATAATCTCCCCTATGATAAATATGAATCATCTCTGTTGGTTATGATTCATTCTGCGATTACTCCTGATTGGATATTGTCCCGTATCTGCGTTCAGTTAGGGGTGAAAAATCCTGATCTCAGCCCCCTGAAAATGTTGAAACAACTCTATGGGCGTTTACTGGAAATTGAAAAAGAGGGACGTAAGGCCGTTGTGCTGATTGATGAAGCGCAAATGTTACACACCCGGGAGATGATGGAAGAGTTTCGCGGCTTATTGAACTTGGAAATACCTGACAAAAAGCTGCTTAATATTGTTTTTTTCGGCTTGCCTGAGCTTGATGATATTATGAAACTGGATGCGCCACTGGCACAGCGAGTTGCTTTTAAATATACTCTAAAACCACTTTCTGCGAAAGCTTCGCTGGAATATATTGATTATCGACTCAAAGTTGCCGGATGTGATCGCTCCCCTTTTAATGCCGATACTTTAACGTTGATCCACAAGTTTTCTGGCGGTGTTCCAAGGTTGATAAATACCCTTTGTGATAATGCTCTCTTTGAAACATACTTACGTCACGGAACGGAAATTACTGCAGAAATTATAAATAATGTAGCTGAGGATCTCGGTTTAGCTACAGTTGATTTGACTTTAGCCCCAGCCGATGAACCAGTTGCTGACTTGGACGATGAATTGGATGATATTGAGATCATCTTTGATGGATTAGAAGAAAAATAATTATAGAGTCTGTTTCTAATGGCGCTCGTTTGAGCAGTATTGCAGTAAACTTAGGACTGTCCCCAGCACCATCGGGGGCTGTTCCGAAGTTTACGATCTACGAAGAACCGCGCTGGTTCGCACCGCAAAAGCCTGGGACAGCCCCCATTCGGAACAGTCCCGTTTTGCTGCTACTTCCCCTTAAACTAGCGTTATTCAAGTCTGTCCTTTGTTTTAAAATTGAAGTTGTGATAGCGGGCGAGTAACATTTCGACCGCTATCTTTTTTTTATCTGAAAAGTCATAATGGTGACTATGAAAACTAAAATCCATGTTTTGCCCGAAGAATTGTGCAATAAAATTGCCGCAGGTGAAGTTGTCGAGCGTCCATCATCTGTGGTTAAGGAGTTGCTTGAAAATTCACTTGATGCTGGATCCACAGATATTTTAATTGAACTGGAAGCAGGTGGGAAACGTTTGATTCGGATTACCGATAACGGCTGTGGTATGAGCCGACAGGATGCATTCCTCTCATTTGAACGTCATGCAACCAGTAAGATTCGTACTGATGCCGATTTGTTTGCCCTCACAACTCTTGGTTTTAGGGGGGAAGCCCTGGCGTCTATTGCCTCGGTCTCCCGGTTGCGGTTGAAAACCTGTGATAACGATGACGGGCTTGGTCAGCAGATTTATGCTGAGGGGGGTAGGATTAAAAATGTTGATGAACTTGGCCTGCCGCAAGGAACTGTCGTTGAGGTTCGTAATTTATTTTTCAATTTGCCTGCACGTAAAAAATTTCTGCGTAAAGAACAAACAGAACTAGGTCACGCAGCAGATGTGGTCACCAAACAAGCATTAGCAAATCCAGGGGTCAGTTTTCGTTTAAAGCATAATGATCGGATAATACTTGATTTGCGCCGTGAAAAGGGGCTTAGAGAACGAGTGGCTGCATTGTTGGGGAGATCGTTGCTGCGTGATCTGCTTCCGATAGAGCAACAGAACGGGGATGATTTACAACTGTCTGGTTTGATTTCTCAACCGCAGTTAACCCGTTCAGCTGCATCGCATATTTACACCTTTATCAATGGTCGCTATATCCGGGATCGCGTCGTGCAGCACGCGGTTATGGAAGGTTATCGTCACCTGTTGATGAAAGGGCGATACCCGGTTGTTGTCCTTTTTTTACAGATAGATCCGGCACAGGTGGATGTGAATGTTCACCCGACCAAACATGAAGTGCGTTTCCGTGAGCAATCGCTGGTTCACGATTTTATCGCAAATAGTTTGCAGCAGACCCTCCGACCGGCTGAATGGTTGGAGAGGGAGACTTTTGATTCGTCCGCTAATGAAGTAGGAAACTATTTATCTGAACGACAAGATCATATGGTCAAGCAGGAAAATGGTGTATCTGCAAACTCTTTTGTCAGCGAATCTTCTGCTCAATATGTTCCACCTGTAGGGCACTTTCAGAACAATATTGCTACAGAATCCACTACACAACAGTTTTATCCCTCCCCACCCTTTTCCCAGCTGGGTTCAGAAGATCAATCGGCTATTGGTACTCAATATATTCTCCCTGAAAGTGAAGAGGCTGGATTCTTTTCGCGGTTGCAGATCCTTGGGCAGTATCACCAGAGTTATCTTCTCTGTCAGGATGGTGCTGATCTGATTATGATTGATCAACATGCGGCACATGAACGGGTTGGTTTTGAAAAATTACGTCATGCTTATGCTGCAGGAACAATTCCCAGTCAAACATTACTTTTCCCCGAAGTTTTGGAACTTGATTTTAATAGTGCTGCTGCCCTTGGCGATAACCAGCACGAGCTGGAGAGTTTGGGCTTTGAAATTGAACCTTTCGGGGGGAAATCCTTCGCATTGAAAGCAATACCGCAGTTGCTGGAGAATAGGGATGCCGCCAGGTTGGTTGTTGATGTCGCACTGGAATTGGAACGGATCGGTCGTACTGGACAGCTGCGTGAATCGATTGATGAAATTTTGATTTTGATGGCCTGCCACAGTGTTATTCGAGCCAATCAAGCCCTTGCTGTCATCGAGATAAGGGCATTATTTCAGGAACTTGATAAAATTGATTTTAAGGCAAATTGTCCCCATGGTCGTCCAGTGATGCAGCGTATAACGCTTGCTGAGGTTGAACGGTTATTCAGGCGCCAATAATGATTCCAGTAACAACAGGACAAATATCGGTTCTAACTATCTGTGGTCCGACTGGTTCGGGTAAAACATCTTTTGCTCTTTCTCTCGCTGAAAAATTTCCGTTAGAAATTATTTCTGCTGATTCACGACAGATCTATCGCCGTATGGATATTGGCACAGCAAAAGCGACGCATCAGGAACAAGCTGTTGTCCCCCATCATTTGATTGATTTAATTGAACCCGATCAGAATTTTTCCGTGGCAGAATTTGTCGACCGGGCACGTCCCTTGATTCTGGAGATAGTCGGCCGGGGTAAAATACCCTGTATCGTCGGTGGCACCGGCCTTTATATCAGGGCATTGTTAGGGGGATTAGCTCAGTTGCCTGCCAGCAACCCTGCGCTGCGTAAAGAACTCCATCAACGGGAGCTGACGGAGGGATCTGGCAGCTTGTTCAGGGAACTGCAGCAGGTTGATCCCGTTTCTGCCGCTTCAATCCATCCAAATAATATCGTTCGCATTGTTCGTGCACTTGAGGTTTTTGCTGCGAGGGGTCAGAAAATGTCCGAGTTGAAGGCTGAACATCGTTTTGCTGAACAACCCTATCGGGTATTGAAGCTGGCGCCTGATTTTTCCCGCGATGAACTCTATTCACGGATCAATTACCGCTCTAAGGAGATGCTTACAGCTGGGCTAGTTAAGGAAGTCAAGGGGTTGGTTGCAGACTTCTCCTTCGATTTGAAAGCTTTGCAGACTCTCGGATATCGAGAAGTTGTCCGCTACTTAAAAACAGCAATCAGCGCAGAGCAAATGCTCGATGATATACAAAAATACACCCGTCAATATGCCAAGAGACAAATAACCTGGTTCAAAAAAGAGCCAGGAATAATTTGGGTTGATTCCTCAATGAAGTCTGGTAAAGTGATACAATCTATTGAAAATTTTTTACTTTATTAAAGGAGCGGACATGCCAAAATCACCATTTAACATTCAAGATCAGTACTTGAATCAGGCTCGTAAAGAGCGGATTAAGGTTTCTCTTGCCATGATGACCGGGGAAAAGCTGGAGGGTTACATAAAGTCTTTCGACAGTTTCTGCATTTTAGCTGAAAGTGGGAGTGATATCCTTATTTACAAACATGCGGTGAGTTCAATCACTTCTGCGGATGGAAAATTTCGTTTACATGGTGGACGTGATTAGTTTTTTCTAGAGGCGATATTTTTTTCAAGGGCGACACCAGTGGTGCCGCCTTTGCTGTTTAATATTTCTTCTCTGAGCCTCTTTTATAATTGATTTGGATTCAGGTTGATATTAGCCACAGAAGATGAAATGTTGAATGAAAGAAGATCAGAATGTTAAGGGTTGAGTCGGTCGCACCAGGTAGTTATGCCGCAGAGTTTGGATTGCTTGCTGGTGACCGGTTGCTCAGTATTAACGGTCATGAAATCGTTGACCTGATTGATTATTATTTGCACAGTGAGACGGATCACCTTGTGCTGGTAGTATTGCGCAAGGATGATGAACTGTGGGAACTTGATCTGAAAAAGGAACCCTTGGAAGACTTTGGTCTGGTTTTTGAGTCTTCACGACCACGGCAGTGTGGCAATCAGTGTCTTTTCTGTTTTGTTCATCAATTACCTAAAGGGCTGCGAGATACTCTGTATATCAAAGATGAAGATTATCGCTTTTCCTATCTTTACGGTTCTTACATCACTTTGACCAATCTGGATGAAACCGACCTGCAGAGAATCATCCGGGACAAACTTTCCCCTCTCTATATTTCTGTCCATGCGACCGATAATGCTCTGCGTGAAAAACTCCTCAGCACCAGAGTTCCGGACATTTTACCTTTACTTAAACGTTTAACTTCTGCCGGGATTGAACTCCATTGTCAGGTGGTTCTTTGTCCGGGAGTCAATGATGGTGTGGCACTTCAGCAAACAATTGAGGATTTGTCGAATCTTTATCCTCACGTTGCCTCTTTGGCAGTAGTACCGGTGGGGTTGACACAATATCGGGCAAGATTGCCGAAATTAAAAAAAATGCTGCCGCAGGATGCAATCTCCTGTCTGGAATTGATCCATCAATATCAACAGCAATATTTAGTTCAATATGGCAGTCGCTTTGTCTTTCCTGCTGATGAATTCTATCTATTGGCTCGGCAGGGGGTACCAGCTTACACTGATTATGAGAATTTTACGCAGATTGAAAATGGTGTTGGCATGGTTGCGCAATTTCGCCAACAATCCGTGGAAGTTTTACTTGAAACAGAGCTGCTGGAACTCGATAAAATCACTTTGGTCACAGGTTGCCTGTTTTTTGCTGAATTGGTAAAATTTACAGAGCAGCTCAGTTTGAAAACAAGGGTTACGTTAGACGTTCTTGCAATAAAAAATGACTTTTTTGGCGCTGATATTACCGTAACCGGATTAATCACAGGTACTGATTTATTGGAACAACTACAGGGTTTAACCCTGGGAGATGGAGTTTTGATACCCGATGTTGTGTTGAAGGATGGTGGACAACTGTTTCTGGATGACGTGAATATTGAAGAGATCGGTTCTGCTCTGCAAATTCCTGTTGTTGTCGTCGAAAGCTCCCCGTGGGGAATCCTTGACGGGTTAGAATCCCTCGCAGCCGGAGTTGAAATTATTCATGTGTAAAAATGGACTCTCCGGTGGGTAAAAAATTGATTATTGGCGTTATTGGCGCGGCTAATGCTTCGCCCTCCAGCTTGGTGAACGCATATCAGGTTGGACAGCTGATTGCTGAAAATGGTGCTGTATTGGTTTGTGGTGGTTTAGGTGGTGTGATGGAAGCTGCTTCCCGTGGGTGCGCCGAAGCAGGAGGAGATGTCCTTGGTATCTTGCCGGGAAACTCACCTGGTTCTGCCAATCCCTGTGTCACATTACCCATTGTTACAGATATGGGACATGCCAGAAATGTCATTATTGCTCAGACAGCCAGTGCCCTGATTGCTATTGAAGGAGAGTATGGTACTTTGTCTGAAATAGCCATCAGTTTGAAACTGGGTAAACCCGTTGTGCAGCTTGGAAGTTGGTCGCAGATTTCCACAACTTATCAGGCGAGCACTCCAGAACAGGCAATTGAAATTTTGTATTCTGTCATCCATGAAGGTGGGATTGTTGATGAATGAACTCAAGTCAGCTCCAAAACTGGCAGGTCGGCTTCACTCATTGGTCGACGCTGACTCGGTGAGTGAGATGATCGAGTGGTTGCGCGGTCGCGGTAAAATTCTGATTATCTGCCACGATAATCCTGATCCTGATTCAATTGCATCTGCTGTGGCATTACGCCATCTGATTCTGATAAAAACCGGACAGGATGCGGTGTTGGCATATGGGGGAGTGATTGGCCGCAGCGAAAATCGCAAGATGGTTGAGCTTCTGGAGATTACTCTGGTGCCATTCTGTGAACTTAACCTTTCTCAGTTCGCCGTGGTATGTATGGTCGATACCCAACCGGATGCTGGGAATAATTCTTTGCCTGCGGGACAACCGGTTGATCTGATTATTGATCACCACCAACCTAAAAAAGAATTTTCTGATGTTTTCTGGATTGATGTTCGTGAGGACTATGGCGCTTCCGCAACCATCCTTTATGAATACCTGAATAGTCAAGAGGTATCGATTAATACGAAACTTGCGACCAGTCTGTTCTATGCGATTAAATCAGAAACTCAGGATCTTGGCAGGGAGTGGTCAAAGGCTGATCGTGAGGCTTATTTGAAATTACTGCCCCTTTCGAATAATCAAATTCTTTACGATATTATTCATCCTCAGGTTTCACGCGATTATTTTTCCACTTTCCATCGCGCAATTGAAAATGCCCGGGTTTTTGGTGAAATGTTGGTTTTTAATTTACGCAAGGTTGAAAACCCTGATCTTGTTGCGGAACTGGCTGATTTTTTGTTGCGTCAACAGGGGATAAATTATGTTCTGGGAATGGGTTGGTTCAATGGTACCCAGATTCTCTCGATGCGTTCTCTCAACCCGGATACAAAGCTTGGGTTGATTATTCAGAAGATGGTTGCCGGGATTGGAACTGCTGGCGGTCATGGGATGATTGCCGGTGGGCAGATTCGTCATGTTGCTGGGGACAATCTGTCACAGCAGGAGTTAGAACAATTACTGACCGAGCGGATGTTTCAGGCTTTTGATCTTAATCAAAGCACGGGTGAACCTCTTATCTGAAAAACTTCTGGAAAATTCCGTTAATTGACAGAACACTGAAAGCTGAGCTATAACCAGCCTGCTTTTCAGGGAGCTATTATGCGTTTTTTTATTATTTTACTCTGTTTTTTCCTGCCGCTTCAGTCGGCATTTGCTGCAGTTGATATTGCTCTGCGTGGTAAGGAACCGGTGCGTCTGGAAGATGTTTACCAGCAGGATGGTGTCCCCTATATTGCCATTGAAGATGCTCTGGATGTTGTTGGCTTGACTGGTCACTGGGATTCAATCCGCCATAGTTTTCTAATCAAAACCAAGCGTGGTCGTGCAGAAATTTCTCCCGCAAGTGGTTTTATGAAAATTTCAGGTGAATATTACCCCTTACAGGATAAACCACGCTTTATTGATGGCCGTCTCCGGGTGACCGACAGTTTTATTCTCAATCAGTTGGCACAATTAACTGGGCAATCAATTTATTTTCGTAATCTTGATCCTGCTACCAACAGTGCTCCTGCTAAACAGTCGAATAATCTGGAAAAGTTATTTTCTTTTCTGCTGAATAAAAAAACCACTAAAAATGGGTCTTTGATTCGTGCTGTTGCTATTGATCCAGGACATGGAGGCCTGGATACGGGAGTTATTGCCCCATCCGGGTATAAAGAAAAACAGCTCAATCTGGAAGTTGCGGAAAAACTGGCAAAACAGTTAAAAATGAAACTGGGAATTCCGATTTACTTAAGTCGGGACGGTGATTATGAACTGACAATGGAGCAACGTTTGCAATCGGCATCAAAGGAGGATATTGATGTCTGGATTTTATTGCATGCTCAGGCGGCATTTTCTGCTGAACTAAGAGGAGTCACTCTTTTTATCCGGGCAGAAGAAATGACCAAGAATGTTTCCGGGGAGAATGTTGTCAAGCCGGTCAAAAGTGGCAGTCTGCTTCTCGCTAATAACCTGGCTTTGGCTCTCAGAGAAAGTGCTATCAACGTTCGTGGAATCTATCCATCATCCCGGTTGTCTCTTGGTCGTGGAAATCTACCAACAGTACAGGTTGAACTTGGTTTCTTGAGCAATCCTGAAGAATTGCAGCAGCTACAAAGTTCAGACTATCAAAATAAAATAGTTAAGGCGCTTTATACCGGCATTCGCCGTTACGCTAAACAGTCCAAGGAGAAATGAATGGGGTCAGCTGAAATTCAGCGCTTTGATGGCCGGTTGGAAAATCAATTGAGACCGATCAGCTTTCAACGCCAATTTACTAAATACGCCGAAGGTTCAGTGTTGGTTTGTTGTGGAGAAACCAAGATTTTGTGTAATGCCTCGGTTGAGGAGCGTGTCCCCCCTTTTATGCGCGGTCAAGGGCGTGGCTGGGTTACTGCGGAATATAGCATGTTGCCCCGTGCAACCCATACTCGTTCCATGCGTGAAGCGACAAAGGGGAAAATATCGGGAAGAACTCAGGAAATTCAGCGTCTGATTGGACGTTCGCTGCGGGCAGTAACAGATTTAAAAGCTATGGGGGAAATAACGGTGCAGATTGACTGTGATGTCCTCCAGGCTGATGGTGGCACCCGAACGGCATCCATTACCGGAGCTTATATTGCTCTCCATGATGCCTTGAGCGGGTTGGTTAGTCGAGGTGTCTTGAAACAAATGCCCCTCAAAGATAGCGTTTCAGCAATCAGTGTTGGTATTGTTGCTGCAAAACCTCTCCTTGATTTGAACTATGAAGAAGATTCCAAGGCGGATGTTGATATGAATTTTGTTATCACCGGTTCTGGAAAATTTGTCGAAGTTCAAGGAACCGCAGAAGAAGAACCTTTTTCTCCCATTGAGCTGGACGCACTACGTGACTTGGCTTTGCACGGTTGTGCACAACTGACTCGTTTGCAACAGCAGTCGTTGGGTTTAATGTTGTGAAATTACTGGTTGCTACTGGAAATCAAGGTAAATTGAAAGAGATTCGAAGTTTGCTCGAAGGTTCTCCCCTCGAGATTGTTGGACTCGACCAATTGGTTGATCCTCCCGAAGTTGTTGAGGATGGGGCTACTTTTACGGCCAATGCGCGTAAAAAAGCTCAAGAGATGGCAGAGTTTAGTGGTTATTTGACCCTGGCAGATGATAGTGGCCTGGTTGTCAATGCTCTGAACGGTGCTCCAGGGGTGTATTCAGCACGCTATGCTGGCGAGCAGTGTGATGATATTGCCAACAATGACAAGTTGTTAACAGTCATGGAGGGTGTTGCTGATGAAAAGCGGCAGGCTGCTTTTCATTGTGTTATGGCACTCGCCTGGCCCGATGGGCGCTGTGAGACTTACGAAGGTCAAGTCTCAGGATTGATTATGCATGGTCTCCGCGGTGATGGTGGTTTTGGTTACGATCCACTTTTTATTGTTCCCGAGTATGGTAAAACCATGGCTGAATTACCTCTCGAGATCAAAAATCGGATCAGTCATAGGGGTACGACATTACGCAAAGTTATTCCTCTGTTACAAGAGTTAGCGAAGCATTAAAGTAGTATTCTGGGGACATATACGAATGGCGCTAGTTTTTTTTTAGGCGATAAGAAACTATGACTTCTTGGCTTTGCGACCTGATATCAGACCCTCAAACGGCTCAAATATTTTTGGGACTTTTAGGCTCATACGGTGTCTATCAGTTGGGGCTTAGGGCTTATTTTATAAAGCAAGAGTACGAAGGGGTAAGACTTCGCTACCTAGATAACGGTTTGGACCTCTATTCCGCAAATCTTGAATATGTGTTGGGTATTCATCGGCACAACTGGCTTCTGCTGCTTAGAATTCTAAAGCAGTATCGAGATTTCGAGAGTGAGGTGAAAATCGCTGATTTCTTCTCAGAATTCATGGAAGTAGACCAATCAAAGTTTAATGTTGTTACAAATAGGCGAGTATCGCGAGTTCTAGGAAGCAAAGTATTCTGGAATGCTTTTTAATCGGCCTACGCATTTGTAGGGATTCGAAACGATAATATGAGGGCTGATTTTGGAGTGGCATTGAACTCGCTGCTCGATACACCTAATCATCCCAATAAAACTGCCTTTATCAAAGAGGCAGAGTGCATGATCCACGAGATGAATCTAGAGAAAGAAAAGTACTATCAGTTACTCTTAGAGGTTCAACATCTTACAGAATTATTTTCTGCTGAACAGCTAAGATATTCAGACTTGGTGGAATTTTCGACTCGAGAAGAAGTAACGACGGTATCCACCATTAAACTTCAACGACTGTTCCCAGACGCTGATGATGAAATCGCCTAACAAGAATCCGGGAATATTTGACAACCACACTCCTATACTTAGTTTTGCCCACCTAAAACTATTCCATATTTGACATTGTGGATAAATGTCTATATCATTACGACAAATGTCTTTGGGAGGTTTTTTATGCAATTTGCTCAAGTGGAACAAATTTTAGGCGGCGAAAAAATTCTTGGGCACAAGCTTGAAAGCAAGATGGATATGGTCGTGCTTGGAAGTATTGGTGTGACCAAAAACGCGGTGTCGCATTTAGCCGACTATCTGTCCCTGTCGTGGAAACAGATTGCTGAATTATTACCCGTAACGGAACGAACCCTACAGAGATATACTTTGCAACAACATTTCAATCCGGCGGTCTCTGAACAAGTTTTGCATATTGCTGAAGTTCTTGCCAAAGGGACTGATATCTTTAAAGAAAAAAGTAAATTAATCATATGGCTAAACACTCCGCATAAAGTTTTTTCTCGTAAAACTCCACTTTCCCTGTTGGGTTCCCGTTTTGGCACAGAGTTAGTTTTGGAAGAGTTGGGGCGAATAGAATTTGGCGTTTATTCGTGATTAAATTCTATCGCATTGCGACAACTGAACATATCAACGATATAAGTGGAACAGGGGCAAGAATCTATGGTGGCCGCTGGAATGACATTGGTTATCCAGTAGTTTATGCTGCAGGTAGCAGATCGCTGGCAACCCTTGAGTTCCTGGTCCATGTGCCCATGGCACTGGCACCAGAAGATTTAAGTATGATGGAAATTAATATCGTTGAAACAGTAGGGAGGGAATCAGTCAATGAGAGTCAACTGCCATCGAATTGGCGAGATTATCCCGCCCCGGAACAATTAGCCGAAATTGGGACGAACTGGATAAAATCAAAATCATCTTTACTACTTGATATCCCCTCAGCAGTCGTTAATCGGGAACTGAATACTTTAATCAATCCGTTGCACGAAGATATCAAAAGTGTAAATGTAGTATCGATTGAAAAATTTTCGTTTGATTCAAGACTGCGGCCGGATAATTCTGTCGCTAGAAATCCGAAGGGTCACATCTCAAAGATAAGCTACGGGGATTGCTGTGACCTCTGTCGATAGTGGAATATGTTTTTCAATGAAACAAATAACCGCACCTTGTCCGATGTTTTTTTTCAGTTTTTTTAAAACCTTGAAGTGCTTTGTCGCAGTTTTTGATGGGGTTCCCGTTTTTTTAAATTCGATGGGGTACAAAACGCCATCAGACTCTATGAGCAAATCAACTTCTTTTTGATCCAAGTCGCGGTAAAAGTAGAAATTTGCTTCTTTCCCATTATGCCAATATCCTTTTAATATCTCAGTAAAGAGATATGTCTCAAGTATTGCTCCTGACATTGCCCCTGCTTCTAAAGAATTTTTATCGATCCATTTTGTTAAATATGCGCACAATCCAGTATCCAAAAAATACAGTTTTGGTGTCTTGACCATTCGCTTTGTAACATTGCT
The DNA here is from genome assembly GCA_021647765.1 of Desulfuromusa sp. Classification (GTDB taxonomy): domain Bacteria; phylum Desulfobacterota; class Desulfuromonadia; order Desulfuromonadales; family Geopsychrobacteraceae; genus Desulfuromusa. Next base: position 38,129 of record JAKIUD010000009.1, on the reverse strand, counting down.
ATGGTACGGATACAGTAGATATATAAGCCCGGAAGCTTCCAGCACTGAAAGCCATGCTTTGACGGTTTTATTGCCGATATCAACATCTCTGGCGAGATTCGCATGATTTAATAGTTGACCGGTTCTTGCTGCAACCGCCCCAATAAATTTATGAAAGGCGATTTCATTGGTAATATTCAGGATATCCTTAACGTCTCTCTGTATGTAGGTCTGAATATATGATCGATAAAACAGGTCTCTGGACTTTTTATTTTCATTAACCCGCGGGAAAGCACCCAGCCAAATCTGCTCATACACGTCCATTAACGGTTTTACCTGTTTTTCTGTAACAGATTTAATCCATTTTTCTGTTGGCAGAAATGGTTGTGCCTCTTCTCCCTTGTTGTCTAGTTCACACTGTGATAAACCCAGTAAATCGAGAATGGCAACACGTCCCGCAAGACTTTCCGACACTCCACGCATCAGATGGAATTTTTGTGAACCAGTCAACCAGAACAAACCGTTTTTTTTCTCTTTATCCACAACCATTTTAATATAACTGAAGAGTTGTGGTGCATACTGAACTTCGTCGATGATCAGTGGTGTTTTATACGTTTGCATAAACAATCCAGGATCATTTTGTGCTAAACCCCGGATATCCAGATCGTCAAGGGTGACATAGTTCATATGATTGTCTGAACACATTTCCAATAATGTGGTTTTTCCGACCTGCCTTGCTCCAGTTAGTAACAAAACAGGAAAACTGTCACGCGTTTGACGAATCACCTTTTCCATTGTTCTAGTATACATATCATCTCCGTTTATATTGGAATATAGTTCCAATATAAACGGAGATGATATGCCAAGTAAAGTGTAAACATCGTGTCAGTCGAAATGTTTTTCGTTTGTTGTCAGGTGTTTAAGAAAAACTCACTTCACCCTTACCGGTTAATTCTTGACACTCTGTGGTGCTAATGCTAAAAAACGCCTCGATTCAGTAAGTATTATACTTATAAGGAGAAAATATCATGGAAACAACATTCGCAATTATTAAGCCTGATGCTTTTGCTGCAGGTTCTGCTGGTAAAATCCTGGCACGTATTTATGCTGAGGGCTTCAAAGTTGTTGGTTTGAAAAAACTCTACCTGAGCAAAGTCGAAGCTGAAGGTTTTTATGCCGTCCATAGCGAGCGGCCATTTTTTGGTGAACTGACCGATTTTATGAGTAGTGGTCCGTGTATCGTTATGGCACTGGAGGCAGACAACGCTATTGCTAAGTGGCGTGACCTGATGGGGGCAACAAATCCTGCTGAAGCTGCTGAGGGTACATTGCGCAAGGAATTCGGCAGCAACATTGGTGAGAATGCAACTCACGGTTCAGATGCTCCTGAAACGGCAGCTTTTGAGCTAGGCTATTTCTTTAACGGTCTGGAATTGCTTTAAGTCTTCAAGTTAAATAGCTTGTTTCTGTGAAAGCCCTTCGGTAATATCCCGGAGGGCTTTTTTTCGTATTGAATCGCTACTTATCCCGAATCGAACCTATAATCAAAATAAAGACTGATTGCCTCCAAGGCACCAAGAGCACCAAGAAGAACTATTTCTAAATACTTTGATTCTCTTGGAGTCATTGGTGTCTTGGTGGCTAACGCTTTAGCTTAAGTGTTTTAGAACCTTTTTTGGGTTCTAGAGCCGATATTAAAAGAGGATTTTCTTGAATACTGGAAAGATCGACCTTAAAAGTCTGACTCAGGAGCAATTGGAAAAATTTCTTTCTGAACTTGGAAAAGAAAAATACCGGACAAAACAGATTCTGCGCTGGATTTATCAGCGTCATGTGACCGATTTTGAGCAGATGACCGATCTGGCCAAGCAGTTTCGCGCGCAGTTGGCTGAGCGGGCTTATGTTTCTTCCTGGGAACCGGAGATCGTTGAAACCAGCAGCGACGGAACTCGTAAGTATCTGTTTCGTCTTGAGGATGGAGAATCGATCGAAGCGGTTAAAATCCCGATGGATGAAGACCGTGCGACTTTATGTATTTCAACCCAGGTTGGTTGTGCTATGGGGTGTCAGTTTTGTATGACCGGAACGTTTGGTCTGGCACGAAATCTACGCCCAGAGGAGATTGTCAATCAGGTTTGCGCGGCACTGCAGGATGGATCGATAGGCAATATCGTGCTGATGGGAATGGGCGAGCCGTTGCATAATCTGGATAATGTGGTGACCGCCTTAAAGATTTTTTATCTGGATGACGGTCTTGGTTATGGAACCCGCCGGGTTACTTTGTCAACTTGTGGTCTGGTGCCTGAAATTGGTGAATTGAGTCAGAAAATAAAGGTTAATCTGGCGGTTTCTCTCAACGCAACGACCGATGAAGTTCGTAACCAATTGATGCCGGTCAATCAGCGTTATCCACTCAGTGAACTGATGAACGTCTGCCGGAACTATGCTCAAATCACTAGACAGCGGGTCACTTTCGAATATATTTTGATTGACGGGATAAATGATTCAATAGCCGATGCCAAACGGCTGGTGAAATTACTCCATGGATTTCGCTGCAAGGTTAATCTGATCGCCTACAATGAGCATGCAGGGGCTGAATTTAAAACTCCAACTGAAGCGGCGATCAAGGCTTTCCAAAGTTGCCTGTTGCAAAGAGATATTGTGGCGACCCTTCGAGCCAGTAAAGGGCAGGATATTTCTGCAGCATGTGGACAGTTAAAGGGAAAGCTTGAGGATAAACCAACCCGCTAGATTATATATGACCTCCCTCTCCCTTGATGGGAGAGGGTTGGGGTGAGGGAGGATTTCCATGAATTTTCCCCTTCCCTTAATCCCCTCCCGCGAGGGGTGGTGAAACACTCAATCAACTTGAGTGTGGTGCATAGCTAAATTATATATTTTTTCTGTGAATATGGAGGAATAGAATAATGAATCAACCAATTATCGGGGTTATTGGCGGCAGTGGACTCTATGAGATTGAGGGCTTGACTGATGTCAAAGAGGTGAGGCTGGAAACCCCTTTTGGTGATCCTTCAGATGCCTATATCACTGGAACTCTTGGTGATGCACAAATGGTTTTTTTACCGCGTCATGGCCGCGGTCATCGCTTGCTGCCATCTGAAGTGAATTATCGGGCGAATATCTACGGGATGAAAATTCTTGGGGTTGAGCATATTATTTCGGTTTCCGCTGTTGGCAGCATGAAAGAAGAGATTGTTCCCGGACATATCGTTGTTCCGACTCAATTCGTTGATCGTACCCAAGGGAAACGGGCTTCGACATTCTTCGGCAACGGTGTTGTTGGTCACGTTCAGTTTGCCGATCCTGTCTGCGCTGATCTCTCTACTATTCTGGTCGAATCAGCTCGGGAAGTTGGTGCAACCGTTCATCGGGGAGGAACCTATGTCTGTATTGAGGGTCCTAACTTTTCAACTCGGGCTGAATCACAAATTTATCGGAGTTGGGGCGTCGATATTATTGGTATGACCAACCTTCCTGAATCCCGTTTGGCACGTGAGGCGGAAATCTGTTATGGAACGGTGGCTCTGGCAACTGACTATGATTGCTGGCACGAGGTTCATGAAGATGTTTCGGTTGAGTCGGTGATCGCAATTATCCAGCAGAACGTTACAGCAGCCAAAGAGATTATAAAAGCCGCGGTCAATATGATTGTTCAACAACGGCAACAAAGAAACTGTTGTTGTGCAGAAGCCCTCAAATTTGCCATTATGACCGAGAAAAGTTTGATCCCGTCTGAAACGCTGCAAGCTCTTGAGCCGATCATCGGGAAATATATGAGCTGAAAGGATTTATAAAATGAGTATTCTTGTTGTTGGCAGTGTCGCTTTTGATTCAATAAAAACCCCTTTTGGCGTGGCGGATGATGTTCTTGGTGGTTCCGCTTGTTATTTTTCTACTTCTGCCAGTTTTTTTACTGAAGTCAACTTGGTGGCAGTTGTGGGTGATGATTTCCCCCAAGAGCACATAGACTTTTTGCAGAGCCGGAACATTGATCTGACTGGTTTACAGAAAAGCCCCGGAGAAACCTTTCGCTGGAAAGGGCGTTATGACTACGATTTAAATGAGGCTCACACGTTGGAAACCCATCTCAATGTCTTTGAATCGTTCCAACCAGAGTTGCCAGAAAGCTATCGGGATGCCGAATATGTTTTTCTGGCAAATATTGATCCTGAGCTACAGCTAGAGGTTCTTCAACAGGTCGATAATCCAAAACTGGTTGCTTGTGACACGATGAATTTCTGGATTGAAGGAAAAAAGGCTGAGCTGATCAAGACCCTTGCCAAGGTTGATATTCTGCTTATTAATGAAGCTGAGGTGCGCCAGTTGGCAGATGAACCAAATTTACTTAAGGCGGCTGAAATTGTTCGTGGATTCGGTCCTAAAACCCTGGTGGTTAAACGGGGTGAATATGGGGTGTTGATGTTTGGCGAAGGGTCGATTTTTTCAGCTCCTGCTTATCCTCTGGATGAGGTATTTGATCCCACGGGTGCTGGTGATACCTTTGCCGGTGGATTTATCGGCTACCTGGCCGCAATCAGGAACCTGGAAGAGCATAATTTGCGCAAAGCAACCGTTTTCGGGACAGTTATGGCTTCTTTCACAGTAGAAAAATTCGGTCTTGATCGGCTCAAAGAGATTGAATACCCTGAGATTGCCGACCGCTATAAAAAAATCAAACTACTCACAGAGTTTGCTGATATTGATTAAATGTGTTCTAATCGATAATCATTCATTGTTTCAATATACTGGTAAAAACCATGGACTTTTGTCCAAGACTTTCGGTTGCTATTTCTGTTCCCTTCTCCCAAAAGGAGAAGGTGCCCGTCAGGGCGGATGAGAGGGGATGATTTTTGATCTTTCAGGACTTTCAGTCCTGTTTCGAACCTGTGCATTTTCAGTGCATAGTTGTTCAGTCCGGTATGGGGACGGTGATGTTTATCCAACATAAACAGTTAAAAAAATTAAATATTCCGGCTGAAAAAGTAGAGCACCTGCATTCTGTGTCGAGCAGTGTGCAGTTGGCGTTTGCTGGATATCCACCACAGTTATGCCGGGCTTATTTACTGAAAATTTCAGGGGGCGACAAGGTTCTGATTGTTGTCGCTTTTTACCTGGCTGAAAGTCAGTGTTCCATCTTCTTTGTCCCAAAATTTGGTGAGTTGCCAGCGGAAGATGCTGATCCGGTTTATGAAGAAGGTTATAGCTTTGTCGAGTCAATGGGTTTTGTTCTGACCGAAACAGATTATCATTTACTTTCACGATCACAAAAACAGGCATATTGGATCGCTCTGCCGATCTGTCAACCAGCTAAAAAGAAAGAACCAGAAGAATCTGCCACAACAATTAAAGCAAACGAAGAATTAAAAAAACTACGTTTACAAAGCCGGAAAAGTTTAGGGCGTTTTTTTGCCTCAATGTAATATTATCTGGAGAAACAGATGTCCCCTATACTGAGACTTGCGACTATTATACTGATGTCAGCTCTTTTTGCGTGTGTACCGGTTAAGCAGGAGTCGCAGCAAGATCACAATCAGGCAAATGTTCACTACAAACTTGCATTGGCTCATCTGCAGGCTGATAACCCAACTTTGGCTCTGAAAGAGTTGCTGATTGCAGTCAAACAGAATCCGAAAAAAAGTTCTATCCAAGTTGCTTTGGCGCAGACCTATCAACGTAAAAAAGCCTATCCCCAGGCTGAAAAACACTATTTAGAAGCTTTGAAACTCTCTGACAACGATCCGCGTTACCAAAACAATCTTGCGACTCTTTATCTGGATATGGAAAAGTGGGACAAGGCGATTGATTATTTTGATAAAGCTTCAAAGAACCTTTTATTTGTCAATGCACATGTTGCGGTTACGGGCAAGGGATATGCCTATTTCAAGAAAAAGGATTATCCTGCTGCACTGAAGTATTTAAATGAAGCAACCAAGCTTGTTCCCCGCTACTCTTCTGCCTATTTTCTCAAAAGCGAGGTTTATCATGCTCTGGGTGATACTGAGTTGGAGAAGACGGCACTACAGCGTGCGATAGAACTTTCGCCACAGTTTATTCAGGCACGTTATCAGCTTGCTGTTTTGCTGCTGCAGGAGAACTCTGTAGAGGAGGCTGCTAAGCAGCTTAAGGTTATTCTAGAGTTTGCACCAACATCAGAATTGGGTCGCAAGACACAAAAACTTTTGAAATCATTGCCCGCACCCTGATTTTCCTTTAAGGGGTCTGCTTTTTTTGAACCGACTTTTTATTGAGAATAACACTGATAAATCAATATGTTAACATTTCGTACAAATGCTTGACAGATTGATCTCAGCTGTTACAATCGTAAAAACGGTTGAAGGATTAGCTAATTAGCACAAAATCTTCCGCTGTAGAAAAACCTCTCTCCCCCAGCGGGAGAGAGGTTCGGGGAGAGGGGCGAATAGCAACAATCTCCCCCCCACCAAGGGGGGAGGGGCAACATCCAAAGTCTCGCTATTTAAGCGGAAGGTTAGTTGTGATTAGTGAGAATCAAGAGAAACATCAAGTAAGGCGTTTAAGTAAATAAGTTCGTTGGGGGGCAGTCCTATTCTGACAGGAGGTGACCATGAGTAAATTCTCTACCATTTTAGTTGCTATTGATTTTTCTGATAGTTCTGATAATGCGTTTCAAATGGCATTATCAATGGCAAAAAGTTTTTCTGCACGATTGCTGATATTGCATGTGATTAATGAACCTGTTGATATGCGTGGCTTCTATGTTCCCCATATTTCTTTTCAGAAACTAGAAGAGGAGATCAATGAAGGGGCGCAGAAAATGATGGAAAGTTTTTGTCGGCAGAATATGCATGGTTTTGAAGATTTTGAATCTTTGATTGTCTCAGGATTACCTTATGAACAGATTATTGCTCAGGCTGAGGAAAAATCTGCTGATTTGATTGTGATTGGAACGCATGGCAGAGCAGGTCTGGATCATGTTTTATTTGGCAGTACGGCAGAAAAGGTCGTGCGTAAATCAAAGATACCCGTTTTAACGGTTAGGTTAGAAGAGGGTTAGAAAAATATTTATCTTTAAAAGATAAAAAAGCAGCCAAATGGCTGCTTTTTTATTGTGACTTTTTGTTTATAATGAGGTTATGGCTATTTGCCGATGATTCAGAAATGAGAGGTTTTTTCATTGTTTTGCCATTTAAGTCGCTTTGCTGCAATTTTGTTCTGATTGAATTGTCACTCCATCCCGATTTGGTTCATTAAAAACTATGGCATTGAAACTGCGTGAAATAGCTCTCCACCTGGACGAGAACGAGGATTTAATCCCTGGTAAAATTGCTGCAATTCTTAACATTGATGTACAAAGTATTGATTCCTGGAAAATTGTTCGTCAAGGGATTGATGCGCGGCGAAAACCGGATGTACTGCGTGTTTACACTGTTGAATTCAGTTGCGCAGATGAACTTGAATTGCTCCAGAATAATCCCCATATTACGACTTTGACCGAGGTAAAAAATAAACCATTCCTTGAACTTTGTTCATGCAAAATTCAATCGAATATTCTGGTTGTCGGGATGGGTCCGGCAGGGCTTTTTGCTGCATTATCCCTGGCAGAAGCCGGTGCGAAAGTTAGCTTGATTGAGCGGGGTCGCCCGGTTGCCGAACGCTTGCAGGATGTTAATAACTTTTGGTCTGGAAATGAGTTGAAGGGTGAAAGTAATATTCAGTTTGGTGAGGGTGGGGCAGGTACTTTTTCCGATGGCAAACTGAGTAGCGGGTTAAGTCATCCCGCAATCCATTATATTCTGGAACGTTTGGTCGAGTTCGGAGCCCCTGACGAGATTCTCTGGAAGGCAAAGCCCCATATCGGTTCCGATCGTTTAAGGCGAGTGATCGTCAATTTCCGGCAGTATCTACTTTCCCTCGGTGTCGATATCCAATTTTCCAGTCGTCTTACTGGTTTCGAAATGGTAAATCAGCAAATCCGCGCGGGAATAATCAACGATTCGGAGCAGATTGAATGTGATCAATTGATTCTAGCCACCGGTCATAGCGCTCGCGATACGTATCAGTTACTGGCAGATAAAAATGTTATCCTTGAGCCGAAACCTTTTGCAATCGGGTTGCGGGTTGAACATCCACTTGAATTGATCAATCAGATTCAGTACGGTATGCAGAGTCCCCCGCAACTTCCAAGTGCAGATTATCGCTTGGCATGGACTAATCCGGCAACCGGGCGGGGTGTTTACTCTTTCTGTATGTGCCCTGGTGGGATGGTTGTTAATGCTTCGTCCGAACCGGGGGGACTTGTTGTGAACGGGATGAGTGATTTTAGTCGCTCCGCACCAAGATCCAATAGTGCTCTGGTTGTGTCTGTGACCCCGGCCGATTTTTCATCGACCGATGTGCTGTCTGGCATCGATTTTCAGCGCAAGTGGGAACACGCAGCTTATCTGGCTGGTGGCTCTGGTTGGCATGCTCCGGCACAACCGCTTTTGGAGTTTCTTCAGGGTCGTGGTGGCAATTTGGATTCCTCGTGCCAACCACAAGTTGTCCATGCAGACCTGAATACCTGTCTGCCCGACTTTGTTGCTATGAATCTGCGGCAGGCATTGCCTGTTTTTAATCAGCGGATGCGTGGTTTTGTCGGCTCGGAGGCGACTCTCATCGGGGTTGAGACTCGTACCTCTGCACCGCTGAGAATTGTTCGTGATCAATATGGTGAATCGGTCAGTCATAAGGGGCTATTTCCGGCAGGAGAGGGCGCCGGTTATGCCGGGGGAATTATGAGTGCGGCAATTGACGGTTTGAAAGCAGCAATAGCTATTAGCAATACTAGCGGCAATTTTTGAAAAGAGGATGTTTTGAACGAGAATACGCAAAAGACTATTTATGTCAATCAGCTTAAAGAGCGCGACCGGGTTGAATCAATTTTTCTGGTGCGGGATAAAATTACCGCAATGGCTAAAAATGGTAAGCCTTACATGACCTTGAAAATGATGGATCGAACTGGTGAGGTGGAGGGGCGGATCTGGGATCAGGTTGATCACTTTTCCAGTCAATTTGAAAAAAATGATTTTATTCTGGTTAATGCAAAGGCGAGCATTTACATGGGAAAAATGCAGCTGATTGTCCAGGATTTAAAGAAAATCGATGAGAGCCAGATCGATCTGGGTGATTTTCTGCCAGTTTCGCAACGCTCAACAGCGGAGATGCGCAGTGAACTTGACAGGGTGTTGGAATCCCTGACCAATCCATATATTGAGGCACTGCTCCGGGCTTTTTTTGACGATCCAGAATTCTTCGCTCTCTACAGTAAAGCGCCGGCTGCGAAAACGATGCACCATGTTTTTCTTGGTGGTTTACTGGAACATTCCCTTGCCGTTGTTGGATTGGCTGTGGATGTTGCAGTACGCTATCCACAAGTGAATCGTGATCTTCTGATCTGTGGAGCATTGCTCCATGATGTTGGCAAGGTCAGTGAACTGTCATATCAGCGTTCATTCGATTATACCGACGAAGGGAAATTGCTGGGGCACATAATTCTCGGGGTGGAGATGGTTGAGGATCGAGTTCGGCAGATTACTGATTTTCCTGCAGAATTGTCTATGTTGATCAAGCATCTGCTCCTTTCTCACCATGGCCAATACGATTTTGGTTCTCCGAAACGGCCAAAATTTCTCGAAGCAGTTATCTTGAACTTTATTGACGACCTGGATTCAAAAATCAATGGCGTCCAGACTCACATCGATAAGGAACCAGATAAGGAGGGGAATTGGACCAATTATCATCGCCTTTATGATCGTTATTTCTATAAGGGATCGGTTTCGCCAGCGCAGCGAGAGAAGGGATCAGTATCTTCTCCTACAGCCACTGTTCAAACGGTGCAACCCGTTGCAAAAAAACCGATCAACAGGGAACGTAAACAATATAATAAGCCTCTTGGTGCAACTCTGGGGGATCAGCTGAAGGAGAAAAATATGGATCTTTTTTCCGTCATGACTGGAAAAGGGGAAAACTCTTGATACTCGATACTTTGCCAACCGGTCCACTTGAGGTCAATTGCTATATTATTGGTTGTGAAGAAACTCGAGAAGCCGCTGTCATAGATCCCGGCGGTGATGTTGACCGTATCTTACAACTATTGAGAAAACATAGATTGAATGCTGTCAAGATCATCAACACTCACGGCCATTTTGATCATATTGGTGGGAATCGTGCACTGTTGGAGGCAACCGGGGCTGAGTTGATCATTCATCAGGATGATCGCCTTTTACTTGATCAGGCAGGAACGCATGCAGCAACTTTTGGACTGCGTGCAGACCCTTCTCCTGCTCCGACCCGAGAACTTATCGGTGGCGAGACGTTGCAACTGGGAAAACTGTCATTACAAGTGATTCATACTCCTGGTCATTCGCCAGGTGGAATTTGTCTTTATGTTGAAGATATCCTTATCGTGGGTGACACATTATTTGCCGGTTCTATCGGCCGCACTGACCTGCCTGGCGGTGATCATCAATTGCTGATCAATGGCATCAAAGAGAAGTTATTGTCTCTTCCGGAAGCAACCAGAGTTTATCCCGGTCACGGACCGATGACAACCATTGGTCAGGAAAAGCTCTATAATCCATTTTTAAGCTGAGGAGTCAGTTATGCTGCAGGGGAAAAGTATTGTTCTTGGAGTCAGTGGCGGAATTGCTGTTTATAAGGCAGTTGAACTGCTACGGCTATTGACCAAGGCTGGTGCCGATGTTCATGTTATCATGACTAAAAATGCTCAGGAATTCGTTGCACCTCTGACTTTTCAAACCCTGTCTGGCCATCCGGTTCATACCGGTCTTTTCAGTCTTTCTCAGGAACAGGAAATTGACCATATTTCCCTTGCGGATCGTGCTGATCTGTTTATTCTGGCACCGGCTACTGCTAACTTGGTTGGCAAAATTGCCCAGGGACTTGCCGATGATCTGTTGACGACAAGCGTTATGGCAACCAAGGCACCGGTTTTGATTGTTCCGGCAATGAATAACAATATGTATGAAAACCTGATTTATCAGCGAAATCAAAAGTTTTTATCCGATTCCGGTTATTTTATTCTCGAACCAATCAAGGGAACCTTGGCTTGCGGTTGGGAAGGTCAGGGCAAGTTGCCAGATCCGACAGTTATTTTTGCTGCTGCAGAATCGCTGTTGACCCCCAAGGATCTGATTGGCTGTCGCATTCTGGTCACTGCCGGGCCAACCCGTGAAGAGATTGATCCGGCTCGTTACATCTCTAATTATTCTTCCGGGAAGATGGGTTTTGCTGTCGCCGCCGCTGCTCAACAGCGTGGTGCGCAAGTTGTTCTGATTGCCGGACCAACAAATTTGACCGTACCGGTTGGAGTGCGCTGTGTCCCTATTTTCTCTGCCGAAGAAATGCGTTCTGCGGTCTATGATAACCTGAAGGGTGTGGATGTGGTAATTAAAGCTGCTGCCGTTGCCGATTACCGCCCAGTTGATCGATCAACACAAAAAATGAAAAAAACAGCGGATAAATTAACTCTGGAACTGGAAAAGAATCCCGACATTCTTGCTGAACTTGGGCAACAAAAAGAAGATCGGATTCTTGTCGGTTTTGCTGCTGAAACCGAGAGATTACTGGTTCACGCGGCAGAAAAATTACAAAAGAAAAATCTTGATCTGATTGTTGCCAATGATATTACTCGGGAAGGTGCGGGATTTAACGTTGATACCAATATTGTCCGGTTTCTGCATGCCAATGGTCGGGTTGAAGAACTGGAACTGATGAGCAAAGCAAAGGTTGCACAGCAATTGCTGAATCGGGTGGCGGTGTTGTGGAAGGCTAAATAACGGTAAACAGGGGCAATATTTCATCAGGATCGGTGATCCCCAATTTAAAGCGATTGCGCAGTTCCTTGAGAATTAAATCTGAATCTTCTTGAAGTAGTTTTCCATCAAGCCAAAGATTGTTCATATTTTTTCTGATTAAAGCCGCAGCAGTTAACGCCCGATCGCCAGTCGGATCTGCGTTCCAGTAGGGACTGTTTTCTTCGCTAAGAACGCTATTGATGGCTTCAAGCCCCATTTTCATGTATTCATTATGTTCCTCTTCATCAAATTTCCATTTTGATCGTTTTGCAATCGTGTTGATAAGCTTGTGCCAATTTTGAAGCCGGGTGATCAACATCATTGAATTAAAAATCTTTTTGTTGGTACGGAAAGAGAAAATTGTGTCCGCTAGAATTTTATTCAACATTTTGTCCAGTTGGCGATTGTCCCGCTTTGCCAGCTGTTGTGCGGTTACCCAGGTTTCATCCCGGACTCCGATATCAGCACGAATTTCCCAGTAGGCATGATTTAGCAGCACCGAATTATAAGTCATTGTCAATTTGTAAGGGACAAAATAATTATGGGCGATGGTATCTGCTGCCAGGTGAGCCAGATATCCGTAAGCACAGGCTTCTGCTGCGGGATTTTCTTTTTTCCCCTGTTCGAGAAGCTTGCGACCGACACTCCAGTTGTGGCAATGTCTCAAATGGTGGGTGTGTTTTTTCCCCAGAGTAATATCTGCAGCAATGCAGCCGTAGAGGAAATCCATAGGTTGAGCTGCTAAGAGTACCTGTAGGGCTGCTGGTAAAGCTTCTGGAGCTGCCAGTAGACGCAGGCAAAGCCCTAAATGAACTCCAGCGCCCCAAGCGAATGCATTGGCGGGGACTAATAATAGTACAATTAAAAATATGAAAAGGCGGAACATGTCGTCTCCTAGGTTGAAGATTGATGTCTGATAAATTATACCACGAATGCCATGAAATAATCTCGCAAGGAAAAGCAATTCTTGAAGATTTACAACAGTGGGGATTCGAATCGGTTGTGCCACTTCCCGCTGAGAAACCGGTTGCTACACCTGGTCAAATTCAGGAGGAGAAAACAACCTTTGAGACCGGAGCTTTGGCGGAGCTGGAATCAAATTTAATGGGCTGCAAGCTCTGTTCCTTGGCTAAAAAACGAAAAAATATTGTTTTTGGTGCGGGCAACTCGCAGGCAAGATTGGTGCTGGTTGGCGAAGCCCCCGGACGGGAGGAGGATGAAACCGGTGTTCCATTTGTTGGTGAAGCGGGGCGGTTGTTGGAAAAAATTCTTCTGGCAATGCATCTTTCCCGTGACGAAGTTTATATCTGCAATGTTCTCAAATGTCGTCCACCAGGTAATCGCGATCCATACCCGGATGAAATTGCCGCTTGTGAGCCATTTTTGCAACAACAGCTGGCACTGATTCAGCCGGAAGTGATTATTACCCTTGGTCGTTTCGCAGCGCAAGAGCTATTGAAGACAACCAAGCCAATCGGAAAATTGCGGGGGCAATGGCACGAATATGAGGGGATTTCACTGATGCCGACTTTCCATCCTGCCTATTTGTTGAGAAACCCATCAGGTAAGAGACCTGTTTGGGAGGATATGAAGCAGGTGATGCGGCGGTTAAATCTAACTTGATCAGGCAAAAATATTAAGGTAGGTTCCCGGATTGGGGACATCAATTGGTTTCATCTGATATTTATTGACAATTGAATTGATATGACGCTCCGTTTCAGGTTCTTGCGGCTGGGAAACCACTTCCGGTTCCAGAGTCAGATGAATATCTTGGTGTTCCTGCTGTAGAGCCTTGTTGTCGGGACTGTACAAATCAACATATTCAGCATCAATCACCTGTGCCGATGCCGCATTTTTATTGTAACAGTCTCTTGCCTGTTGAATTCTCTGTTGTTTTCCTGCTGGATCGACAGATGACGTACAGGAGCCCGGAGTTGACAGTCTGGGCTGCTCCGAAATATATGAGTTGCTGATACGCATCTGAATAACTGCCTTTGTTTGTTTCTGGACTGTTAGTTTGTCCTCATGCTAACTATAAGAAAAAAAGCATTTTTTTACAAGGGGCAAGACCACAGATTGCGCAATAAACGAACATTAACCCGGATAGCCTGAAGCTTTTGGATGTCCAGGTTGATATAAATGTATTGATGTTGAAATTTTAGCTGGATATATAACTTGCAGACTCAATCCATGAGGTTCAAACTATTATGCAGCCCAAAATTGATGAGACCATCTGCCCGCTCTGCTGGAGAGGAAATGGCTGTATGGCTCACAGTGACAGTCGTTGTTGGTGTGTTGATCTGACCGTTCCTCATGCCCTTATTGATCTGGTTCCCGAAGCACAACAAGGACATGCCTGTATCTGCCGTGCCTGTATTGAAGAGTTCAATAATAATCAGGCTGAGTTTATCGCGAAATTGCGGAAGATTACTTTACTTCAGGATCAACTTTGACTTGCTGCCACCCTTTGGCTTTCATACAAACCCGAAAAAACCGCTCAAAATAATCCTGTTCCCGGATAAATCGGTAATGGTGATATCCACGGAAAAAAGGTCTGTGGTATCTGCCTCGATAGGAGTCATCATAGTAGGGGAAGTCGTACAGGTAGCCCATATCATAAAAGTCATAAAAATAATTAATTTGTGCAACTTCTGTTTGAGCCAGTTCTCGACATTCTTTCTGGTCTTGCAGAAGCTGGAGCTCGCCTTGCTTGTCGGGGTGCTGCCAGACCCAGTGATTGTTGCTGATGCAGCCGCAGAGCAGGAATAGCGCAGAAACAGCGCCCAAGTGTAAAAAATATTTATTCCTGTCTGGTCTTCTTTGTCCCATGTTCCTATTATAGCCGATGTTATAATCCAATTTTGTCGATCTCGACAATTTATTTGAAATAAGAGACCTCTATGCGCATTCTCCATACCTCTGATTGGCATTTGGGACGTCAATTTCATAATCAATCACTGCTGGAAGACCAGCGTTATGCGTTGCAGCAGATTTGCACGATTGTTGCTGAGTATCGGGTTGATGTTGTGATTGTTGCAGGTGATATTTACGACCGCTCTGTCCCTCCGGCGGCAGCAGTTGAACTTCTTGATGAGACAATAGACCGGATCTGTCACGACTTGAAGGTTCCGATGATCATGATTGCCGGGAACCACGACAGCCCGGAACGACTGGGGTTCGGTGCACGGCAATTGGCGACTGCTGGTTTACATGTTGCCGGAACCTTATGGAAAAAACCGCAAAAAATTGTTTTGCAGGATCGGCAAGGGGAGAAGGTTGCCTTCTATCCACTTCCTTACGTTGACCCGGCAACAGTGCGTAATCTGCACGCGACCGATGTCACGACCCATGAAGAAGCCCTGAGCTATCTAATTGACTTGATTCATGCTGAACGGGAACCGGATATTCCTGCAGTTGTTATCGCCCATTGTTATCTGTCGGGTGGAGAAGCCTCCGAGTCGGAACGTCCTCTCGCTGTTGGTGGTGTTGAGTTTGTTTCGCCACAACTGTTTGACGGTTTTTCTTATGCAGCTTTGGGGCATCTGCATGGATCACAGTTCAGGGGAGCTGAAAAGATTCGTTATTCCGGTTCGCCACTCAAATATTCTTTTTCGGAAGAGCAGCAGAAAAAATCGGTAACACTGCTTGACCTGTCATCTCAAAATAATCTTTCAATTAAAAAAATACCTGTGAATTCAATGAAAAATGTGCGAACACTTAATGGCACTTTCGAAGAAATACTTTATGCTGGTAGCAGTGATCCTCATCGAGAAGATTATCTACGCATTCAGTTGACCGATACCCAGGCGATTCTTGATATCATGAATAAGTTACGCGATGTCTTTCCCAATGTCCTCCATCTTGAACGTCCAGGACTGCTTGCCCACCGGTCGCTCAAAATCGATCGAGAGCAGTTGAAAAGGGGTGAACTCTCGATGTTTCATGATTTTTATCAACAGATCACTGATGAAAATCTGAACACAGAACAGGAGAAGATAATCAGTCAAGAAATAGAACAGTTGCACCGGGAGACCTTCTGAGATGCGGCCATTGTCACTGAAAATGACAGCATTTGGACCTTTTTCCGGAACTGAGGTGATTGATTTTTCCGCTCTTGGTGAGAATCCTCTGTTCCTGATCAATGGATCGACTGGCTCCGGGAAAACCACAATTCTGGATGCTATCTGTTTTTCTCTGTATGGAAAAACTACGGGAGACGAACGGGATGGGGCGCAGATGCGTTGCGATCTGGCTTCTGCCGAACAGTTGTGTGAAGTCTATTTTGATTTTGAGCTGAGGGGTAAAAAGTTTCAAATCCGCCGGGTACCGGAACAACAGCGGCCTAAATCGCGTGGTGACGGGTTCACTGAGCAGAAACTGGAAGCACAGCTGGTTGAATTATTGGCTGACGGAACCGAAAAACTTCATGTTGCCAGCAAGGTGACGGAGGTGACCCGTAAAATTGAAAATATGACCGGGCTGTCAGTCGATCAGTTCCGCCAAGTAATGATCTTGCCGCAGGGGAAATTTCGTCAATTGCTACTTGCCGAATCTGCTGAGCGGGAAAGAATCTTCAGTACGCTGTTTCAGACTCGGATTTACAAACAGTTGGAAAACCGCCTGAAGGAACAGTCGGCACGTATCCGCCGTGAGCGGGAACAGTGCCTGCAACGCCAGCAGGGTATTCTGGAGGGTACTGAAGTTGAATCGGTTGCTGAATTAGAAATTGAAATAAAGGAACTCCAACCAAAAGTTGCGGCTGCATTAGAGCAGAAACTAGCAACAGAGGTTGCATTGTTAGCCTTGAATAAGCGCCTGGAGCAGGGAAAAACCTTGCTTAGAGATTTTGAACAACTTGCTGAAGTTGAAACAGAATTGCAACAACTTTTACTTCAGCATGGGCTGATAGAAACTGAACGTGAACGTTTTGCACAAGCATTGCAGGCGCAACAGATTCGACCGGTTTTTGTTGAGAAAAACAGCTGTGCTGGTGAGATTGAACGTACTGAGCAGAAAATTATTAAGGCGGTATTAACTCAGGAGAAGGCTGAAGAGAAATTGCAGCTGGCTGAGCAAAATTTAAAAAAAATCGAGACTATAAATCAGGAAATTGATAAGCAGAAAAAACTTCAAGAACAACTGACCATTTATCAGAAAATGTGCCTGAGACGAGAGGATCTTTTAAATAAGCAGAAATTTTTGCAGCAGAAAAATGAAATATGCCAACAATTACAGTTGCTGCATGAGACGGAAGAACGCTTGACCGTTTTGCAAAAGTTGAAATTCTGTCATGAGCAACAGGTAAAGGCTCAGAAAAAGCTCAAAAAGTCTGAAACCCTTGGTAAAGAATTGGCTCAGGTGTATGAAAAGCAGAGTGAAGAAATAAAAATATTGGAACTGGCGTGGCATCGGGGACAGGCGATAATTCTGGCTGCAGAGTTGGAAGACACTCAGCCGTGTCCGGTGTGTGGCAGTATCGAACATCCCAGTCCCGCTGAAAGTGATGCAACCGTTCCAGATTTCAAAACCCTGGAGAGTTCCAGAAAACACCTCCTTGCTACGGCGGAAAAACTTAACGTTGCCCGTGATCAATTTCGTGAATTGCGCGGCGAGTTACAAATAAAAAAAGCACAATATGACGATCTTCTCCGGCAGTTCCCGGAAGCGGAAGAGGATAAAATTAATGTTGTTCAAGGTGAGATGAGCAGAATTCAATTGAACCTGCAGAAGTTTACAGAGACTGAAGTCTCTGCCGGCAAACAGTTATCCAAAGACCAACTAAGAGCTGAGTTGGTAGAGGCTCAACAGAATCTTACCGCTCTGAATACGGAAATAGATTTGATTGACAAAGATCTGCCCGAACAATTTAGAACAGCCAGAACACTGGAACTTAGCGGAGAAGAGACAATAGCCAGGATTAAGCAAATGGAGCAACAGCGTGATGCTCTTACTTCCGCGCGACAGACCGCACATGGAGAGGTGGAAGCCTCGACCGCGAGGCATAAAGAACTCAGCAAGGGCTTGACTGAGTTGAAGCAACAATTAAAAGTGGTGACCCAGACATTTTCCGCTGCGTTGAAAGCAAGTTCGTTTGAGAGTGGACAACAGTTTGAACAGGCGTTACTTGGAGAGGCCGATTTTTACGCTTTGAAAAAGCGGCTTGATGATTTTACTCGGCAGGAACAGAAACTTATCGGTGCACAGGAACAATTGCAGACAAAGCTGCAAGGGGAGGCTCAGCCGGATCTTGCTCCCCTTGAGGAACAACTGCAACAATTGGAGGGAGAAAAAACTGCCGCAGAAACTGTCTGGAAGGATTTGGATACCCGCCGTCAGGTTCTTGAGTCAACCCACAATAAAGTTCTTGAGACGGGCAGGCGGCTGGAACAGCTTGATTCTCGCTATGCTGTAATCGGTACCCTGAGTGATGTCGCCAACGGTCAGACTGGGCAGAAAATCAGTCTACAACGGTTTGTTTTGAGTGTTTTGCTTGACGAAGTTCTCCTCGAGGCAAGTCAGCGGTTCAGTTTGATGAGCAAAGGGCGCTATCAGCTGTTGCGCAATGAAGATCGCAGCAAAGGAAATAAGGCTTCCGGATTAGATCTGCTGGTTGATGATGCCTATACTGGCAAGGTACGACCTGTGGCAACTCTCTCAGGTGGAGAAAGTTTTATGGCGGCTCTCTCTCTGGCACTTGGGCTGTCCGATGTTGTGCAATCTCATGCCGGAGGTATCCGTCTTGATACCCTGTTTATCGATGAAGGTTTTGGCAGCCTCGATTCAGAATCTCTTGATCTTGCCATCCGGACTTTAGTTGACTTGCAATTGTCCGGGAGGATGATCGGGGTTATTTCTCATGTTGCCGATCTCAAGGAACAAATTCCACTCAGAATAGATGTTTTCAGTGATCGACTTGGGAGTTCAACAAAACTCAGTTTATGAATTATCTGGATAGAGTTATTTCTGCGGCAGGATCAGGTGCATTGGTGTTAACCGCCAATAAGCGTTTATCCCGCTATTTGCATAGTTGTTTCGATCAACAGATGCAAGAAGAGGGAAAAAGTGTCTGGTCGACACCACAGATTTTTAGTTACGAAGGGTGGCTAAGTCGGTGTTTAGAAGGTCTCGGTGACGGCTGGCGGCTATTGAACCAACAGCAGCAACAGTGCCTCTGGGAAGAACAGATTGAAAGCTCTTCTCGGGGAACAACCCTGGAATTATTGCAATTATCAAAAACAGCAGAAAAAGCGATTCAAGCTCACTGTTTCCTCAACGAATATAATCTGTCACTGGAAGGTCAGTATCTGACTGAGGATCAGTTGGTCTTTTCCAGCTGGCAACGGCGCTATAAAGACCACTGTCAGCAACATCATTGGCTTGATCAAAGTGATCTTCCCCGACTTATTTGTACTGCCCTGAAAAGTGGGAAACTTAGTTTGCCACAACAGGTTCTACTGATTGGTTTTGATCAATTGGCTCCAGGACTTTTATTGTTGATGAAGACAGTCAATGATGCTGGGGGGTGTTGTGATGAAATTTCTCTGCAAGGAGAACAAAGTGACAAGATTGTCTGTTATGCGGCGCGGGACAGTCATGACGAAATAGAATCAGCAGCCCGCTGGGCGCGTAGTTTGTTAGATCGGGGCGAGGACTCAATTGGTGTCGTGGTTCCCGATTTACAACAGCGTCGGCGGCAGATTGAACGTATCTTCAGGGAACAGATTGATCCGGCTGCAAGCGTTACATTGAATGCTGATGAAGCGGTTTTCAGTTTGTCACTGGGAGGTTCCCTGGCAGAGCAGGGGGTTGTTCATGCAGCTCTCGAATCTCTGGGAACAGGTCGTCAACTCAGCCTTGATCAAATATCATTTTTACTGAGAACCCCTTATCTTGATGGTGCACTGCGGGAAGCAGACAGCCGCGCTTTTCTTGATCAAAAACTGAGATCGTTTCGGCAACAGAACTTTAAACTTTCTCGCCTTAAAGCGTTGACGGAAGAAAAAACCAATCTGGCTGTTTTCTCACAGATTCTCAAAACCATTCAGTCAGCACAACAGCTAAACGACAAGGTTCTTCCTGGAGTTTGGGCAGCTCGTTTTGCCGATCAATTATATTCACTTGGCTGGCCGGGGGAGAGATCGACGGCAAGTAGTGAATTTCAGGCGATCAAAATGTGGCAGGAAAAAGCATTGACTGCATTGGTTGCCCTCGATCCGCTGTTGCCTCCGATCAGTCGGCAGCGGGCATTCAATCTTTTGCGTCGAATCAGTCAAGGGATTGAATTTCAACCGGAAGGATCGGCCGGGCCGTTACAGGTTGTTGGGCTGCTAGAATCTTCCGGTTTGAACTTCCAGCATCTCTGGGTGATGGGACTGGGGGAAACCGTTTTGCCGGCTCGCCCTCAGCCGAACCCCTTTATTCCCTTAGCTTTGCAGCGTGACTATGATATGCCACATGCCAGTGCTGCCCGTGAACTGCTGTTTGCAGAACAGGTGGTTGCACGGCTTAAATCTGCCAGTGCTGAGATTGTGTTCAGCTACCCGCAACGTGACGGTGATAGCCCCTTGCGACCCAGTCCACTGATTCCTTCCCACAATCCAGAGATGTTTCCCCCTTTGGCTGATTTCCAGGATCTCTCTTCTTTGCTGAAATTGAGTCATCACGGTATGGATACTATCGCAGATCATCGCGGACCGCGATTGGATCAAGCACTGGTTGAAGGTGGCACCAGCTTGCTCAAAGATCAGGCACATTGCCCTTTCCGAGCTTTTTTCCACCATCGTCTGCATGCGCAGCAGTTTGCTGAAGCGACCCCTGGAATAGCCCCAATGGCACGCGGAGATCTGGTTCATCTGGCTCTGGAGTTGCTTTGGCAGCAGTTGCGGAACCAGACTGATTTATTGTCATTGGACGAACAACAACGGACCGATTTGGTGAAATCACAGGTGACGGCGGCATTTGCCGAATATTTTGCACATAAATCTGCCCCGGCAGAACAATTATTACAGTTGGAGACTGAACGGGTGGTGACTCTGATACAAGAGTGGCTGGTTAATGTTGAAATAAAGCGAGCTCCTTTTCAGGTGCTGGAAACGGAACAGCAGCATATTGAGAAGATCGGTCCGTTACAAATTCGCTTGAAGGTTGATCGGATCGATCAGTTGGAAAATGGTTGTCGCATCGTCATCGATTATAAAACAGGTGTCGATTTGCACGCTGAGGACTTTCTCAGCCAACCACTGATCGAACCGCAACTGCCGATTTATGCTGTTGCTGATCCCGAATTTAAGGCGGACGGAATTGTTTTCGCAAAACTCCGCCGGGGTGAATGCCGATTTGTTGGTGTCGTGCGAGAAAAAGGTTTGCTTGGAAAGGTTCGAGAACTTTCTGCTTATCCGCAGAGTCTGAAACTTGGTCTGTCTGATTGGGCAGAATTGCTGGTTTTCTGGCGGCAGCAGATTGACCAATTGGCAGAAAGTTTCGTGGCAGGTGAAGCTGTTGTACAACCATATGATCTGACTAAAAGTTGCCAATATTGTGATTTGTCAGGGATTTGCCGTATTCAGGACACCTCAATGAATCCAGGGACTTCATCATGATTGTTGACGCAAAACAGCGCGCTGCAGCTATTGATGTAACGCAATCCTGTATTGTCCAGGCTCCGGCTGGTTCGGGGAAAACCGAACTGTTGATTCAGCGAATGCTGGCCTTGCTTGCTGAGGTGGATCAGCCGCAACAGATTCTTGCCATCACTTTTACCAATAAAGCTGCCGCAGAAATGCGTCTACGGTTACTTCAGGCGTTAGAAAACGGACGGGATCTCCCTTGCCCGACTGAAGCCCATGCGGAGCAAACCTGGAAACTGGCAGTCAAGGTTTTACAACGGCATGGCAATAATCTGTTGCTTAATCCCGCACAATTATCAATTCAGACGATCGATAGTTTCAATGCGAATTTGGTGCGGAAAATGCCCTGGGTTTCACGCTTTGGTAGCTTGCCAGAGATAAGTGACGATGCTGATGCCCTTTATCTGCTGGCAGCGGAAAGATTGTTTTCCAGACTTGATAATGGTGCGCCGGGAGGAGTTCAACTGCGGATTTTGCTTCGCCATCTGGATAATAATGTTTCGGTTGTCCAACAGATGTTGGTTGATATGTTACGGCGGCGGGATCAATGGTTGCGACACATGTTGGCAGGCAATGAAACCTCGCGACAGAGTTTGCAACAGGGGTTGGAACGATTCTGTTGTGATCAACTTGTGAGTTTAAAAAAGTCTTTTCCTGCTGATCTGGAAATGGAACTCCTTGACTGCCTCTTTTTTTCCAACAGTCAGTTTGAAAGCTCACTATCGATCAACCTGGAGGATTCTGGACAGCTGCCAGGCATTGAGTATCACGATTTGACTGGTTGGCTGAGCATTGCGAACTTGTTGCTGACAAATGCCGGAGGACTAAGAAAAACAGTCAATAAAAACAATGGTTTTCCGGCAAGTAAAGAACATCGTGAGGTCAAAGAGCGAATGCTTGTTTTGCTGGCTCAGTTTGATCCGGATTCTCCATTTATTCAACGTTTAACAGCCATCAGAAGCTTGCCCCAGGGGGGCTATTCTGACGGGCAGTGGCAATTACTTGAAGCTCTGCTTGAGTTATTACCTGTTCTGGTCGCCGAACTCTGGCTGGTCTTCAGAAATCACGGTCAAGCTGATTTTGCCGAAATTGCCCTGAAAGCTAACCAAGCGCTGGGCGAGGCCGATGATCCGAGCGAGCTGCTGCTGAAAATTGACCATGATCTTCAACATATTCTGATCGATGAGTTTCAGGACACCTCGTGCTTGCAGTATCAATTGCTTGAAACTTTGATCTCCGGGTGGACTGTAGACGATGGCCGGACTCTCTTCCTGGTTGGTGATCCGATGCAATCGATATATCGCTTCCGTGAGGCCGAGGTTGGTTTGTTTTTGCACAGTTTCAGGGGGCAGTTTGGCCACTCGCAAATTGTGTTGCAACCGTTGCAGCTCTGCGCAAATTTTCGCTCACAAGAGGGGATTGTCACGTGGGTGAATAAGGCCTTTGCCGCGATCTTCCCTGCGGCAATGGATGAGGCGAGTGGCGCAGTTCCGCTATCAGAGGCTGTGGCCGTTAAACCCTCTCTTGAGAATGCAGCCTGTCAGGTTTACCCCTATATCGGCCGTAACGATCAAGCCGAAGCGTTGCAGGTTTTGGCGCTGGTGCAACAGGCGCAAACTGAAGATCAGGATCAGACCATTGC
This sequence comes from Desulfuromusa sp., assembly GCA_021647765.1. Taxonomy (GTDB): domain Bacteria; phylum Desulfobacterota; class Desulfuromonadia; order Desulfuromonadales; family Geopsychrobacteraceae; genus Desulfuromusa. Next base: position 15,027 of record JAKIUD010000009.1, on the reverse strand, counting down.
CATTCTGGTTCGTGGCCGGAATCATCTGGGTGAAATATTGCCTCTGCTCCGGCAACATGGGATCGGTTATCAAGCTCAGGATATCGATCTTCTCGGAGCCAGACCGGCCGCTCTTGATGTTGTCCACTTGACCTATGCGTTACTCCATCGCGCTGATCGTTTATCCTGGCTGGCGGTTCTGCGGGCGCCCTGGTGTGGTTTGACTTTGCATGATCTCCATGCCCTGGCAGGAGACTCGCCACACCGAACCATCCCAACCCTGCTGGAGGATGATCAAATTCGACAACAATTGTCTGTTGCTGGTCAACAACGGTTGTTCCGTGTCTGGCCGGTTTTACGGTCAGGTCTAAAGCGCTTTGGCCGGTTGCCGTTGCGTCAGTTGGTTGAAGGTTGTTGGTTAGCTTTGGGTGGAGCTGCTTGCTATGCGACTGAAGGGCAGGCTGACGCACGGATGGTTTTCGAACTGCTCGATAAATTGGATCAGGGGGGCACTCTGGAGAGTTTTTCTAAATTGGAGCGGGGATTGACCAAGTTATTTGCTGAACCGGATAATCAGGCTGATGGCAAACTGCAAATTATGACGATTCACAAAGCCAAAGGGCTGGAGTTTGATACGGTTATCATTCCGGGGTTGGGAAAGACTGCCGGGAGGGGAGATAATCCCTTATTACGCTGGCAAGAACATCCCGATTACGGTCTGTTAATTGCCCCCATTGCTGCCCGCGGGAGTCAGGAAAAAGATCCTATCTACCAATTAATAGCGCAGTTGGAGGGAGAAAAAGAGGATCTGGAAGCGGGGCGATTGCTCTATGTTGCTACGACCAGAGCCATTCGACACATCCATCTGCTTGGACATGCGGATGAAAATGGTGATGGTGATTTAAAACCCAGAAAAGGGTCATTGCTGGAAAAACTCTGGCCTCTTCTACAGAATGATTTTTTGACCTCCGGTCAATGCAATGAGGATGTTGATAAAGAATTTACCCCCCCACTGCTGCAGCGTTTACCTGTGGATTGGTCCTTGCCAGATCTCAACCCGGTAAAGCTTCAGGATCCCCAAGCGTCTGAGACTGCATCCGCACGCGGTGATTCAGTTGTCAAGTTTACCGGTTGGGAGAATCCGGTGCACCGACATGTGGGGACGCTGATTCATTCCTTACTTGAGCGGATCACCACGTTTGGCGTAGAGGATTGGTCTAACGATAAAAAGGGGAATCTTGAGGATAAACTAAGAAATTCTCTAAGTCGTTATGGTGTGGCAAATGCGGATTTGGATTCGAGTGTGCAAAAGGTTCTCATCGCCATGGATAAAACCCTGACCAGTCCGCGGGGGCGGTGGATTTTGAAAAGTCATCCCGAACAGAGAAGCGAACTGCCGTTGTCCGGGGTTGTTAATGGGACGTTAGTTCATGCTGTCATTGATCGGACTTTTGTCGCAGATGGATATCGTTGGATTATCGATTATAAAACCAGTCTCCCCAGGGAGGATGAAACTGAACTGGAATTTTTGAAACGGGAGGCTGAGCATTATCGAGAACAGCTGGATACTTATGCTCAGTTGTTAGCTTTACGGTCTGACCAGTTGCCAATCAGAACAGCGCTCTATTTCCCGATGATGGATGGATGGTATGAATTTTAACGATATTTCTCAAAGCTTTTGTTCAGGAATTACTTAAAGTTGCTGAAATTGCATAATTATCTAATATTTCACCAGTAAGATAACTTTTCTGTGGATTGACCTTGACCAGACTTTTGATGGTTTGTGGTGCCAGATGGAGGCGAAAGGTTGATTCTTCGCGATTGACCAATGTCAGATCAATCACCTTTTTCATTGAACCGATCCGCATTTCTGTTTCAATTACATAGCACCATTCCCTGTCACCGGCAGAAAAGGAAATCAGACGTCTGGTTTTGACTGGCATCACTGAATAGACTTCGACATCACTGTTGTCCTGGATGGGGTGTACGCCAAAGCTGATCATCAAATCCTCACCCTCTTTGAAGGTAGAGAAATCAAAAATATTCAAAATTGATTGTTTTGAATCCATCACGACTTGAGCTTCAATCGCTGGAATCTTCAATGCTGGAAAGGAGACCCACTCACACCAACCAATGTCCAGCAAAAGTGAGTTTTTATTTTTCTTCATGCGCAGTAGCTCCAGTAAGATGTGTTGTTGTTAATATTTGAGATTGTAGACGCAGTTTATGGAAAAGTAAATTACTTTAATGTTAAAATTCAGGACAAAAATCCGTTAAAAATAACCAATGATTATATATGGTTAGAGCTATTCAGGTGCTATCTGATGTGCTGTGGGTTGAAAAAACATTGATGCTACCTTTTTTGATGTTGCATTTATTTTAAGAGCTTTTCAACTCAACAAAAAAATCTCTAACATTGTCGTATAAGTTTCTATTATTATGGATTCTTTTGCTATACTAAGGGCATTAATACAATTTTATGACGATGGAGCCTCTTGCAAAAGTTGTCATCCTCGTGAAAACGGGGGTCCGGTTTTTGCCGAACCCAAGAAACCTCTGGATTCCCGCCTGCACGTGAATGACGGTCACTGGACTTTAAAGAGTTTTGCAAGAGCCTCAATGTGGACTTCATTTTATTTGGGGAAAATATGTCAATTCCGGTAAAAATCATTATTTTTGTGGTCGGTACGTTGCTGATTCTTGCTGTTGCTTTGACTGTCGTGATTAAGACACAAGTCACCCCGGAAAAGGTTCGAGAAACACTTCTTCCGCTGGCTGAAAAAACTTTGCAACGAAATATCGATTTTGGGGAAATAAAAATAGGTCTATTCTCTGGTATTTCTGTTGCTGACTTGCAAGTCATGCAAAAGAAAGGTGAAGAGGAGTTCGTATCGGTTAAAGCAGTCGAATTACATTATCAATTCTTACCTCTTTTGATTGGCAAGGTGGTGGTTGATCAAATTCTTCTGGATCAACCGAAAATTTATGTGACTCGACTGCCGGATGGTCAATTCAATTTCAGCGATTTATTACCGGAGTCAACTGTAGACAAAAATTCCGCAGTTGCTGCTCGTGATAAGGAATCTGCAACATTAGTCAAATCCTTTAACCTTTTGGTCAAAGAGGTGAATATCAAGGAGGGGGAGTTACAATATGTTGATAAATTTAAAAATGCCCGATCCCCATTTCGTTATACTCTGAACCAACTTAATTTTAAGGCCAGACAGATTACTTTTGATAAATCCTTTCCCATTGACCTTTCAGCCGTTATAAATGGCGCAAATATCGACATCTCCGGGCATTATGATTTGTCTCGCCAGATGGGTGATTTGATTGTTCACTTAGCCTCGCTGGATCTGGTTCAGTTTGCACCCTATTATCGTAAAAAAATTCCGGGAAAGTTAGGTTCAGCGCTGTTGGCTCTCAATTTGGAAGTAGACATAGAACCTGAGCTGATCTCCTCAAAAGGGAAAATTGAGTTCAACGATGTCGATCTGGTGCTGGATAAATTTCCGAAGTCAGGATTGAAGGGGGCGAAGTTGAGTGCTGATTATGCTTTAACCTTCAATTCGCATAAAAAGCTGCTAAAAATTTCAACTTTACTGCTCAGCTTCAATGAAATAAATCTTGGGGCAGAAGGGGAGTTTGACCTGTCCACTACTGAACCTTATATCGTATTGACATTGTTATTGAAGCAGTTTGATCTGCGTGAAGTGATGCAGAATCTTCCCGCAGAGTTGTCCAAAGACTATCAGAAATATAGCTTTGCCGGGCTGATTGATGGTCAGATTTCTCTGTCTGGAAAATTGGATAGTGGCATAGGTTTGGTTGGTTCTGCTCAATTCAGCCTCTCTGATGTCAGAGCCAGTTCGGAAAATTTACGTGCCGGAATCAGTGGAGACATTACCTATGTTGACAAGGTTTTGCAGACAGAAAACTTATTTTTGCAATATGGGGATCAACAGGCTCGATTGCAGGTTAAAGCAGAGCGGGCTGCAGATAATATTTTCCACGGCGAGTTTGTTCTCTCCGCAGATACATTGGATCTAAACAAGATTTTACCTGAGCCCAATGATCTAGCCAGGGATGCCAGTGAAAACAGGGCTGATGCCCCCCGGACTGAGCGCCAGAAAACTTTGGCTGAGGACATCGGTCCTTATGATATTCCTATCGATATGGCTGGTACTCTGGCGATTAATCGTTTGATCTATAAGAAGCTGAATATAGATAAAGTGACAGCTGATCTAAGTTTGAGAGATAACTATTTGTCGATTCAAAATCTCTCCAACCAAATTGGAGCTGGCGAACTGAAGGGCTCTTCTCGCATCAATCTTGGGGTGAAGGGTTTTGCCTATAAGGGGCAGATGGCATTAAGCCAACCGAACGTCACAACTCTGGTTTCTGGGTTGTTTCCAGAGAGCCAACAGAGTGTTTCTGGTCAGTTGCAATGGCAGAATAATTTTTCTGGCCGAGGAATTCTTCCCGACAATCTGTTGCAGGCACTTAAGCTTAAAGGGGACTTCAAACTGCAGCAGGGGACAGCTAAAGGCTCCCCCTTGCTTGAACAGTTGGCTGGTTTCTTCGGCAGTCCAGAGCTCAAGGTTCTAAGTTTTCAATCGTTGACGGGGCAATATAATTTGCAGAATGGTCTGGTTCATATTAATGGCCATCTGGATAGTTCTAAAACCAAATTAACCCCCACCGGAACCATCAATGTTGATGGCCGTCTCAACCTACACCTTGACGCCCGTTTTGCCCCAGAAATTCTGGACAAACTGGGAGTCAGCAAAAGCCTTAAAGAGACCGTTTCAGATCGGGACGGTTGGGGAAATCTCCCTCTGCGGATTCAGGGGACTTTAAGTCATCCAAAAATTGGATATGATGCAAAAGCATTACAAAATCAGGTGGTGGATAAAGCCAGGGGAAAAGTGAGTGGGAAGCTCTTGGAGAAAATAGCTCCCGGTGCTGGTGAAGATGCAGAACCAATCAGGAAAATGCTGGATAATACTTTGAATAAATTGTTTGGAAAATAAGTGAGCTCTGCGTAACTCTGGATAGTTTATTCGTGGTAGCTCAGATTTGATCTGACAGATGTTGTTTTCTCCGGGCGTGTCCGGTTATGTCTTTCTACTCACTTTCAGTGCATAGTTGTTTAGTTATTGACCAGAACCTTCTGTCCCAGAATCTCATACATGGTCAGCAGAGAAATTAACCAGGAGAGTGTGGATTCAGCCCCCTGGTTGGCATTGACCCCTGTTGCTTCAAGACCATCACAACAGCCGCCAGTATTTAGAACACAAATTTGTTTATTCAGATCATTGCGCCCCATAAACCATCCAAGACAGCGCTGCCCCTCTTCCAGCCATTTCATATCTCCCGTTGCACGATACGCCTCTGCACAAGCATCAATTAAAGACATGGCCTCCAATGGTTGTTGATCGAAGGTCGGGATTTTGTCCTCTTTCTTATCCTCTTTCTTACACCAGTTGGCATTCCCGATGATGGAAAGATGCCCATCATCTGCCGTCTGTATATCCAGCAGCCACTTGAGCACATCGATCCCCTTTTTGTACATTTTAGCGTCGGGGATCCATTGCCCGGCCAGGATCAGGGCATGTGGCAGCTTGGCATTGGCATAGGTCACCGTATCTTCACACCACTGCCAGTCATCCAGGGGCCGGCTCTTGAAGAGTACAACAAGTTTTTCTGAAAGCTGCGTCCGAACTCGTCTGGCGTTGGCATCGCCACCGAAGCGGGACATATAGGCGTGCAGACCGACAGAAGCAAAGGCCCAGGCTCGGGGAGAGGTGAACGTCTCGACAGACTTGAGACCGCCTAAAAAGAGGCCGGCTGCCATGTCACGAATTGCATCATTGGGGGCGCACTGGATGGCGATTCCTAAACCCCACAGGGAGCGGCCGTGGGAATCTTCGCTCCCGACCTCCTCAAGCCAGCGCCGGTCATAAGACATGAAATTGCGAAACCGACCGTTCTCAGGGTTAAATGAATAATGAAGAAAGGAGAGATAGGTCTGAATCAGGGGGATGACACTTTTTTCTTTGCGCAGCCAATAGTATTTGCTGACGACGATCAGCGCCCGGGCATTGTCATCGACACAGTAACCGTGAGTTCGGTCGGGGATGGAATATTTGGCGTGTTGCAAAATGCCGGTATCATCCGTCATGACCTGCATATGTTGCAGGTTGAAATCAGGCAGTTCTTTTATGATTCTGACATCCGGTCTTTCGGCATACTGGGGAATCGGTCGGTCGACGGTTCGTTTCATGGCCTTCGCCGCATGCTCGATATAATCCTGAGCCACTTTTGACCAGATCATCGATCGGCCGTGCTGGTAGCCTTTTTTCCGCATAGTGAGGGCGACATCTGCATGGCTCAGAAGATGGTTGATTTCCCGTGTCAGCGCCTCTGAATCAGCAAATGGAACCAGCCTCCCTCTGCCTTCGGCAAGCAGCTCCTTTGCATACCAGTAAGGGGTTGAAACTGTAACGGCACCGATGCCGACGGCATAGGCCAGGGTTCCTGAGACAATTTGATCTTCACTGACATAAGGGGTTACATAGATGTCTGCCGATCTGATGTACTGGGTCAAGGTGTCGAGATCGACAAAACTGTTCTCAAAGAGAACATGTTTATCAATTTTTAAGCGTCTGACCTGCTGGTAAAGTGCCTGCCGGTACGAATCGCCCGCTTCACCGATGATATGGGGATGAGTTTTACCGAGAATAAGATAGAGGGCTTCAGGGTGTTCAGCGATAATTCCAGGCATGGCATCCAGCATGGTTTCAAGCCCCTTGCCGGGACTTAGCAGACCGAAGGTGAGGAGGATTTTTTTGTCTTCAATACCCAGTTTCTTACGCAATGAATCTGCTCTTTTAAAGGGTACATCAGGGATGCCGTGTGGAATGAAGACAATTTTATTTTCATCAATTTCATAAATATCTTGCAACAGGGTCTTGGCATGATGAGCCATGACAACCAGAAATTCTGAATATTTTGCCAGCTCCTGAATAATGATACGTTGGCCATCGGAGGGTTTGTTTAAGACCGTATGCAGCACGGTAATAATCGGCATTCTGAGGTTTTGCATCAGATGCATCACGTGTGCACCGTTTTTTCCTCCATAAATACCAAATTCGTGCTGAAGAATCGCGACATTAAATTTGTGAAAATTGACGAACTCCGCAGCCCGAACGTAATCAGGTTGCAAGTGCGCTCTGACTTGAAACTTTACCCGCGCAGGATAGTCATAGCCTTCGGGAATGTCATCCATGGCAACAGCGATGAGATTTTCATCAGCATTAGGGATGTGCTTGGACAGGGCATCACACAGGTCGGTGGTAAAGGTGGCGATACCACACTGTCTGGGGGAATAGTTGCCGATGACGGCAATTTTTTTTGTTTTGAGCATCGATTCCTCTCGGGGCTGAGAATTTTCAAGCAGCAGCTTGCGCCTGCAGGCGAACCAAGAGCTGTTTAAGCGACACCACGGCAATCCCGGAGGCCGCATCGGACATAGAGTAAGGGATGATGACTTCATCGTTGTGAATGATAGCCCCGCAGGTATACAGGACATTGGGGACGTATCCTTCCCGCTCATTCTCCATCGGGCTGAGTAACGGTTCCGGCAGCTGACCGATCACTTTTGTTGGATCTTCCAGATCGAGCAGGTAAGCACCGATACAATATCTTCGCATCGCACCGACACCGTGAGTCAGCAGAATCCAGCCGGCCTCAGTTTCCAGAGGCGACCCGCAGTTCCCGATCTGGATAAATTCCCAAGGATACTTTGGCACCTGTAACAGCTCGGCCTGATGCCAGAAATGTAGATTGTCAGAAGCCATAATGTACATGTTTTCTCCATCCTGCCTGGAGATCATCATGTATTTTCCATCAACCCTTCTTGGGAACAGCGCCATCCCTTTGTTCTGGACTGCCTTACCATTGAGTGTTCTTATTTTGAAATGAAAAAAATCTTTGGTTTCGAGGAGTTGCGGCAGAATATTGAAACCGTTATAGGCCGTATAGGTTGCGTAATAATTTATGCTTCCATCATCCTCTACAAACTTGACAAAGCGGGCATCTTCAATGCCGCGACTCTCATTTTCTGATACTGGGAAAATAACCCGTTCAGAAATACGGTGATCGGATCTGAACTTCAGTTCATAGTTTGACCTGGCAAGCCAGTAGATCTTTTCGATTGTCTCGTGAAGCAAGGGGGTCGGATCTGGATATTTGTCAAGTTCCTGCTGTATCGAACGCTGTAGATCACTGAGTTTAAACTGATCAGGCAGGGGCTGAAGAATCTCTTCGGAAATTGTATGCTTTGCTTCCATATCTTCGATTTTCAACGAGAAAACGTACTTGTCGTAAGTCGGGTTTTCAATCAACTCGGGAGTTTCCACCAGTTTGCTGACCGGGTCAAAGCTGAGCTCATTATTCTCATCGATAACGCCACTTCTGAACTCAATCGAGGAAATATGACCCTCACCGGTCGAGCGAAAGCTTAATATGAAACGCAGGCATCCTGCCTTGAGATGGCTCTGATCCGGATGGCTGACGATAGATGGATTAAAAAAAGCGGCTCCCTCGATGGAGTACTCGTGGGTGAAATAGGCTCCCAGTAAACATTGTTTTTCTACGGAGAATATGGTTTTTTCTGGAATCCATTGTTTGATAACGGCAAAATTATTCCTGAATATCTGTTCGATGTTTTTGTGCCGCATGGAAAAATCGGCATTGAGATCCGCAAGGAGCTGGTTGGTCTGATCTTCCGGGAGAGCAAGAATCCGCTTGATAATATGCTTGATGCGAGCCTCGCCGCCGGGGAGATAGGACTTCGCAATAACCCGGGAAGGTTCAGAGTGGAACTGAACTGCTTTTCTCCGAACGTCCAGCGGTGATTTATACATAATTCATATCTTTCTGTAATATCTGTGATGACTGTTTCGACAGTCGAAAAAAAACGGAACAAAAAAACTCTTGACTAGCGCCCCAGCTAAAATGGCGGCCGGGATTTTTCCAGGCATATCTTGACCAGGTCGGCAATTTGGGTTGTCCCAACACACATGACGCTGTCGGCACCCCCCCAATAGATTTTCACCGTGCCATCCTCTTCCGGGATCGCACCGCAGGTGAAGACAACATTAGAGACATATCCGGTAATTTCCCAGGGATCTTCCGGTTGTAAGATCCAGTCATCAGAAACCCCCAGAATCTTGGCAGGGTCGTCCAAATCATGCAGAGCAACCCCCAGTCGGTAGACGGCTCCGGCCATGGTATCGAAGACCCCGTGGTAGATATGCAGCCATCCGGCAGCGGTTCTGAAAGGTGTTGCCCCGGGACCGATTTTCATCTCATCCCAATGGTAGGGCAGCGGCTTCATCAGCACCCGTGAATCCCCCCAGTGGATCAGATCGGGGGAATAGGAGATACAGATCGACCAGGGTGAAATTTCCGAATGGGGACGGTCGAGGCGCACATAGCGCCCCTTCCATTTCTCGGGGAAGATGACAACATTGCGCATGTCGGGCTGCGAAATCATGGCAACCCGCTCTATCTGCTGAAAGTTAGAGGTTCTTGCCAGAGCAACTCTGACTCCATGTTTTGAGTAGGCACTATAGGTGAGCAGGTAATCTTCTCCCTGCATGGCACAGATGCGCAGATCCTCGACGCCAAACTCCTCATATTCGGCAAACGACCCTTCCGTTGCGGGAACCAGAAAAGGATCCTTGCTGGCGCTAAAGGAAAAGCCGTCGGCACTTTCTGCCAGGCCGATAATCGACCGGCCGTTTTGCAGATGGGAGCGAAAAAGCATCAGATACTTGCCCTGATGTTTGACAACCCCGGCGTTATGCACCGTTTCGACCTTGTAGGGAATCTGTTCTTTGGTCAAAATTGGATTCTTGGCATATCTTTTAACGACAGCGGTTTTCAAGGGTTCTTCTCCACTCTGCCGAAATCATCTTCCAGTCGCTCGATATCGTCCTCTCCAAAATAGTCACCGCTCTGCACCTCAATAAATGTCATATCGGCTTCAGTCGTATTTTCGATCCGATGGACAGTTCTCCTTGGAATATCGATAGAATCCCCTTGGTGCAGCTGCAGCTGTTGATTATCAAGGGTCATCAGCGCTTCACCTGCTACGATATACCAGTGTTCATCCCGGTGTTGATGTCGCTGGAGACTCAGCCGTTTGCCGGGGTAGACCACAATTCGTTTGACCTTGTGATCCGCTCTGTCGGAGAGAATTTCATAGAATCCCCAGGGGCGATGGTTTTCACGCCTGGTTGACGCAAGAATCTGTGTATAGACTTGCAAATAATCATTCACCATCCGTTCCGTGGAGAAATTTTCTTCGACAAAGCGGCGGCAAGCCAATCGATCAATAACTGCAATTTTTTCGATCGCAGCAATCGCAGCATTTACAGTATTCACCAGGTACCCATTTAAGCCATCACGAATAAGTTCTGGCATGCTGCCGCGGTTAAAGGCAATCACCGGAGTTCCGCAGGCCATCGCTTCAACCACAGACAGTCCGAATGGCTCATTGAAATTGATCGGGTGTAACAGGGTCTGGGCATTCCGCAGCAGCTCATCTCGCTTTTTCGAGCCGACGCTACCCACGTAGCTGATGCCGTTTTTATCAAGGTGGGGTTCGACCTCGCGCTCATAGTAGTTTTCATCCTGAATCGGGCCAGCCATTATCAGCTTGCGGCCAGCCCCCATTGCGATCTCAATCGCCTCCTTCGCCCCTTTGTCAGGATGGATCCGGCCAAAGAACAGCAGATAATTGTCAGGCTTTGCATTGAAGTTGAATTCGTCAAGATCTATGCCGTGATGGATCGTGGCAATATAGTCCAGCTCAGGTGACCGGTCTGCCTTGCTGATAGCAACATAGTAGGTTTGTCCATTGTACTTTTTATAAACCGGCAGGATGCGGGGGGATGAAAAACCATGGATGGTGGTCACCATCGGGGTAGCGACCAGGCTGCTGTAGGTTAATGGCAAAAAGTCAAAGTGATTATGGATCAGATCAAATTGCTCGGAATGCTCAAAAAGCTCGGAAATATGCAGGCATTCCATCACCTTGGGATCGGCATGTTCATCTTCTTCGTAACCGCTTTTGCAAACTGCCTGCAGGGTTCCCGCTGTAATGGAATCAGCCGTCGCAAAGAGTGTCACCTCCACCCCCTTGGCCAGCAAACCTTCGGTCAGCAGTGAAACAATACTCTCCCATGGGCCATAATGGCGCGGCGGTGTTCTCCAGGCAATTGGAGCAAGCATTGCAATTCGCATAAATAGTCTCCTGCTACGTTGGCTTATTGGCGCAAATTATAACAGGAAACTTGCATATTTCCAGCTGTAACAAACTTTAACCAATGTGTCTTTTTTGTGCCTGCAGATGTAGACAGACAGGGAGGAGCGCCTGCAAATCCATACCTCTGCCCATAATAACCATATTGAAATTAACCTTACCCATCTCGACTAATGAAGCATCCCTTGTTTCCCTGAATGAGATTCCTCTTTTTCCAGCAGAAGTTTAATGGCGGCTAGAACCTTAGCCGATTTAAAAGGTTTGGTGATATATTGATCAGCACCAGCCAGGTTTCCACACAAAATATCTGCAGGAGTAGTTTTCCCAGACAAAAAGAGAACCGGGATATGGCGAGTTTCAGGGTTTCCTTTGATCCGCCTACAAACTTCAAAACCATCCAACCCTGGAAGCGTGATGTCTAATATGATGAGATCTGGATGGTCTTCTGCAATGTCGCTTAGTGCTGCGACACCGGTCATAGCACCATAAACTAAATAGCCTTTGGTTGACAGTAGAATACTTTCGAACTTTAGCAGACTTTCATCATCTTCGACTATGAGAATTTTTTTCGGCATCAGCGTCAACTCCATGTGGTAGCAGCATTTAAAAGAACTGGTTCTCTGGTGAGGTATCTCCTCTGTCAGGTCGACTGGAGAGAGATTAAACCTACCTGAAATAAACAAAACTACTATTTTCACAATGCAGCGATTCGCACCGCAAAAACCTGGGACAGCCCCCATCCGGGGACGGTTCCGTTTTTACTGTCGTCTATTTTTAAACTAGCACCATTCGGGTCACCATCAGATACTGTAATTCATCTTTGCTGACAGCGCATTCCTCGCCATCGTTAATAATGACAGGGATATTCATGAGTTAACCCCCTATCAACGAAAGTTTTAGCACTCAAAACGAACCCCAGACAATGTCCGTATTTCTATGACGGGTGGCAATGGAGCCAATGGCAGACAAATATGCTCAGAAAGCATATTTAATTGTAAGGTAACTGAGCTTGAGCACCCTCATGCGGGCAGTCATCAAGTAATCTCAAGATATTTTTTCTGGTTATGAGGGGAAGATAAAGCCAAAAGTCACTATTGATAAGGAGGCTGAATTCCTCTCGATCATCGATTTTCGGAGGGTTCTTATGTGATTCTTCACTGATGCTGATCATATTCAACTCCCCATACTTTCTAATAATGAATCTGAGCGAGCGCAGGGGAACAGGAAGAATACAATTTTATCAAAAGGATGGCTTTGTGCAAGTCCCCGTCGGTAGATTTATAAAATTATCTGGTTATCTAGTTTATGTTCTGCGACAATTATCCTGTCCGGTCGGCGTCAATTAACTTGACCGGTTGAGTGCTGCTTCAGATAAGTTCCTCCTTAATTAGAAAGGAGGTTCACTTGCCTGGTAAACACATCACTCAAAGACAGGAAATACTTTATATGCAATCGCGTCAATCTGGTTTAACACAGGAAACAAGCGCAGCTAAAGCGGGAGTCAGCAAAAGCCTTAAAGAGCCCGTTTCAGATCAGGACGGTTGGGGAAATTTAACCCTACGGGTTCAAGAGACTTTAAGTCATCCAGAAAACGGATATGATGCAAACGCATTAAAAATCAAGTGGAGGATAAAGCCCGGGGAAAAGTGAGCACTTTACCTGGTTCTCGCTTTTAAAACCACAAATTCAAAAATTCAGATTACTGACTGAAAGCCCCCGAAAAATTGGTGCGCCACGGCTCTGGGGGGAGGAAGGTGACTTTAAGTCCGAATGGAGAGGCGATCTTTTCCAGCGTGGCAAGGGTCGGGTTTCCTGCCCCATTCTCAAATTCAGAAAGGATCCGGGGAGAGATCCCAGCTATCTTTTTAGCATAATCCTTCTGTGTCATCCCAAGGATTTTTCGCATTTGACGAGTCGCCTGCCGAATGTTTACATCCCCAGATGCCAGACTTGTGTAGAGAGCCTCTTTCATTGCGGCCATTTCTTCTTTGCTGGGTCGTTTCATCAGTTTCCCCTTAGGCAATCGTCCTTGGATCAGCGCTCTTAAGCCCGTCAGCAACAGCACCGATCCAGCTTGTTAGCCTCTCTATAATTTCGTCCTCAACTCTACAAGCGTGCATGATATCGGGCAGTTTTTGCACTTCATTACTTAGCGCCGCAAGCCATGTTCTGGTTTCAGTTTGGTCGAGAAGAACATATTGGAGTTTTTCACAAATGGCTGCCCACTCTGGCTGGCTGCCTGGTCGCTCATCTTCCCACCGACTTACACGGTTGATGCCTTCCGGGTCAAGAAACATTGGAGCAAAGTCAAAGATTGGCGAGAGCGCGATTTCGGTATCATTTCTCAAAATGGCAGTGTTGCGCCCGTGGTTATCTGTATTCCGTAGAGCCAGATTCAAAATGTCTCTGAGGATGTATTCGCGAAGCTCCCGGGCGGGAGCTGTGGCCACCTTGGCCAAAGCCAGGCAATAGACATCATGCCGTACGGGCACACCATATCCAGGGATGTTTGCTAGCGCATACAAACTGTGCATTCCAAGGCGAGTCACTTGCTCCTTGCCGACAATGCGATCAAACCGTGGGACAAATAAAGTGTCGTTTTCATAAACCAGTGGTATCCCTGTGCGAATGCCAAAGCGGCGGGCAACCTCAAGGTAGGGGGCTTCATTGCGCAAGATCTGACAATTTCGTTTATCAGTACGCGTTCCACGAGGAAACTTGACCAGCCAAAACTTCTTTATTTTGTCATCAGACAGAGCGCCCTCCGTATGAAACATCCCGGCATGATCCTCTGCGAGCAGGTACTTGGGGGCTTCGCCCTGAACACTTGATGCACCGGCGACATGCGCTCCTCGCTCTGCAGCGTACTCCAGAAAATCTTCACGCTGTTCAATAATGTCTTGGCGCGGGAAGCCATTAACATAATGGTTGGGCGGGGGTGGAAGTACGGCTTCTGCAACCCGGAGTGCCCCTGGCGGGTTACCAGCACCTTTAATAAGGAGGTGCCAGTCAGCCTGTGGACTATCTCTCTCCATGTGCATTCGTCTGAGCCAGGCGCGTCTACCTGCGCCGGAAGGGAGCAGATCAATCAGAAATGGTGGCCAATTCTTAAGGCGGAATAGCTCAAAGCCAACGGTCAGCCCGGGAATGAGTTCCGCTTCTTTGCGATTGAGGTTTTCGACGGCGTAATCAGTGTCGTACTCCATACGACATTCTCCTTCAATCCCTTGATCAAGGGATTGAAGGAGAGGTTCAAATATCGCCGCAAGCTGCCAGCGACCATCAAGGTATATTTCAATACGACAATCCATTGGTGCTCACTTTATGGGGTAAAATATCTAATTTCAGATCACTTTATTCACTATAATGGTTTAGAAATGAATTAAATGCAAGAAATAACTCACTATAGTGATCTGTCCCATTAAAATGGTATGCAATATCGAAAGTGGTCAGTTTCCCAAAAAATATGCGGAGTTTGCCCTGGCTTTAAGAAAAGAAGAACAGGCTGAAAAATTCAACGTCTCAGTATCGACTGTTTATAGACGAATATCAGCAATGAAGAAAGCTGTTGCCGGATACTGTTAAACTGGCACTGTCAATTCCGCATTGGCCGAAGGGAGATTGTGCTTGATCGATAAGACGATCCCCGACAAGTTCTTTGTCTATTCTGCTGAGTAAATCTACAAATGAGAGTTTTGGTTTAAAACCGGTTT
>JAKIUD010000077.1 GCA_021647765.1 Desulfuromusa sp. | reverse complement strand
TGTTTGAGGGCAACGCCCGAGTTTTTGCCACTCCTCAAAGCAGCTGTGAAATGGAGGGAACCCGCCAACGGTGGGCAAGGAGGTCGGGCGTATTTCTTTGCTTCGTTTCTTTGGACGTACAAAGAAATGAAGGCGCCGGGCGGGGGCGCAACCCAGCGACCTTGTATTTATCCAATCATACCTGCTTGTCGTAGCACGATATCCGTGCTATCGCTACATAATGATCAAATCATTCTAAAACAGAGCTACTGAAGATATTTTTAACGGTATCGATTCAAAGGTGGCTAGGAGAGCCATATGATACGCATACCAACAAACAGAGAGCCGACGCACCCTGGTAATGCTACTTGAGGAGTTCCTCGTGCCGCTGGAAATTACCCAGAGAGGACTGGCGAATGCCATTCATGTGCCTTACCAGAGGGTGAATGAACTTGTGAACAAGAAGCGTGGTGTCACACCCAGTACTGCTTTGCGGTTGGCCAAGTTTTTCACCACGTCTGCAGATTTCTGGATGAACTTGCAGATGCGTTGGGATATCTACAAGGCCAATGAGAAAGAGCAGAAAGAACTTGAAAAAAATCTGGGACTATCAGCACCAGGAAACGGTTTAACCACAAAGACAGTACTGAAACAGCTATGAGTTTACCAATCCGCCGTAGGCAACGTCTAACCTTTCAGCTCTCTCGTAGCGGTCACAATTCTCGAATCTTTTTGCCAGCAGGATCTGAATAATGACATCCGCTCGTTACGATACCACCGGCCTGTCGGAAAATCAGTACGAACCCGGTTCTGATGGATCGGTTCTGAAAAATCTTCTCGGAATTAAAACGCAGGCTGAAATGGAGATTGTCGAAACAACTGAATTGTTGCGGACAAGCGAGCAACTTCTTGAAGAAGTTACTGAGGATCAGGTGTTTACTGTGCAGGATGTCTGCGCTATGCACCGTCTATGGTTCGGTTCACTTTACCCCTGGGCAGGGCAATATCGACAGGTGAATATCAGCAAGAGCGGTTTCACCTTTGCCATGGCACATACAATCGCGGAATTGATGGCTGTTTTTGAACGTGAACAACTTCGATGTTTTACACCTTGTCAGTTTTCCAGCCGAAGTGAGATAGCGCATGCTTTGGCCAAGGTGCATGTTGAAAATTGATGCTGATCCACCCGTTTCGTGAAGGGAATGGACGGTTAGGTCGTTTGCTGGCAACGTTAATGGCACTGCAAGCGGGGTTGCCACCTCTTGATTTCAGTGAATTGGCCGGTGAGCGGAAAGAAGAGTATTTTTTAGCAGTTCGTGCCGGGCTGGATAGAAATTATCAGCCGATGGAAAGGTTGTTCAATGCGGTCATTCAGAATTCGACGTAACTTTGGAAGGAACTCCATCTTGCCCCTTTGAAACAAAACGACCGGTCCGGGTATCGCGTTTGAGCCAGATACCTTCAATTGCCGAGGAGGACACAATGTTTCTGGTCATAGTGTGCTTACGATTATCGGCGTTCTGAAGATGGATATTTTTTTCTGCGAGTGATTTACCCATAAATCCATACCCTGAAATGCTAAATAAATTGATTGAACCCTCGCATTCTAACCCGAATCCATTGTTTTTTAAAGCTAATTTATTGATTTTGACTCTCTCAAAGAAAGTACGGAAGACTGAGACGTTGTTGCTTTATTGCTTTAACTCGAGTAAACAGTGAAGTCTAGGTTGTAAATAATCTGGGGATAAGAACAAGGTAAGGCGATCCTTAATATTTGTGCATATGCTCGGCTGATTATTGTATGGATCGGTCGTGTTTTTATAATTTGAAGAATTATTGCTATCAGAAATCAAGGTATAGGGAAACGTGATATCTCACCGGCCAAGAAAATGCTTCGGGCAACATTTTTTGCATGATCGTTCTGTCATCGATAAAATAATCTCTGCAGCACAGCTTGATTCACAGCAGCGGGTGGTCGAAATCGGTCCAGGGCTAGGGGTGTTAACGGATGAATTGTTACCCCGCTCAGCTCATGTTCAGGTGATGGAGATTGATCGCGATTTGATCGCACGACTGGAGACGCGCAACGATTCGCGCCTGACTGTACACTCCGGCGATGTGTTGAAACTTCCCTGGCGTGAGTTCCTTAAACAGCCCCCCTATATCATGGTTGCTAATCTTCCATACAATATTTCCAGCCAGGTTGTTTTTCGCCTGATTGAACACCGTGATTTGTTTCAGCGGCTGGTATTGATGTTTCAACGCGAAGTGGGGGAGCGATTGGTTGCGCCACCTGGTGGAAAGGATTATGGAATTCTGTCGGTTCTCTGTCAGCTCTGGTACGATATCAGAACAGTAGCCCTGGTTAAGCCAGGTGCGTTTTCTCCTCCTCCAAAGGTTGATTCAATTGTTCTCAATTTTCAGCCGCTGCAGCATCCGCGCGTTGATCCGGTCGATGAGGTTCTATTTAAAAAAGTGGTTAAAGGTGCTTTTACGCAACGGCGTAAAACCCTGCGCAATAGTCTTCTGGCCAGTGGATTTGCTGCTGAAGATATCGATTATGCTCTCCAACAAGCAGAAATTTCACCGAGTTGCCGTGGTGAAACATTATCACTGCAAAACTTTTCCGCGCTCACCAAGTTCTTCGCCTGAAATTTTTTATTAAAAATTTATAAAACATGCTTGAAAACTGGCAATTGGTGGTTTATTCTTCACTGGTGCGACCATAGATAATTCTGTTTGTGGCAAAGCATAAGAAACTTACCCTTTTTAGTGAATTAGGGAGATAAACATGAAAGTGACTGTGACCCGTGGTGGTCGAACGTCAAAGGAACGAGATCAGCTTTTTCAACCTGAAAAAATTGAACAAGAGTTGATCCGACAGGGTCAGACAACAGGTTTACCTGTTTGTCTGGATTTAGCAAACATTTTACGTCAGGAAATCCCGGAGAACTATTTATCTCCACTTTCCCTGCCTGAGCTGGTAAAAGACTTGCTTCAAGCCAGCAGATTCCTTTCCCGGCGCAGTTGTGATGAAATTAAGGTCAAACTACAGGCGCAAGAAACTGCCGGCCACTATTTTCTTTTTACCAATTCGCCCGACGCTAACCATATATTTTTCTCACTTCAAGAGTATCTACATCGCTGCTCGTACAATTTCCGGGTTATTTGTCATCCAATTCTTTCCGTTTTACGCGAAAAAGACGTGCTGCAAAAAGTTTCTGAGGGGGAGAACTCCCTACCGCAAGAATCCTTTGTCTGGATGGAGCTGGAACGTTTTTCCGCCCACAAGATTAAAGATTTGGAGCACGCCATCACAACGATTATTTCTTCTGCTGTTCAGATCAGTCGGGATCGACTGGCAATGTTGCAAAAGATTGCCAACCTTGGGGAGATAGAAGGTCTGAGTCAATATCGGGATATGTACGATTGGTTGCAGCAGGAAAACTTTATTCCTGTGGCAACTCGTAGTTACACTTATGACAAAGAGGCTGATGCAACCACCTTTCATGAAGAAACAGCCTCATCATTAGGTTTAAACCTGTTCTATGACCGGCCTTTTTATAAGAATCCTCAACCCGTCACGTTAACTCCGGAAAAAGTTTTTTCACTGATGGGTCGTGGAAAAAATGTTGATCTGGAAGTAACCGAATTACGTTGTCCTCTGCATCGTTTTGAGCGGCTGACCTATCTTGGATTTCGTGAAGAATTGGCCACCGGGCAGTATCGAGAACATTGTTTCTGGGGATTCTACACGCAAAAGAGTATCGACGAAAACACTATGACAATCCCGGCGTTAAGGCAGCGGATTGAGCGGGCTCAGAAGGAACTGAGAATCCCGCATGACAGCCATAATCATCGTAAAATCATCCAGATCATTAACAGTTTCCCCAAAATTGAATTATTCCTCATGGGTGACATTGAATTACGCCGGATGATCCGATCGTTCACCCAGATGCACCGTCAGGCAGGAGTCAAGGTTGTTGTTGCTCCAAGTGCAGCTGAAGCCGCTTTGACCCTGTTGCTGATTATGCCGAATGATTACTATCTGCCAGAACATATTGAGCGGATGGAAATTTATTTAAGACGTTATTTTAAGGCGGTTACTGTTGAATCGCGCTTGATTCACCTTGCTTCGGATTACCTGAGTTTGCATGTCAATATGCAATTGCAGAAAAAAGAGGTGAAGATTGATCTGGTTCAATTGGAACAAGGTTTAACCCGCGTTACAATGCCCTGGAAATTGAAATTCAGGGCATTGCTTGAAAAAAACTTTTCCGGGGATACTTTCTCAACTTGGGAGCGTTACAGCAAGGCGTTTAATAAAGATTACCGCGCTCGAACACACCCACGTTTTGCGGTTCGGGACGTAAGAAACATAGAAAAATTATTGCAGAACAAACAGGATTCATTTGATCTTTGGGGTCCATTTCATGAAGAGGATGATTATTATCGTCTGCAGTATTACAGTTTCGGCCGTAGTTATCTGAATGACTTGATGCCTTTTTTGCAGAATCTGGATCTTTGTGTGTTACACGAAATTGATTCCGATCTTGAGGTCGACTCAGAACAGGTTTTTATCAAAAGTTTTGCGATTAAGCCCAATGCTACCAACAGTCTACCGTTTAAACAGATCAAGCCTCTGTTACTGGAGACCCTTCGAGCGTTGCAGAACAATGAAGTCGAAAATGACTATCTGCACCGCTTGCAATTATTGACCGGTCTTTCCTGGCGCGAAATAGATGTTTTCCGTGGCTATCGAAGCTACTATTTTCAGTTGGGGAGCCCTTTTACCAAAAAACGTGTTGCTGATGCATTGATCAACAATGCCAAGGTTGCTCACCTTCTCTATCGATATTTTGAAGGACGTTTCAAGCCAGCTGAAAAGTTGGCAGATCCGATGACGCGTGAGCTTGAGGTTCTGTCGCCGATTCGGCAGGAACTGGTCACCGCTCTCGAGGTGGTCAGTGACCCTAACGAAGATAAAATTCTGCGAACTTTATTCAACTTAATTGATTCAACCATCAGGACTAATTTCTTCCTTCGTTATCAGCTGGATGATTATTTCTTCTCCTTTAAAGTTAACACCCTTGGTGTTATTGATATGCCATCACCAAGACCGCTTTATGAGGTGTATGTCCATTCGGCAAAGATGGAAGGTCTCCATCTGCGTGGTGGCAAGGTTGCTCGTGGTGGTATCCGCTGGTCAGATCGTCCTGATGATTTCAGAACCGAAATCCTTGGTTTGGTCAAGGCGCAAATGACTAAAAATGCAGTGATTGTACCAGAGGGTTCCAAAGGTGGTTTTGTGACCAAGCAGGTGAGCCCTGACCGGGAAAAAATGGGGGAAATTGTTAAGGATGCCTATCAGACATTAATGCGGGGCTTGCTTGACCTGACCGATAATCGGGTTGGTGATGAGATTGTTCAACCGGAAGGAATTATCACCTACGATGACTATGATCCCTACCTGGTTGTTGCTGCCGATAAAGGGACGGCTCATTTGCCTGATGCTGCAAATGCTGTCAGCGAATCTTACGGCTTCTGGTTAGGCGATGCTTTCGCCAGTGGTGGTTCTCATGGCTTTGATCATAAAGCTCTTGGAATTACCGCGCGTGGGGCGTGGGAGAGCGTTAAGCGGTCATTCCGGGAAATCGGGCACGACATTCAGACCAAGCCTTTCACCGTTGTCGGTATTGGCGATATGAGTGGCGATGTGTTTGGCAATGGGATGATGTTATCACGCCAAACCAAGTTGTTGGCGGCATTTGATCATCGGCATATCTTCCTTGATCCCAATCCCGATCTTGAGGCGTCTTACGCAGAACGCAAGAGGCTTTTTAATCTGCCCCGATCCAGCTGGGAAGATTATAACCCTGTGCTGATTTCTGCGGGTGGTGGGGTTTTTTCGCGTCAACTGAAAGAAATTCCATTGTCGGCACAGGTTGCCGACTGGCTGGGGGTGCGGCAGGGGAGTATTGATGTCCCCGGGTTGATCAAATTGTTGTTGGCCTCACAGGTTGATCTGCTCTGGAATGGTGGTATCGGAACTTATGTAAAAGCGTCGACGCAGAATAATGAGGATGCGGGTGACCGGGCGAACGATGCTGTCCGTATTAATGGTGATGAGTTGCATGCCAAAGTTGTCGGTGAAGGTGGAAACCTGGGATTAACCCAGTTAGGGCGGATTGAATACGCCATAAATGGCGGTCGGGTCAACACCGATGCCATCGATAATTCAGCTGGTGTTGATACATCTGACCATGAAGTCAACTTAAAGATTCTCCTTCGGTTGTTGCGCCATGAGGGTCATATCAAAAATCTTGAAGATGGCTATTCATTGTTGGGTGAAATGGAAGAGACCGTTTGTAAGGATGTTCTTTCTAATAACTATACCCAGACCTTGTCGCTCTCTCTCGACGCCATACGTTGTGAAGAGGATGTTGAACCTTATCTGGATCTGATTGATCGGTTGGGTCGTTCCGGACTTCTCGATCGGCGTGGGGAATTTTTGCCCAGCCGCAAAGAGGTTTCTGCACGACAACCAAACCGTCTGGTGCGTCCGGAACTTTCTATATTACTTGCTTATAGTAAAATGTTCCTGTTTAAAGCTCTCCTCGACTCCAGGTTACCCCAAAATAAAGTTGTGTCTCAGTTACTGTTTGATTATTTTCCACAACAAGTGATCGAGCGCTACCGTGATTCGTTGCCGCGTCACCCTTTAGCGAAGGAAATTACTGCAACTATATTAACGAATCGGGTTATTGATCAGGCGGGAAGCACTTTTCTCCAAACCATCAGTCGTATGACGGGTCGTACTCAGGTCGATGTTGCAAATGCTTACCTGATTTTTGATAATCTGCTCAGCGGTCATAAGCTCCGCCAGGCTGTTTTTGCTCTGGATAATAAAGTTTCTGCTGACCGACAGTATGAATTGTTACTGAAACTTGAAAACTTGCTCAGTTTTTTCTGTTCATATGCCTTGAGTAACAGTATGGAAATTCCATCTTCGGAACAGGATCTGGAGCGGATCAGTCTGCAATTGAAACAATATGCAGAACTGTTACCGAAAGTCCTTCCTGCTGATTTATGGCAGGAATGTGAGCAATTGCAGACCCAGCTCCAGCAGGACGGGCTGAGTGAAGAAATAGCCCACATGTATGCCGCTCTCGATTTATTGACTGACTTCTTACCTTTGATCTGTATGGTAGAATCCTCAGGACAGGATCTGGAACAACTGGCACGGATTAAGGTTCTTGTTGATGAAAAGATAAACAGTACCGCTATCTACGCAGTTCTGGAAGAAGTCCCGGTCTTGGATAGTTGGGATCGTCGTGCCCGTGAATCTCTGATCAGTTCCCTGCATTCGGTTAATATCAGGATTGTTCAACAGGTTGCATTGGAATCAGTCGCCATGCCGCAAAACTTTTTCTCTAAACGGCGGCAAAAAATGCGCACATTTGAGGGATTACAACGATCTTTGGTCAGTGAAGTTCCACGTAATTTTCACCCCTTTACGGTGCTATTGCGTTCCCTGGAAGGTTTATTAACAGCATAAAGAGTGGATTGAGTGACCAGGGGTGGGTAAATCCCGCCCCTTTTTATTGTTAATTAGCGAATAACTGTGTTATATCCGTTTTTGTTTTCAAACCGTGACAGCTGACTCGAAACAAGCTTCGGAGTCATGCTAGATATTTAGTAAAATCAAATACCGCCTGGATCTACGGACTGGGACGGAAGGTGATTTGAATAAAACAGAACAGTTCCTGTTCTGCCGATGCCTTTCGTTGTGTGCGAAGGGCATTTTTTATTTCTGCCGGGGAATTATTATGCAAAAACGTAAAACAATTCTTGATATCGGTCTGATGAAAGAACAACAAGACAAGATTGTTGTTTTGACCGCATACGATTATCCATTTGCTCAATTGATGGATGCCGTTGGTATTGACATAATCCTGGTTGGTGATTCGGTTGGTTCTGTCTTTTCCGGCTATGACAATACCCTCCCAGTGACTTTGGATGAGATGCTCTATCATACCAAAGCTGTCGTGCGTGGCAGTCAACAGGCGCTGATTGTCACCGATATGCCTTTTATGTCCTATCAGATTGATGAACGGGATGCGCGCTTGAATGCTGGCCGGTTAATCAAAGAGGGTGGTGCACAGGCAGTTAAACTGGAAGGCGGCGAACATATGGCTGCGACCATCCGCAGCATTGTTGATATCGATATTCCGGTGGTTGGGCACATTGGTTTAACCCCGCAGTCAATCCATCGTATGGGTGGATTCCGAGTTCAAGGACGCGAAGAAGAACAGGCAAGAAAAATTCTTGCTGACGCCAAAGCGGTGGAGGAAGCTGGAGCTTTTGCCATGGTTCTGGAAGGAATCCCCCGCGACCTGGCAAAAACAGTGACCAAATCGGTTTCTATCCCGACCATTGGTATCGGTGCGGGAGCTGATTGTGACGGACAGGTGCTGGTGATTCACGATATTCTGGGTCTCTGTGATAAATACTCACCAAAATTTGTTAAACGTTATGCAGATATTTCTGCCACGATCTCTCAAGGAATTGAGAGCTACATCAAAGAAGTCAAAGGTGGTGATTTTCCGACTTCTGAACATTCATTCAAGTAAGGCACATGGATATCATCAGGTCAGTCAGTGAAATGCGGCAGTGGGCATCCTCTGTGCGGGTAGCAGGGCAATCTATTTCTTTTGTTCCGACGATGGGATTTCTCCATCAGGGGCACTTATCATTGTTGAAAGAGGGACGTAAACGGGGAGATCTTCTGGTGCTCTCTATTTTTGTCAATCCCACCCAGTTTGGCCAGGGTGAGGATTTTGCTGAATATCCGCGTGACTTACAACAAGACTGTGAAATAGCACAACAAGCCGGTGTTGATATTATCTTTGCTCCTGAAGCGAAGGATATGTATCCAAATGGATATGCAACCTGCGTTGCTGTTGAAGGGATTACAGAAACTCTCTGTGGTCGCAGTCGACCCGGCCATTTTCGGGGTGTCTGTACGGTTGTCAGCAAACTTTTTAATATTATTCAACCTCAGACAGCTATTTTTGGTCATAAAGATTTTCAGCAGCTTGCGGTTATTAAACGGCTGACCCTGGATATGAATATGCCGGTTGATATTTTTGGAATGCCGATATTTCGTGAAACTGACGGTCTGGCAATGAGCTCACGCAATGTCTACCTGAGTGCGGATCAACGTCGACAAGCCCTGGTTCTTTCGCAGTCTCTGACCCAGGCAAAAGAGCTGGTTAAAGCTGGTGAAACTGATTGTGCCAATATTATTTTTCGGTTAAAAAAATATATCGGTCAGCAACCGGATGCCCGTATTGATTACGTGCAAATCTGCCACCAGTTGACTCTGGAAGACCAAAGTCAGGTTGATAAAGATTCAGTCTTGCTGCTGGCGGTCTATTTTGGCAAAACCCGTTTGATCGATAATGATTTTCTGGCAGCAAATCATGACTGAAACAGCTCTTGCAAATCTACAAAATCTGTATCGTATTTTTACCGTTCCAGAAGCTCCCGAATCAACTTTGGGTGCTGTAGATCAGGCTATCAGTGAAAATGTTGCTGACTTTTTACAGAAACATATCGTCGCACTGGAGCAAAGTCTGGAAGAGATTGAAAATGACTTTTCGGTATCTAAAATTCCTGAAGAGCCCTCTTTTGTCTCAGAATATGCCGATTTTTTAAAACAGAAACTGGTCGCTCAGTCGGTGCATACTGCGGCTCCAGGCTTTGTCGGTCACATGACCTCGGCACTGCCTTATTTTATGCTGCCGTTGTCACGTATCATGACTGCACTGAACCAGAATCTGGTCAAAGTTGAAACTTCGAAAGCGTTTACCCCTATGGAACGTCAGGTATTAGCCATGTTGCATCACCTGATCTACCGACGGGATGATAATTTTTATGCGCAATGGATTCATGACAGCCAACACGCTCTGGGGGCATTCTGTTCTGGAGGAACCATCGCCAATACAACTGCACTCTGGGTCGCCAGAAACCAGCTTTGCGGCCCAAACGGGTCTTTTGCCGGGATTGCCAAGGAGGGATTGTTCAAGGCATTACAGCATCTGCGTTGCAGTGGACTGGCTATTCTGGTTTCACGCCGGGCACACTATTCGTTGGGGAAAGCGGTTGATCTGCTTGGCATCGGTCGGGATAATCTGATTCTGGTCGATACCGATGTGGATAGTCGAATCGATATGCAGTCCCTTAAAAGCGAGTATACAAAGTTACGCAAGAACGATCTCTGTCCCCTGGCATTGGTCGGGATTGCTGGAACGACTGAAACTGGACATGTTGACCCGCTGGATAAACTAGCCGATTTCGCTGCAGAAGTGGGTTGCCATTTTCATGTTGATGCCGCTTGGGGTGGTCCAACGCTGTTTTCGGAAACACACCGCTATTTACTCAAAGGGGCTGAACGAGCCGATTCACTGACCATTGATGCTCATAAACAACTCTATGTGCCGATGGGTGCCGGGATGGTTCTGTTTAAAGATCCACATGCCCTCTCTGCCATAGAGCATCACGCCAACTATATTTTGCGGCATGGCTCCAAAGATCTGGGAAGTCATACTTTGGAAGGATCGCGACCGGGAATGGCGATGTTGGTGCATGCCGGGTTGTCAATTATTGGACGGAAAGGGTATGAACTGCTCATCGATCTGGGGATTGAAAAAGCCCGGCAGTTTGCCAACGCAGTAAATGCACACCCGAACTTCGAATTGATAACTGCTCCCGAATTAAATATCCTCACCTACCGTTACAATCCCGCCTGGTTACAGGAGAAAATGGTGCAACTGGATCGGGAACAACTGCAGACCATCAATCAGCTGTTAAATCTGATAACTCAAGAGGTACAGAAGCGACAGCGTGAGGCAGGGAAAACCTTTGTCTCCCGGACACGCTTGCGTTCTTCTGGCTATCCTGATGAACAGATTTCGGTCTTTCGGGCGGTACTGGCAAATCCCCTCACGACAGAAGCTATTTTAGCAGCAGTTCTTGAAGAGCAATGTGCTATTGTTAAACAGACAGAGGTTCAGAATCTTATAGAAAAGATTAAACATATCGTCGCCTGATCTGATTTGGTTGTCGTTTTGAATTATATCTATACCGCAAAATATTTAGTTTCAGCTAACGCTCCACCGATTGAGGCTGGAGCGTTGTTAGTTCATGGTGGCAGAATTGCCAGTGTGGCAACTCTTAAAGAAATAAAACGCAATAATCCCGGCGTTAAAATTGTCGATTTCCATGATGCACTGCTGGTGCCACTATTGGTGAACGCTCATACGCACCTTGAACTCACCGATTTCGGGCTGTGGGCTAAATTGGCCGGGGAGGTTGCATCACCCGAAAATTTTGTCGATTGGATTTTGTGCCTGATCAGGATTAAGCGCAAGTTGAGCGGAAAGCAGTATCAACTTTCATTGGGTCACGGAATTGCACAATCTCTTGCCTCAGGAACTGGAGCCGTTGGTGATATTCTTGCACATCATCCGGCGCGCAACCTCTATCTCAGCAGTCCATTGCTAGGTTCTCTGTTTCTCGAAACCCTTGGACATGATCCGACAGTTGTCCATCAGCTGGGAAATGAACTTAAAGAAGCTCTGAAAGATAATGTTGTTGGATCGGTAAAGTTGGGTGTCTCCCCCCATTCTCCCTATACCATCAGTAAAAATTATTTAAAGAGAGTTTATCGTTATTGCCAGCAGCAGAAAATACGTTGTACCACTCACTTGGCAGAATCGTCTGAAGAGGTTGAATTTGTTGAGTGGGGTAACGGTGATTTGGCCAGTCGACTCTATCCCCAGGTTGGTTGGGAAAACTATCTTCCACATCCTTCCGGGTTGCGTCCGGTTGAGTACTTGCAGCAACAGGGCGGGTTGTTCCCGGAAAACTTATTGGTGCATGGGGTGCGGCTGAATGATGCTGAAATACAACTGTTAGCTGAAAGACAGATGCGGCTTGTTCTCTGCCCGCGCTCCAACGCCAAACTTAATGTCGGCAAAGCTCCAGCAGGAAAACTCCATCGAGCTGGGGTGAAATTGGCACTTGGAACCGACAGCCTGGCCAGTTGTGACAGCCTTTCAATCTGGGATGAAATGACTTTTGCCCAGCATTGGTTCGGCACTGAACTTGACGCGCCGACCCTGTTTAATATGGCAACCCAGGGTGGTGCTGAGGCTCTGGGGAAAGAGAATGAAATGGGTTCTCTGGAGGCCGGAAAACTAGCCAGCTTTCAGATTTTACAACCGAAAACAACTGTTGCCATAGATAGTGTTTTCGATTATTTTGTTTCGTCAGACTGCACTGATGATATTGCTCAAGTGTATCATAGTGGAAAGCAGTTGCCTTCATTGACTCTTCTCCATGAGTGAGAAGAGAATATTTCAAAGCATGGTGGAAGTTTGATACTTCCCGATATGTTTTTGCCTCTGTTCACAGGATTAAACTCGTTGCTACTATGGGAATCAAGATAATTGCCACCAATAAAAAAGCTTATCACGATTATTATATCGATGAGACTTTTGAAGCGGGTATCTCCTTGACCGGAACCGAAGTGAAGTCGATCCGGGCAGGCAAGGTCAACTTGAAAGAATCATTCTGTCGCATCAAGGACGGTGAGGTATTCATCAACAATATGAATATTGCTGCCTATGATTTTGGTAATCGGGAAAATCACGATCCGACCCGAATGCGCAAATTACTGTTGCACCACGCAGAGATTGATAAACTGATCCGTTTCACCGAACAGAAGGGTTTGTCCATGGTGCCGACTAAAATCTATTTCAAGAAGAACTATGTCAAACTTGAAATTGGCATCGGGCGTGGGAAAAAGTTGCACGATAAGCGGGAAACCCTCAAGCGTAAAGAAGCTGACCGGGAAATGGCCAAAGCAATCAAGAGTGCCCAGCGGTAGACTTTTTTTTAAAAATATGAGATAATGCCTCACGTATCAGAACTTAACTGACCGAAAAACAACACTAACTTTCAGAATGGGGGTGTCAAGGTTTCGACGGGGGACGGAAACGAAGTGCTGCATGCCGGAGTGGGCTGGCTCCGTAACAAGCCCAACTTAACTAAACGCAGATACTGACGTTAGTTACGCACTAGCAGCCTAAGGCTGTTACGTCTTGTCAATCATTGCCTGTGTGGCTGGCCGGACGTTAATTTAGCAGGCTAGTTTCAGCGAGTGTCTGTGGCGCCGAAGCGAAACTTAAGCAGACTCGCCTGGTGGATATCCTGTCTGTGGGAGCTTCATCCGGTTAATTCAAAATACAGACTACGCATGTAGAAGCCTTACGTGGAAAGCTTTCGGACGCGGGTTCGATTCCCGCCACCTCCACCATTTAGAAAAAGACAACCCGTCTCTCCAGAGTGATTCTCTGGGTAGGCGGGTTTTCTTTTTCCCCTTGTATTCAAAGGGTTTCGGCCGTTTTGACATCTTTCCGGAACCTCTCTCCAGCCACCAGATTCTCTCCATTCTCCCGACGTTCATTCTCTGTTTGGGGCGGTATTCTCTGTTTTCCCGACTTCCGCACAACACTACACTCCTAAAAAATAAAATCCTTTAAAATCAATGAGATAGAAAAATGAGATTTGAGGTGTAAAATGTAGTGCCCTGAAGTATAACATGGTTGATTAGTGTTGTGGATTCTGTTATCATCCCTTCCATGTTTATACGAGTCAAAAACAAACCAACCAAAGCAAACGTTTTTAATAAAACCGTGCAATTGGTCGAGTCCTATCGTGAGCAAGGTAAAGTCAAACAACGGATCATTAAACATCTTGGGGTGGCTTATGATCCACAACAACTTGATGATCTGAAGGCCCTCGCCCAAATTCTCAAAGAAAAGCTCGAAGATTCTCCGCAATTAACACTGTTTAATGCCGATG
>JAKIUD010000144.1 GCA_021647765.1 Desulfuromusa sp. | reverse complement strand
AATATTTGTAAGTACGTGCAAAACCAATTGGTCGAATTAGATAAAAAGGAAGTCCACGGAAAGCAACTGGAGCTGTTTTAGGATTTTGCCTTTAAAACTCTGTCGCTTGCGGCCGAGTTTTTTATAAAAATGGGGGGAACCCCGCTGTGGTGAATTTTATCCGACCATAGGCCAAGACTTTTGCAAGAGGCTCAAATATCATACTTTTTTGGTTGAACGGTTCGATAGACGTGACAATCAAAGGGTTTTCTTTACCTCGGGAATTGCGGCATTAAACAGAGAAGACAGTAACGACGCAAGCTATATTGATCTGGCGGAGTTCTTGTCAACTTATGGCGACCCTGACTTCTGTAATAAGGATCTTGAGCAGCTTTTCCTTCGGCTAGTTTTCAATGTAGCCACGGGCAACAGAGACGATCATTTACGAAATCATGGCTTCGTTCGGAATCCGCAGGGGTGGCGGCTTGCGCCTGCGTATGATATGAATCCCTCTTTCAAGAAATCCGACCACGTTCTTACGCTCGATCTGCACAACAGTCAACCTGATTTGAAAGTCGCACTTGAAACGGCTGAGTATTATGGTGTCAACAAGGTTCGAGCCGTTGAAATTGTTGATCGGGTATGTGGGGTCGTATCGGAATGGGACGGGAGAGCACAAAAGGTAGGGATATCTCGGCTTGATCGCTTAATGGCCGAACGCGTATTTATCGTGGATAGACCCGAATAGACAGACCAAAAAATCTAAATTTGGGAGTGCAGGGGACGGGAGTTGCTTTAGTGCTTTAACTGTGAAACTATTCGAAATTATTCAGAAACCGGAACCAATCATCTTGTGCAATTTAAAATTATATCCGGCGAGTGAGGAGAAGAAAGATTCCCTGTCTTTCTCACGTGGAAGTTGAAGGTACGGTCAGTGAAGTTTTTTTCTGTGACAGACTCTTAGCAGCGGAGGATGTGAGTATGACAATATCTGCAGAAAAAGGTGCCCGACCTCTTGGCTCGCCATAGCCTTCGGCGATGGCGGGTTCCCTCTATGGAACAATTACTTTGATGAGCGGCAAAAATTCAGGCTAAAGCCTTCAAACATTTGCCACTCTTTTTCTCAAATCAACTGTTCCACTCCGGCTGCGTCACACGGCAGGAGGCAGTTCAAAACAAAAATTAAAACCTTACGAAAGCCGCTAATTTGCTTAAACTAGCGCCATTCTGGACACTCCCGAGTTTTTTTATATGGTGTCGTAACCAATAAGAGCAGAAAATTGACTGCTTGCAACCATGTAAATTGAGTGGTAGTCTTGCAATATGCAAAGTTTATATCTTCATCGAAATCTTGAGACTGAACTTAAGGAGTGTCTTCTCGATTTTCCCGCTGTTGCTGTATTAGGGCCAAGACAATGTGGTAAATCGACGCTGGCAAAAAGAATCATTGCCGATTTTCCCGATTCAATTTACCTCGATCTGGAAAATCCTGCTGACTTGGCCAAGCTACGTGCTCCCGAACTGTTTTTCTCTCAACATGCTGATAAATTAATTTGTCTGGATGAAGTTCAACACCTTCCTGAAATTTTTGCTGAGTTACGTGCGGTGATTGACGCACGTCAGCGCAATACGCAGTTTTTGTTTCTTGGCTCTGCCTCCAGGGATCTGATCAGACAGAGTTCTGAAACCCTAGCCGGGCGCATTGCCTATCTTGAACTGACCCCCTTGCTTTATTCTGAAATTAATCAATCTTCAGATTCTTTTAAACTCAATGATATCTGGTTAAGGGGTGGTTTTCCCGACAGCCTGCTGGCTCGTAACGAAAAAGCGAGCAAACGCTGGCGAGAAAATTTCATCCGCACCTTTCTTGAGCGGGATATCCCGCAGCTTGGTTTTCGTATTCCGGCTGCGACGTTGAGAAGGGTTTGGCAGATGTGTGCTCACAATCAGGGACAAATACTCAACAGCTCACAGCTTGGATCTGCTCTTGGGGTCAGCCATACAACATTTCGCTCTTATATTGACCTTTTGACTGAAACCTTTATGTTGCGAGTTCTTCCGCCTTACATGGCGAATTTGAAGAAACGTCTGGTGAAATCACCAAAGGTTTATCTACGTGATACCGGGATTCTTCATTCGCTGCTTGCTATTGATACTTTTGACGGGCTGATGGGACACCCGGTATTGGGTGCGTCATGGGAAACTGTCGCGATGGAAACGATTATTGCAACTTTTCCTGATTGGACCCCGTATTTTTACAGAACTGCTTCCGGGACAGAAATTGACCTGATCCTGGTGCGCGGACAACGGAAGCTGGGTTTTGAATTCAAAGTGTCTGTGGCACCGAAGCTCAGCAAGGGGTTCTGGAATGGATTGAGTGATCTTAAAATTGAGCGGGCATGGATTATTGCTCCGGTGCGGGAGAGCTATCCGATTCATGAAAAGGTCACTGTCAGTCCGTTATCGGATTACCGGGACATTGTCTGTTCGCAGTAACAGTTGGATATCACATGGGTTAAAGTCCCGTCCGGGGAATTATCCGTACGCCCCGGTAGCTCAAGAGAGCGGCGTTCTGGCAACAGAGGGTCGTAAGTTCTAAATTGGCAA
>JAKIUD010000076.1 GCA_021647765.1 Desulfuromusa sp. | reverse complement strand
TGAGCCTTGTAGGTCGAAATTTTTGCTTAGCCATGGAATGGTGATAGTTTTAGGGGTATTGCAGTAAACTTGGGACTGTCCCCAGACCCATCGGGGGCTGTCCCGAAGTTTACGAGCTACGAAGAACTGCGGTGGTTCGCACCGCAAAAGCCTGAGACAGCCCCCATTCGGGGTCAGCCGTTGTTTTTGTCATTACTGCATATAGATTATACCGCAAAAATATTGTTTGGCAGAAAAAAACCAGGGGAGAAATACCCTGGCTTTTTTCTGCACCGTGCTGTTATCAGTGAAATGTTTTAACCGCAATTTTCTTCGGTTTGGCCTCCTCATTTTTCGGCAACCGCAGGGTCAGGACACCATCTTTCATTGTCGCTTTTCCTGAATCAGCATCAATCCGTTCGGAAAGTGTAAACTGACGATAGTAACTGCGCTGTGTCTCAGTATCTGTATCCTGGATTTCACCTTCCAGCGTTAACACCCCACGAGAAACCTCGATTTTAAGTGACGATTCTCCAATTCCCGGCAAATCCGCCAGCAAAACAAGTTCTTCAGGGGTTTCATAAATATCAACCGCGGGGGTCAACTTGAGCATCGACTGAACTTTTTCTACATGATCTATCGACTCATTCTTGCTGGTTGTCATCTGTTTGTCACTCATAACATCTCTCCTTTATCCTTTATTATAAATTATTTTTTATTTCTGCAATGTGTCAGTCTGCTTTTAGAGCAATCTTCTTCGGGAGTACGGACGCTGCTTTTGGTAGAACAATTTTCAAAATGCCATTGGTATATTCAGCCTCAATTTTTTCAGTATCCAGATTGGTTGGCAATTCAATGATTTGTTCAAACTCACCCCTGCGCCGTTCCTCACGATACCAGCGAGCATCTTCGGGAACATCAGGAGTTGCAAATACACCTGAAACTGTCAATTGCCGACCAAGGATATCGATCCCGAGCTTTTCAGTGTCAAGTCCCGGTAAAGCGGCGACAACCGTGTAATGATCATCGTTATCGCTGACTTTAAATCCAACATTTTGCCTTACAATGTCATATCCGGGACGAGTACCGAAGACACGAAAAATCTGATCCATTTCCCGCTGCAAACTTTCCATCTCATTTAACATCTGTAATCCAAACATTTTTATCCTCCTTTTAATTTTTTTGGTTTGGTGGTGATCTCCTTGCACTGACCCGATATAATTCAAGAGGAGTGCCAATATTGAAAATAAAAAATAGCGTTTATTTTCAATATGTTAAAGAAGTTCAAATTACAGAATAAAAAATCTGTAACGTTACAGCTGTCGCAAAACCATTGCAGTTGCAACAATTGTGACGTTGCAGCCAGCATACATGGGGGGAATAACCTGGGAGCCTGTCCGAGAATAAGAGCCGAAGTGAAAGCCCAGAAGTTTGAGATCAGATTTTGGCTCGTTTGAGAGTTCATAGCCATAGCTATACAGCGGAAGTCGCAACACAGTTGACGCGTAAAAGAACAAGCAAGGTACGAAGAATTAAGGTGTGCAGAGTACTAGAGAGAGGAGTAGAAGAGGGCTCTTATAACCATTGGAAACCCGGGAAACAGCCTTAGAGCAGATCATCACGATGAAGATTCAAGTGTTGCAGATGACGATAAAAGGTTGCTCGATGGATTCCCAACTGTCGGGCAGCAGCTGACAGGTTACCATTGGCCTGTCGATAGGCTTGACGAATGTCATCTTCCGATAATTCAGCTTTTTTACCGGGGATTTGTTGAGGGGCTGACGAAGTTGAGGAAAAATGATTATTGGTTGGAGAATAGGGGATCGCAACCGGAGGTTTTTTTTGCATTTCAACTGAATTGGACTGATTTCCACCAACAGCAAATTGTTGACGCTCGTGAATCCATTCGGTAAAAGCTCTCGCTCCGATAGCTTCCGTCTCCGATTCTACCACAACCCGTTCGATAACATTTTTCAATTCACGAATATTTCCCGGCCAGAAATAGGACTGCAGCAGCCGGATCGCTTCACTGGTCAAGCGCTTAATCCCTTTGTTATAACGAGCATTGAATTGCTGCAAAAACAGGTCAGCCAGCAACGAAATATCCTCCGGACGTTCACGCAATGGTGGAAGATGAATTCGTAACACGGCCAAACGGTGGTAAAGGTCTGCACGGAATTTTTTTTCGGCGACCGCCTGTTCCAAAGGAACATTTGTTGCGCCGATAAAACGGACATCAACCTGATAACTTTTTTCCCCGCCGACTCGCTGCACTCGCCCATCTTCAAGAACCCGGAGTAATTTTGTCTGGGTATGGAATGGCATGTCACCAATTTCATCAAGAAAAAGAGTTCCCCCATCAGCACGCTCAAAATAACCCCGATGCTCCCGCAC
Source organism: Desulfuromusa sp. (assembly GCA_021647765.1). Classification (GTDB taxonomy): domain Bacteria; phylum Desulfobacterota; class Desulfuromonadia; order Desulfuromonadales; family Geopsychrobacteraceae; genus Desulfuromusa. The sequence continues at coordinate 11,774 of JAKIUD010000076.1, read as the reverse complement.
TGCACCAGTGAAAGCTCCCCGTTCATGGCCGAATAACTCCGATTCAAGTAACAGCTCGCTGATTGCAGCACAATTGAGAGCAGCAAAAGGTCTCTCGTGACGGGGACTCTCTTCATGGAGAGCTTGAGCGACCAGTTCTTTTCCGGCTCCTGTTTCTCCCGTTATAATAACTGCTGCATCGGATGTCGCATAAAGTCGTATTTTGCGAAAAACCTCATGCATTGCCGGGCTTGTCCCGACCATGTTGCGAAATCCAATTTCTTGACGGCTGGCAATCGATTCCCACCGCAAACTGATCCGCACCAGTTGTCCGAGGTAGTCTTCAGTCAGACCGGCAAATTGAATGTCAGCAAGAAATTCTGATTCATCCGGCACCAAACGTAATTTAACGCCCGTTAAATCCTGCCCACGATCAACAACTTCGGTCACCAAAGAGGTAATCGAAGGAATCGCTCTCGGGAAAAGTGCTGCAGGGGTTCTCCCGCGGGCATGGTCAACATCAGTGCTAAGCCACTGAGCCAACCGCTCAGACACATTTTTGATCTGCCATTCGCCATGCCCCCACCGCACTAGAACTACGTCGGGAGCAACCGCTGGGAGATATTCAGAATAATTTACACTTGAGGTCATAATATGAATCAACGCCGCAAAGTTGCCAGATAATCTTCAAGTTCCTGTTTGCCTAGCTCAAACTGAGTTAGCTGCACCCCCATACCTGCTTTATTGGCAAGTCGGATCAGATTGGGAGGGACTTTTTTTGCCCACCGAACCCGACCATAAACAATCACCTGTTGTTCGTCCGGCAAGCTTATTTCAATCAACAACTTTGCCCCGGGACGTTCCGGCTGGCCAGTAATAATATACAATCCCCCAACAGAAGCGTCACCAGTAAACGCAACTCGCTTCGGATAATCAATCCCGAACCGAACCTTAAGACGTTTTTTCTTGCGTACCGGCTTGCGTTCTGCCTTCATGCGATCCTCCTCCACAACAAAACAGGAACTCGAATTACCCTTTGTTCTTGGGCAACGTTAGAATCATAACAAAAAATCGATAAAAACACAGGGAAAGTATTAATGAGTGAAACTTTGGCAGGAGAAAATCAATAAGATCATTTTTTGAGCTTGAAAATAAGAATGCTTCCAGCAATCAACAAAATAATTCCCAGAAATGTCAGAACAACCCCGGATATTTTTTTAGTAAACATATTTAATCCATTTTAAGAATATATTGAAGCGCCAATTTCCAGAACACAGCAAAAAATTTGTTTCAACAGGTAGGTTTTGTATCACATCAGGGCTAATTGTCAGATTTTGTCAAATTATAATCAGTACCGGCAGTACTGAGATTTGTCATCTTATCTGGAGGGAAGGATGCAAAAAAAAGCTCTGGTCATAGATGATGATATTTTTTGTCTTGATATGGTAGAAGAATATTTATCGGATCAAGAGTTTGATATCACAGCGTCTCTCAAACCCACCTGCCCAATGATTGAACAAAATAAAAGCACCTGCCCCATGCAAGCCCCCTGCTACGACATTATTCTTTCTGATAATCACATGCCGGAGATGACTGGCTTGGAGTTCTTCGAACTCCAGAGACAAGGAGGGTGTAAACTTGCACCTGAGCATAAAGCCCTAATATCCGGGGACATATCCAGAGAAGAGCAGAAAATAGCAGCAATTATGGGCTATAAGGTCTTTCATAAACCTACCCCGCTTAATCTTATCGATAGCTGGCTTGATGAAGTTTTTGACAAACACGGATGATCTATATTGTTGGCTATAAAAACTCTTTTTGAGGTCATGAGGGGAGTATAGAAGGATGGATCGGATTTTGGGATGTATTCCTGGACAGATTCATGATACCACATAGGATCAGCGACATTTGGCGCACATCTAGCGAGGATCAGCCCATTCAGTTCCATTTTGCTGAGCATAAAGGAAGGTACTGCATGAACATGTTTCAGCGAGTATTGCTGGTCGATTCCGCTACCGGCTTTTACAAGACAAAGAAATACAGCTTTGATCGCTATTTCGGGCCTGTAGACCTCGGAATTCATTTGACGGAAGAATACCGCAGCCTCAATTTCGGGGTCGGGATTTTTGCCGGCTCGATTTTCCCTGGCTCGAACCGGTTGGTGGTCACCGGGTTTTCACCCTGCTGGCAAGGTCATTACATCAGTTCTATGGGAGGTGCGGGGCTGGTGTTCGACAATCTGGGAATCAATATGCTCAGCCTTGTCGGCAAGGCTCCGGCTCCCTCTGTCCTTTGCTTGAATCGAAATCACGGTGAAGAGATCGAGGTGGAGGTGGTTCCTGTTGACATCGAAACGATCTGGAAATCCGGGAGGACTGGTGTTTACTCTCTGACCGACTGGGTTTTTGACAAGTTCGGTGGACGCTACGAGACCAATCCACGGATTCTGGTGACCGGGCCGGCGGCACAGGAAACCGATATGGGAGGGATCATGTCGGTTCCAATCATCAAAGGGAAAATCAGCTATGTCGATACTTGGGCCGGACGCGGTGGTTTCGGCAGTGCGATGGTGCAGGATCACGGTATTGTTGCTGTTATCTATGGTGGAACTCTGGTCGATGAGGATTTTCGCGACAAAAGGGTGGCCGACGAATGGTTTCAGAACAAATATAATCTGCGTTTGATCCAGAAGGATATGGAGGTGACCAGCAAGTACCGTTACGAGGAAAAACTGAAGACCGGCGGAACCTTTGGTGTCAACTATACGGGTATCGGCGGGCGGATTATGGCTTTCAATTATCGCACGATCTTCTGGTCTGAACAAGAACGGCAGGATCTGCATAAGAATCTGATCATCAACCACTACCTCAAGCAGTTTAACGAAGAGACCATTCAGCAAAAACAGCAGGCAAATTGTGGCGAGCCCTGCGTCGCTGTGTGCAAAAAGATGAACGGTAAGTACAAGAAGGATTACGAGCCCTATCAGACTATGGGTCCCCTGTGCGGTATCTTCGACCAGCGGGCAGCGGAAAAACTCAATCACCACTGCGATGCTCTGGGGTTTGATGCCATTTCCGGTGGCGGCGTTCTGGCCTGGCTGATGGATCTGCTCGATACAAAACAGTTGACGGCCGAGGATCTCGGGGTCACCCGGTTGCCACGTTGGCAAGTGGCGGAATTTGATGTTATTAACGACTCTCAGCACAATGCCGAACTCGGCTGCGAACTGATCGACGCTATCCTGCAACGCAAAGGGATCCTCGATTTTCGTGAAGGGGTTCGCAAGTGGAGCCGTATCCATTCACGAGAAAAGGGAACCGCCCTGCACGACCGCCTGGTGTACACGGCTTTTAACCGGCGTGGCTGGATGGTGCCCAACCAGTACTGGGTCTCTGGAGTGCTGGCTCCGATGGCGATTATGGGCAAGTACTACATGATCTACAGTTATGATTTTATTCCACCACGAACCCTGGGCAGGATGTGCGCGGAGCGGATGAAAAAAGAACTGATCCTTGACAATCTCGGTATCTGCCGCTTTCATCGTGGCTGGGCAGAGGAGATGCTCCCCGAGGTGATCGGCTCGCTGTACGACTGCAAGGAGCAGTTTTTACGTGCGATCGATGTCCTCGCCAGTCGTCTCAACAGTCGGAACAGTCCTATCTTCTGGGAATCCGAACGCGATATCGATTATTTGCACACATTTTTGAAACGCAAAAAAGAAGTAGATAGAGACGAGGATTCTCGGCTTGATGACTGGCTGGAAAAGTTTGCCCAGGACAAGGTCGAGGCGGCCAGAGAATTCTGGTACGAAACCCTGAAGGGGATAGATGAAAGTTTGCGAGAATTTTTCTGAGAATCCCACTAATGGCAGCGGCAGATATGAAAAATGAACAATTAGCAACAATTAGGGACACTTTCGAATGTTGCTAGTTCAAGGAAATTTCCTTAACCTAGCGCCATTCATGCTAATCCCCGTCATCCCGAATTTAGTGTAGTGTTGTAGCGGGGGCTGAATTCTAAGAGCATCCCAGTTGCTTTCGTCTGGACGATCACTCATCGTATTAAACACAGGTTACTGAAAAGATCCAACGTCTCGGCGGAATACTGATTATCCCTTGTCAGGCAGCCGGTTTTGACATAATCCGGGATGTCGGGGGAAAGCAACCTTTTGTCGGCAGGCATTCGGCTCTGAATGCCTGCCGACGACAACAATCAGTGGTTGTGTTCGCCTGACGAAGCCGCTGTTTCTGCATGGTGTGGTTCGGCATGTGCGGCCTTGGCGAGACCTTCAACATAGTGTACGTAGGTGACGTAAGAGGCCACAAATTCCCGTCCGGAAGCGACACTGTCGTCAGCATGTTTGCGTTTTTCCAAGAGATCAGCGAAACGTTCGTGAATCCCTTTTTTGACATGTGTAGCGATGGCCGTGGCCAGTTCATCAACATTTTTCTGTGCCAGGGCTCGATCTGCTTTGGCAATGACCGGCTCAACACTTCCCACCGGTTTCAGGCCGGTATAGGGAGCCCCTTCACCTGCGCGGTGAATCCGTACCAGGGTTTCAAAAAAGTTACGGTCTGCCAATTCTTGCGCAGCGCCGCCGAGAGCGCGTACGGCCAATGCCTGCTCAAAAGTGGCACGGATTTCCGCTTCGTCAGCCTCTCGGACCCATTTGAGTATCGGCGTAATATCCTTTGTTATCAGGGCCGTTTTGGCATCGATCACCACCGGACCGTCGAGGGTGTCACAGTGCGCCAGCACCGATTGTGGTATCAGCAACCCTGCGACCAATAGTGTTGCTATACACCAGAGGTAAATTCGGCCTGGTTTTTGTTGCGCGTTAATTCTCTGCATTTTCTCCTCCTTGGGATGATTGGATTCGGCGTCCTGATGTGTGCCTCTACCCAGTAAACGCAGTTGGAACAGACTTTGTGACAGCGTTTAGAGAAAAACTTCTATGCTTCTGATAACGGGAAGTTCTTGACCGTAATTTTGAACACAAAAGAGAAAAAAGAGTGTAAAAATATCTTCGAGCTGTCACATAACTCTGATACCTTACGTTCTAGCAAGGGAGAGAAGGGTGAAGCGCATTGACCGATGAAGAACTGATGCAGGATTATGCCGAGGGAAACCTGGAGGCATTTGAGTTGCTGTATTCACGTCACAAAAGCCGTTTGTTCGGCTACCTGCTCGGCAAGCTGCGAGATCGTACTGAAGCGGAAGAAGTGTTTCAAGCCGTTTTTGTCAAGCTGCATCGCGCTCGTGCCCGCTATCGATCTGAAATTCCTTTTTTGCCGTGGTTCTTTACCATCGCCCGCAATGCCCTGATCGATCATCTGCGCCGCACACAAACACAGCAGGCCTGCGTAACGCTTGACGATGTGGCCGTTGCAAACCATCCGGCACCAGAACAACAGGGGCGGGAGCCGCTTGATACCAGCCTGCCAGAACTTGCCAGCCTCAGTTCAACACAGCGCCAGGTGCTGGAACTACGCTTCAGTAGCGGGCTGACCTTTCGTGAAATTGCCGATCAATTGCAGTTGTCTCCTGTAAATGTGCGACAACTTGCCAGCCGGGCAATCGGCAAGCTGCGCCGTCAACTAACAGGGAAGGAGGCGCGTAATGAAGAGTAAATCAGAATCCGATCTGCTGCAGGAATTTGCAGAATTTATCGAAGCACCACAGGTTTCGCCAGGATTCGCACTGGACGAGATTGTCGTAAAACGGGTCGAATCCAGTTTGTTACGCTCGTATTGGAGGCTTTTCCCCAAGCTGACTCTGATCCAGATCATAACTGGCCTTGCAACCTTGACCATTTGTCCGCAATTCGGCATCGGGGGCGGGCACTTGCCCATAGTGCACGAGCTCCACAGCGGCGCTCCGCCGCTCATCTTTCATCTTCTTTGTGGAGTGTTGTTTGTCGGCTTCGGCGGACTTCTGAGTGGGCTGATCCTGCGACCTGTGGAAAGCGCTCAAATAAGCCGGTGGCGCTATCACTATTTTCTCGCTTATGCTGCCACCGCCTATCTGATACTGATCCTTGCCGGTTCTGAAGCATTTGTTGCTAGCTCCCTAAGCTGGATTCCTGGAGCGGTATTGGGCAGTACTGCCGGCTTTAGCCTGAGTTGTCGATTGAGGGGGGCGCAAGGTTGAGACCATGATGGTTCTAAAAGTTGAAAAGCAGCAATTTTCATTGCCGTTGGAAGAGGGTTGATCTTATTGAGAGGAGAAAAATATGTCTTGGAAACCTGAAACTTTAGCGTTGCACGCCGGACAAGAGCCTGATATCGCCACCCGCAGTCGCGCCGTGCCGATCTACCAGACCACCAGCTATACATTCGCCGATACCGAGGATGCGGCCAGCCTGTTCAAGCTCAAACCCGAAGTCTGGGCACCCCGCCTCAATTTGGATCAGGAGGGCCTGCGGCCTGATGATTTTCCGGTGCATGAAACCGGCAATATCTATACCCGCATCATGAACCCCACTTCGGATGTTCTTGAAAAAAGGCTGGCTGCCCTCGAAGGGGGCGTTGGAGCCTTGACTACCAGTTCCGGGTCTGCGGCGACAACCTTCGCGATCATGAATATCTGCCGCAGTGGAGATCATGTCGTGGCGGCATCAAGCCTGTATGGGGGCACCTACAACCTGCTTCTTCATACCTTGCCACAATATGGAATCGAGACCACCTTTGTAAATTCGTCCAGGCCGGAAGAATTTGCGGCTGCGATTACAGACAAAACCAAATGTCTTTTTGTCGAAACCATCGGCAACCCAAGCCTTGATGTTCCGGACTTTGAGGCGATTGCGAAGATCGCTCATGATGCCAAAATCCCATTGATTGTCGACAATACAGTGGCTACGCCCCATCTATGCCGACCTTTTGAGTATGGCGCAGATGTTGTTATCCATTCTTTAACAAAATTCTGCGGCGGACATGGGACAAGCATTGGCGGGATTGTCGTCGATAGTGGCAAGTTTGACTGGGTGGCATCGGGAAAGTTCCCCATGTTCACCGAGCCCGACCCCTCCTACAATAACCTGATTTGGAGTCAGGCCGTCGGGAAAGGGGCTTACATCATCCGTATCCGGACGATTCTGATGCGGGATATTGGCGCTTGTATCTCACCTTTCAACAGCTTCCTTCTCCTGCAGGGCGTTGAGACCCTCCCCCTGCGAATGGAGCGTCACTGCAGTAATGCTTTGGCGGTCGCAACCTTTCTACAAAAGCATGAACAGGTTAGTTGGGTTGTCTATCCCGGGCTGGAAAATCACCCAAGTCACCCTCTGGCAAAACGTTACCTTAAAAATGGCTTCGGTGCCATGGTCGGGTTCGGGATCAAGGGTGGCCTTGAGCAAGGCAAGCAGTTTATCAACAACCTGAAACTGTTCAGTCATCTGGCCAATATTGGTGATGCCAAGAGCCTGGCGATCCACCCGGCGTCAACCACCCATGCCCAATTAACAGAAGAAGAGCAATCAGATGCAGGTGTTGGTCCCGATTTTGTGCGGCTGTCGATCGGGATTGAACATATTGATGACCTGCTGGCCGACCTCGATCAGGCTCTTGCCTTGGGGGGCAGATAGACCAATGATGCAGACACAAACCTTCTGGCTGTTTTTAACCACTGTACTGATCCTGATCATAACACCCGGGCCGGATATGATTTACGTTGCCGGCCGTTCTTTGTCTCAGGGTGGGAAGGCGGCGGTTTTTTCAGCACTGGGTGTCGCGCTCGGTTATGTTGGCCATACCCTGCTGGTAACTCTGGGTCTGGCCTCCATTCTTGCCGCATCACCATACGCTTTTCGAGCAGTGCAACTGGCGGGAGCCACCTATCTGATTTATCTCGCCTTCACCCTGCTGCGTTCGAAGGGATCGAACCTGCAAGCTGAAGATGTCCGAGAATCTTCAACCGGAGTGCTGATCCGGCAGGGCATTTTAACCAGCGTGCTGAATCCCAAAGGACTGTTGTTCTATTTTGCCCTCTTGCCCCAATTCTATGTTCCCGGCTCGCTCTCTGTCGCCATGCAGATGCTGATCTACGGGCTGCTGACCAGCCTGCTCTGCTTTACGGTTTACAGCCTAGTTGGTCTGGCTGCGGCAAAAGCGGGGAACCGCTTTGCGAAAAGTGAAGCCATGCAGCGGATTCTGCCCAAACTTTCCGGTTGTGTCCTTCTGGGGCTAGGAGTCTTTCTGTTGCGGCCTCTCCATAAGTGATCAGGACTGCTTGACAGGTGCGGTAACCGGAGACTCGTAGTTGCTGCCAGCGCCCAGGCCGCCGGCATGCACCGTATGAAAATCTGGATAGGCGCAGGCACCATGTTCTGAAAAGTCGAGACCCGCGAGTTCTTCTTCGGCGCTGACCCGCATCCCGATGGTCAGGTCGATGAGCTTGAAGACAACCAAGCCCGCAACAAAGGCCCAGGCAAAGCAGACGCCGATGCCGATTAACTGTACACCGACAGTGTGTAATGAGAACCCGGCACTGTTGAAGAGCCCGGCGGCCAAAGTTCCCCAGGCGCCGCAGACACCATGAACCGAGATCGCCCCGACCGGATCATCAATTTTAAGTTTGTCGAAAAAGAGCACCAAAAAGAGCACTAGAATCCCGGCAATGAAGCCAATAATTACGGCTGAGGCCGGGCTGACGTTGGCGCAGCCAGCCGTGATGCCAACCAGACCGGCCAGGGCACCGTTACATGTCATGCTGATGTCGCTCTTACCATACTTGAACCAGGTCGTGAGCATTGCCGAAATGGCCCCTGCGGCTCCGGCCAGGGTTGTGGTCACTGCGATCAAACAGCAGGTCACCGCAACATTTAAACAACGCGATGGCCATACACTTCATGTGCGCAAAGCAACTGTAGCAGAACCAAAATTGCAGGAACTATATGCAATATTAGGGTTATCACCATCACCAGGAGGAATACTGAAATCTGTCATTTAACGCAAATAAACAAAAATGTAGTGCCAGACGATGTTTTTTTGACGTGAAACTAGTTGATATTGCATGGTTTATTTTTTTGGGTGTTAAACATGGGCCAAGACTTCGCGAAGCTTCAGATAATTTATATCCCCGTTCTGTAACCAGCTTAACTGCTGAATCTTTAAATTCCTGCGTATACTGTTTTCTCTTTAATCCCATAAAAACACCTCCTCTGAGGGGTACTAACCCGCTCTTAGAAAAGTGTCCACTTTTTTATTACCACGTCAATTATCTGATTGATGTTACTTGTGAACGGTGTTGTGATGATTTTACACTGCCAGTTCTTTAAGAAACGTTGTTGCTTGGCGTAGCGGGATACCGTTTACCAGCCGTTCTGTGGACAGGTTTTTAATCACCTGCATGGCTGGAAGAGAATATTTCTGCTGAAAATAGCGTAAAGATGGGCTCGGGTTTTTATCTGAAAGTTTCACTTCAATGATCAGTTCGGGAACTTCGTCAATGACCATGACAAAGTCGATCTCCTTGCCTTCCTTGGTGCGCAATGTGCGCAGCTCACAACGTTGACCCTGACTGTCCTCCAACCAATTCAGATGTTTCAAAAGACTGACCGCAACCAGGTTTTCCAGCTTTACACCTTCGTCACCGATAACCATACCGGTATCGTAAAAATATATTTTCGGTTCTTTTAGCAGCGACCGGGCGATGTTGCGATGGTGGGGGGTGACCCGGAAAATAATAAATAGGGTCTCAAGGATTTCGACGTAGCGCTTAATTGTGTTTGGTGCACAATTTACATCACGAGCCAGAGATGTCCAAGATAATGGAGAGCCGACCCGACGTCGCAGCAAGTCCAGAGTCAGTTGAATGGCTTTGAAGTCATGGACTTTCTCAAAATCGAGAATGTCGTGACGGATTAACCCGTCGATATATTGCAACCGCCAACGCTTGGCATCGTCATCGCTTTCCGCTAGGTAGGGTTCTGGAAAACCACCCCGCAGCAGCAGTCGGTCTAGTTCTGCCGCACCTGCAGCGGGGATTTCCGCCATACTCAATGGATTAAGGCGATGGCGGAAGAAACGACCTGCCAGAGAATCACCACTTTGACGAAAGGTATCGAGTCGTGCGCTGCCGGTGACAAGAATCTGTTGCTGGGGTGGCTTGGTATCGTAAATCCCTTTCAAATAGTTTTTCCAATCGGCCATTTTGTGCAGTTCATCAAAAATGAGTAATTTGCTCTCTGGTAACCATGCTGCTTGATGGATGATGTCGCGATGGGAATAATTGTCATAGTTGAGATAGACTGATTTTTCAATTCCAGCCCTGATGGCTTGAGCAAGATAGGTTTTTCCGACTTGGCGTGGGCCAGTGATGAAGACCATTTTTTTGCTCAGATCCTGCGAAATGATATTTTGTTGAAAACGTTTCATGGTGAATAAATAGCAATAGTTTGCGGAATAGTCAAGACTAAATAGCAATAGTTTGCGGAATAGTCAAACAAAAAAATCAAATGAGACACTCTTGCTAAAACTATTCTTATCCCGAGGCAGCTACCCCTCCAGACAGGTTTTTTACGGGAAACAATTGTCCCCTTCGTCCAGTCTCCCCTTTATGGCACCGCTTTTCGGTATTGGAGAGGAACCGGAGTCTCTGATTCTTGAACTTGATACCGATGAAGGTCGAAACCAGGCCCGCGGTCTTGCCTTGGCGGGCGATGCCGATCCGATCTCTCCACGAGAACTGGAAATCAAAGATCTGAAATTGGAGCATAATCTTCTGGAAATTTTGAAAAATAGTGATGGAACGATACGGTCACAATCTCCAAGCAGTCTGGAAACTTTGATGACCTCGCCATTGGCCTGGCTTCTTAACCGGTCGGGTCTTGAACCCAAAGATTGGGAACCAGAGAAGCTGGATGTGATGTCTAAAGGAACTTTGGCTCACGCTGTTTTTGAAAACCTTTTTGCTCCCGGCCAACCCCTTCCCAGTGAGGAGGACGTTACGCAACGAGTTCCAATCTTACTGCTTGACGCGATCATTTCAATTAAACCTTTTCTTAACCGTCCCGAGTGGCGGGTTGAACGTTATCATCTGGAAAAAGAGACTCTGACGGCTGCCCGGCGTTGGCGGGAGGTATTGGTGGCGCTCGGTGAAAAGGTTCTTGGGGTAGAAGTCTGGCTGACAGGTCATTTACACCAACAACCGATCCATGGCAGTGCTGACCTGTTGCTGGAACTTCCCGATGGCAAGGTCTATGTTGTCGATTACAAGAAAAGTTCCAGTAAAAAACGGAAAGAACGGATGGGGAAAGGTTTTGACAGTCAAGCATCCCTATACCGGATTATGCTACAGACCGGAGAAGGAAAGTTTCGTTCTTCAGATGGTTCAAGCGTGACAATTGAAACAGATCGTGAAATCGGCGCTCTTTATTACCTGATGAACGATCAAGTGGCTCTTGCCGACACCGATGGATGGATTGTGGACAGTCTGCGCGATTTTGAAGAGTTGGGCGCCGACGTTTCTGCCAATGCTCTGCCGCTGATACGGGATCGACTCAGCCAGGTCAAGATGGGACATGTCATGCTCAATAAAGAGACCGATGAAACCTGGTATGAAAAGAATGCCGGGATCCCACTTTATGCGTTAAACAACAGTCCGTTGATTCGTATATTTATGCATGCCGATTGACAGGCAACACCAATAAGTGACAGCAAAACTTATAGCTCTTATTTGGTAAGTGCCACAACATCGTGGACTAAAAAAAGTGCCAGTACATCGAAGACAATAGTTCTCTGACAATTGAATAGCAACCGCGTAAACCTGTGAACACCAAATTCTAACAGGAGGTGTTC
>JAKIUD010000008.1 GCA_021647765.1 Desulfuromusa sp. | reverse complement strand
GCAGTGGGGGGAGTTCCCGCGTATCTCCGGGTCTGCATATCATTGCCTTTTCCAGATCGTTTTCCAGCTCCCGAACGTTCCCGAGCCAATGATAGGCTATCAGGTTTTTTTGCGCAGAGGCATTTATCTGCAGCAAGGGGCGACCTTCACGATGACAGAGTTTGGCAAGAAAGTATTCTGCCAGAACGATAATATCTTCCGGTCGTTCCCGTAGCGGTGGCAGATTAATATCAACAACCGCAAGGCGGTAATAAAGATCGCGGCGGAACTGCCCATTTTGTACGGCCTCTTGCAGGTCGGTTCCAGTTGCCGCAACAACGCGGGTATCAATTTTTTCAGAATGAGTCGCTCCGACTTTTCGGATTTCACTTTCCTGCAGAACCCGCAATAACTTAGGTTGTAGCTCCAATGGTAGATCGGCAATCTCATCAAGAAACAGAGTCCCGCCACTGGCGATGGAAAATAACCCTTGTTTTTCTCGATCAGCTCCGGTAAATGCCCCCTTTTTGTGCCCGAAAAGTTCACTTTCCAATAAGCCGGAGGTGATAGCACTGCAATTGATGGCCAGAAATTGCCCTTTGCGATCACTTTCGCTGTGGAGAGCTTTAGCTATCAATTCTTTTCCCGTGCCAGTTTCACCACTGATCAGAATAGAGGAATCGGCTTTAGCCGCTGCTCGAACCAGATTTAAAACCTGCTTCATCTTCTGGCTGGAATGGACAATATCAGTGATAGAAAATTTTTTGTCCTGCTTTGATAGAGCTTGCTTTAATTGCTGATTCTCCTGCCGCAACTCCTGCCGCTCTTCGGCTTTTCGCAGGGTCAGGACGACTTCATCGGGTTTAAAGGGTTTGGAAATATAGTCGTAGGCTCCACGCTGCATGCATGCAAGCGCTGTGTCAATACTGCCGTAAGCACTCATCATAATGATAGTACAGTCAAGGGAGCGGACTTCAGATTGATCAAGAAAGGTGAGGCCATCCATATCCGGCATACGGATATCAGAAAGAATAACATCAAACTTTTCCTTGTAGATCAGGTTGATTGCTTCTGCTCCATTTTGTGCTTCACTGACGCGGTAGTTATGCTGTTCCAGAATCAGACGCAACATATGACGCATGGAGGCTTCATCATCAATGACGAGAAGATTACGGAATTGATCGTACATGGGCTCCCTTTAGTTGTTGGATGGACAGCATTGTTAGGATACCTTTATTTTCGAAAATGAGCAAATAAAACCCGGAATGAGAATAGCTGAAATGGGTGCTGTAGGGAATTGAAGGAAGTGGTCAGTTTATGTGGTGCTGTTTATTGCTAAAAAATCACCCAATTACTGGCGGGTCTTTTTGAGGGCTGATGGCTGGATTGTGGATAGTCGGTATTATGTCCCCCCAGCATTCTGGATTTGTCGGAGAGAAAACGATAGAATGCTTTACCGCAGATGATTAAAAACAAACCCTCTCGGCATTATTTGGGTTATGATCAAAATACAATAACGCCATTCAGTATGTCGAGCATCGGAGAATAACATCATGGCACAAAAACTCGTTGCTGTCTGTATCAGCAAAAACAAAGGGGAGCGGAAAACTCCCGTCGAGCAGGTTGAACTCAGATTCAACCACGGTATCGTCGGGGATGGTCATGCTGGTGACTGGCATCGGCAGATCAGCTTGCTGGCTCAAGAGAGTATTGACAAGATGCACGCTTTAGGTCTCGACGTTGATAAGGGGGATTTTGCAGAAAATCTGACGACAGTAGGGATCGATTTGCCAGCATTGCCTATCGGAACACAGTTGCAGATTTGTGATGCTCTACTGGAAGTAACTCAGATTGGCAAGGAGTGTCATAAGCGTTGTGCAATTTATCATCAAGCCGGAGATTGTGTGATGCCAAAAGAGGGAATTTTCGCAAAAGTTCTGAGGGGTGGATATCTTCACCCCGGCGATCCGGTTCGGGTCATTTACCCTGATCTGGCCAGCGTTGAGAAGGGTGGATGAGCCAGACCCGCTACCAGGGAGACTGTTCGGTAATTTTCTTATTGAGTTCAGTAAAGCTGTATACAGTGATAGTCGGATCTATCCCCCAAGGATCAAAAATTGCGTCTGGAGAACGACGAATCCACGCAGAATTCATTCCAGCCGAAATTGCCCCAATGACATCAAAAGGATTACTTGAGATGAGCCATGCACTGTTACCAGTAGCTTTCGATTTTCTCAAAAAATGACTATAAACGCCAGGGTTCGGCTTGAAAGATTTCAGGTCATCAACACTTACAATTCCGAGAAAAAAATCCCGAATGCCAGCAGCACTTAGTAATATTTCCAGGGCATCGGCGGCACCATTGGAAAACGCATAGAGATGAAAACCAGCAGCTTTTAATTGGGTCAGCCCTGCTTTGACATCCTCAAATGCAGGGAGTACACGGTAAATGCTTAATAGGTCTGTTTTTTGATCTGCGGTGAGTGGTGTTTTATAGTAAACGCAGGTGTAATCAAGAGCTTGACGCGTACAAACAGCAAAGGTTTCGTAGTTTTGCATCAGACCGCGACGAAAGGAATATTCCAATTGCTTGTCCCGCCAGGTACAAGAGAAATCCATTGCTTTGTCACCAACGAGTTTCTGTAGTGCTATGTTGACGCCTTGTGTATCAATCAAGGTACCATAAACATCAAATGCAAGCGTAGTCGTCATAGGGTTCTCCTCTGATATTATAGCAGGTGGAGCCTGTAAACTAATGTGATCTGATCGGCACGACTGGCTGATCAAGAGCACTCAAAATTTAGAAAATCTCAGTAAATCAGTCCCTTGTTCCTTCTGAAAATGCGGTCTGCAGTTCCGCAATGAACCCCTCACGATTTTTCGCTATACGGTGGATAACTCTTCAGGAGCTTCCGTTCTGGTGTCGTATTTTGCCCCCCATTCAATCATATCGAGCAGTAGCGGAATTAAGTCCAGACCCTTCTCTGTCATTCGAGTAGATCACCTGACGAGCATGTTCTGGATCAGGATGCCGGGTGATGATGGCGGCATTTTTAAGAGATTTCAAACGATTGGCGAGGATGTTGGTTGCAATTTTTTCTGGCGAAGCAAGAAAATCTCGAAAATGTTTCTTTCTCCCAAAAATGAGATCATGCAAGACCAGCAGCGTCCACTTGTCACCAATGAGGTCAAGGGAGAAGCTGATCGGACATCCGGAGCGGCGGCGGGGTAGATTTTTAGTCATGAAGGGAACTATAACACAATACTCGCAAAATTTTTGCGGCGCAAACCACTGCGGCTCTTCGTGGCTCGTAAACTCTTGGGACAGCCCCCGGTGGGTCTGGGGACAGTCCCGAGATTACTGCAATACTGCTTAGACTAGCACCATTCGGGACGGCATGATGGTTACTGTCGCGATAATCTGTTACGCTGAACTCTGGGGTTTAGTCGCTTAAGGAACTCGTTATGGAAAACATTGAACTGTTCAGCGCCCGGGTCTGTCCTTTTGCACATCGTAGCCGTTTGGCGCTGATGGAAAAAAATCTCCCTTTCACCTTGATCGAAATCAATCTGCGTAACAAGCCGGACTGGTACTTTCAGCTCAACCCTGCTGGCGCGGTTCCAGCACTCCGGCAGGGGGATTTTATCCTGCAAGAGTCGCTGATCATCAATGAATACGTCAACGAATGCTGCACAGAACCAGCCCTACTGCCTTCATCTGCCCAGCAGCGAGCCGAGGCCAGACTCTGGATCGACTTCTCCGGCTCAAGATTTGTTCCACTGTTTTATCGTTTGCTTAAGGCGCAACGGAAAGAAAAGCAGAGCGCCATTGCCGCTGAACTCTGCAAGGTACTCGCAGATCTTGATAACGAATTAAAACATCGCAATGGGAAGGGACCTTATTGGTTTGGCTGGTACGTTGGCTTGACGGATATAGCTTTTTATCCCTGGTTCGAGCGCTGGGCGGTGTTGGAGCATTATCGTGGCTTGAGGATTCCTGATAATTTAACCTCATTGTTGGCCTGGATTGAAACAATGCAGGGACGGGATGCGATTAAGCTGGGGGGTGAACCGGCTGATTATTATATCGGCGAATATGCGGATTACGCAGCTAGGCTGAAGTGATGGTGGTCGTCCGATCAGGGTTATAGGCTGCTTGGAAAGTGATTTGTCTGAATTTACGTATATTGAAAGAGATAAATCCAGACTCTCATAATCTTAGATAAAATGAAAAGGGGCGGAAATTCCGCCCCTTTTAAATATTTCTGAATAACTTTGTTGTTCTCTTATGGCTGCCAGATCTTCAGCAACGCTTCGGCCATATCTGCAGGAGAATCGGCAACACTGACACCGCACTCGCGCAGGAAGGCTTTTTTGCTGGCTGCATCACCTTTACCACCGGAGATGATTGCACCGGCATGACCCATTCGCTTACCTGCAGGAGCAGTTGCTCCGGCGATAAAGGCAGCGACTGGTTTGCTCATGTGATCGCGAACATATTCAGCGGCTTGCTCTTCAGCATCGCCACCGATTTCACCGATCATGATAACCGCTTTGGTCTCTGGGTCAGCTTCAAACATCTTCAGCACGTCAAGGTGGCTGGTACCATTGACCGGGTCACCACCGATACCAACACAGGTGGTTTGACCAATGTCACGGCTGGTCAACTGCCAGACAGCTTCATAGGTCAGAGTACCGGAGCGAGACAGGACGCCAACCGGGCCAGGTTTATGAATATAGCCGGGCATAATGCCGATTTTGCATTCGCCGGGGGTGATGACTCCCGGGCAGTTCGGCCCGACCAGGCGGGAGTTTCTGCATTCCATGTACTTATTGACCTTGACCATGTCCAGAACCGGAACCCCTTCGGTGATACAGATAACCAGTTCAATACCGGCATCTACTGCTTCCATGATGGCATCAGCGCTGCCGATTGGTGGAACATAGATAACCGAAGCGGTCGCACCTGTTTCCTTAACTGCATCTTCTACGGTATTGAAAATTGGAAATCCATCAACACTGGTACCGCCTTTTCCGGGAGTAACACCGCCGACCATCTGTGTGCCGTAGTCACGGGCACCTTGAGCGTGAAAGAGGCCGGTAGCACCGGTAATCCCCTGGGTAATGACCTTGGTATTTTTATCGATCAGAATACTCATTGTTTTATCTCCTTAATGCCTTAACCGTTGACGGCTTTGACGATTTTTTCCGCAGCATCGGCCATGCCGTCGGCACTGACGATATCAAGACCCGATTTTGCTAGAATCTTTTTGCCGAGATCAACGTTGGTTCCTTCGAGACGGACAACCAGAGGAATCTTGATTCCAACCTGCTTGGCTGCTTCAACCACACCTGTCGCAATAACATCACACTTCATGATGCCGCCAAAGATGTTGACCAGAATACCCTCAACTTTTTTGTCGGAGAGGATAATTTTAAAGGCCTCGGTGACCCGCTCAACGGTTGCACTCCCTCCAACATCGAGGAAGTTGGCTGGGGAAGCACCATGGAGTTGGATAATATCCATAGTCGCCATAGCCAGACCGGCACCGTTAACCATACAGCCAATGTTGCCGTCAAGAGAGATGTAGGATAGATCATATTGACCGGCTTCAATTTCCATCGGATCTTCTTCTTCGTAGTCGCGGAGATCGCGGATACGCAGATGACGGAAGAGGGCGTTGTCATCAAAGTTAAGCTTGGCATCGAGGCAGATCAGCTTGCCTTCAGCAGTCTGGATGAGTGGATTGATTTCGAGTAATGAGCAGTCAGATTCAACGAATGCTTTATAGAGATTCATCAAAACCGGTACGGCTTGCTTGACCTGAGGCATGGCGAAACCGAGCTTGAAGGCAACTTTACGAGCTTGGAACGCAGTCAGCCCAACGACGGGATCAATTGCTTCAAAGAAAAGTTTTTCAGGGGTTTTAGCGGCAACTTCTTCAATATTCATTCCCCCTTCTGCGGAAGCCATCAAGGTGACTTTATCAGTTGTCCGGTCGACGAGGAAGGAGACATAGTATTCGTCAGCGATGTTGCTCCCCTCTTCAACCAGAACCCGTTTGACAATTTTGCCTTCTGGCCCAGTTTGGTGGGTCACCAAAGTCATGCCGAACATCTGCCTGGCATACTGTTTGACTTCATCTGCAGTTTTGGCAATCTTGACACCGCCACCTTTGCCACGACCACCGGCATGAATCTGAGCTTTAACTGCCCAGGGGCCATCACCCAGTCGTTTTGCCCAGTCGCGGGCCGAGTTACTGTTGTAGACCACGTGCCCTTCCGGAACTGGAACTCCGAAATAGCGCAGAATCGCCTTAGCTTGATACTCGTGAATGTTCATCGCATCCTCACAGGGTTAGAAGTAGAGATGGGGTTCGTATCTCAAGAATCCCAGAAAAAAGATATATAAATAGCTTTTAACCATATACCGACTCTTTGGCAGATTGTCAAGTGGTCAGACCGATTATATTTCAAGCATTCTACATAACATTGTTGTGGAATTAACTCTGTGAAAAGCAGTCTGAATTAAAACAATAAAAAACAGGCTGAAACTTAGTGTTTCAGCCTGTTAGGTGGTCTCTGTATTGAACTGCAGTTCTATTTTGTTTTTTCCCAATCTGTAAGAAATTTTTCGATGCCTAGGTCGGTCAGTGGGTGTTTTGCCAGCTGGATCATGACGCCATAAGGGATCGTACAGATGTCGGCGCCGATCAAACCGGCATTGAGAACGTGCAGCGGTGAACGTACCGAGGCAACAATGATTTCGGTGGTGTACCCGTAGTTATCATAGATAGTCCGAATTTGCTCAACCCCTTCCATCCCTTCATGACTGATATCGTCAAGGCGGCCAACAAATGGTGAAACATAGGTTGCTCCTGCTTTGGCAGCCAAAAGAGCCTGTAAAGAAGAAAAGATCAGGGTGACGTTGGTTTTGATCTTTTCAGCACTGAATTGCTTGGTTGCTTTCAGTCCTTCGGTGGTCATTGGTACCTTGATAACGATATTTTTGTGGATTTTAACTAACTCACGTCCCTCTTTAAGCATCCCCTCAGCATCCAGAGCGATCACTTCAGCCGAGATAGGTCCATCAACAATATCGGTAATTTCTTTGATAACTTCTTTAAAATCGCGACCGCTTTTAGCGATCAACGAAGGGTTAGTGGTCACCCCGTCAACTAATCCCAGATCATGGGCGGCACGGATTTCAGTAACTTCTGCGGTGTCGATAAAAAACTTCATTTAAAAACTCCTTGTCAGGGTAAGGTGATTATTTTTCCTGTCCTTTCTTATATTCTTTCAAACATTTTTTTGAGCAGAAATAGTGCTGCTGACCATTAATATTTGCTTTGATTGCTTCACTTATGGGGAGGTAGGTTCCGCATTGTGGATCTTCCACCATGGCTTCCCCTTCTTTGCTCCGGTTTTCCGGGCGCCGGGATTTTCCCGGACGCAGCAAACCGGAGATCATCGAGTAGAAAACAAAGCCACAGAGAATAAGCAGTATCAATTTGATCATCAGGTTACCATGTTTTGTTTAAGCGGGTAATGTCAATAGCTGTTGGCAGTATATTAAGTAAATGACCGATAGTTTCATTTAGAACCGGGTGGTTCAGTTGTGGTGCAAGGTCATTCAGCGGCAGCAGAACAAAATGACGCTGTTGTAAACGTGGATGCGGCAGAGTTAAAAGTGGGGTATCCATAATCAGGTCATCAACCAGGAGTAAATCAATATCAAGAGTTCGGGGTCCCCAGTGCAAATCCCTGACTCGCCCGGCACTATTTTCTATCTGGCGGCAGAGTTGTAACAGGTCAAGCGCTGATAATCCAGTTAGAATTTCAATAGCAGCGTTGAGATAATCTGCTTGTCCCTCTGGTCCCCCAACAGGAGGTGTTTGATAGAGTGGTGAGCTGGAGATAACCTCAACCTGTGGATGTTCCGCCAGCTGTTGTCTGGCGCGGCGAAAATTGTTCAGTGGCTTTCCTAAATTACCACCAAAACCGAGAAAAGCTCGACTCTTGTTGCTCCCTGTCATAGTCTGTCACATTAAAACATAAGGGGTAAAATCAATGCAATTAAACTTAACTCTTGCTGTTGCTGATTTAAATAAAACGGAACAGTTTTATCGTGAAGTTCTGCTGTTATCTCCTGAACTTATCCGAAATTCTAAAACGAAGCAGAGCTATATCGTCTTATCTCTTGAACAAATGAAAATTGTTTTTCAACCGTTACGGGATATGGAAGCACAACATCCGGCACTGCTGCAAAGTTTAAACCGCAATCCTTTTGGAGTGGGGGTACAGTTGGAACTGAGCTGCAATAATCTGGATGATATTTATCGTATGGTCAAGTATTATCTCTGGCCGATTTGTTACGAGCTGGACGACCATGAACACCATCGCCGGGAACTTTGGCTGCAGGATCCTGATGGTTATCTGTTGGTGTTGAATGAAGAAAAATAACTGGTGATGGCGGAAAAAGACTGGTTTGTGGTGTAAACCGCTACATTTTCATGGTTTGTACCCTCTTGGGACAGCCTCCAATAGTGCTGAGGACAGTTCCGAGATTACTATAAAATTACTTAAGCTTAGTGTAGTTCCTTTTTTTGGTTCAATCCCCAAGTCTGAGGATTGTGGATCGATTGGTCAGGTATACGCCACTGCTGACGAAAAGAAGGCCAAATAGTAATGAAATCGTTAAGGGCTCATTGAGCAGCCAGACAGACAGTAGAACCGCGCTAACCGGAACAAAATTGATGAATTGGCTAGCCCGGGTTGAGCCGATCTTTTGAATTCCCTGATAATACCAGACAAATCCGAGAACTGTTCCACAGAGCCCAAGATACAACAGGCAGCCCCAGGCTGTGGCAGAATATCTGCTGATATGTTGAAACAGACCTTCAAAATAAGCGGCCGGAAATAATAGAAGTGTTCCGATTAAGGCCGAGTAAGTGACGGCAACCAGCGGCGTGAATCCCCGCATGGCAGCACGTCCTGCCAGAGAGTAAATTGTCCAACTGATAACACAGCCAAAAATGAGGAGTTCACCTTTCCCCAACCCGGTAAAAAATATCGTCAGAGGTTGTCCTTTGGTAATGACAATGATCGCGCCGGAGATCGAGAGGATGATCCCCGCAATTTTTTGAAAATTGAGTTCTTCTTTAAACAGCAGAGCCGCAAACAGGCCGATAAAGATGGGGTTGTTGGCAATAATCACCGCTGCTCGTCCGGCTTCGACCAGTTCCAGCCCCTTGAAGAAGAAAGCGTTATAGGCAAAGACGCCACTAAACCCGAGTATTAACAGGGGAATCCACTGATTTCCCTGAACCTTTGGTAGTGTTCGGTAATTGCGTAGGCTGATCAACACTAATACAGCCGAGGCAATAGCAAAGCGCAGAAATGCTGCGGAAAATGGTGAAACCTCCCCGGCCAGAAGCCGACCAGCAATGAAGGTTCCACCCCAGAACAGAGCCATCAGTAGCAGTTTTAAATAAGTTATGAAATTGGTTTGATGAGACATCGGCCAACTTATACCTTATACGGAGAGCCGAAGGGGATAAATTTAGCAGGTTAATCCAACTGTGGCTCGGGACTGCATTGTTTACCCCAGTATTCATGTAACAGCAGCGAGAACAGCAGCACTGCACCACCGACACCCAGCCGGGTCAAGTTGGCGTCACGGTTCCATATCAGCAGGTTGACAATCAATCCAGCAGGAACCAAAGCATTGTTCATAATTGCCAGCGTCCCGGCATCCACTTTGGTTGCCCCTTTATTCCAGAAAAAGTAGCCAAGTCCGGAAGCGATCAATCCAAGATAGAGGAGGATTTCCCACTGTAGTGCAGTCGTTGGTAGTTTGGCTGGATTGCCGAACAGAAACCAGGTGACGATGGTGACTGCCAGGGCGCCCAAATAGAAATAACCGAAAATGGCACGCTGTGGCAGTTTCAGATTCTCTCGCTGCAGGAGCACCTTGTAGCCAACCTGTCCGATAGCAAAACAGATATTTGCCCCCTGTACCACCAGAAATCCGACAAATATTTCGTTGCCGATTGAACTGTAACGGATAATGGCTGCACCCAGAACCGCGACTAGCGCAGTCACCAAATATCTGAAGCTGAAATGACCCTGCAGTAGGTCAAAAATCAGGGTGACATAAACTGGTGTCAGAATCGTAAAAATCAGTACTTCCGGTACAGTCAACAGGAGAAACGATTGATAATAGAAAACATACATGCAGCCTAGCTGGATGGCTCCCAGTACCATCAATTTACCTGCCAACTTTGCCGGAACCCGGCGGATAAAGGGGAGAAAAACGACCGCAGCCAATGCAACCCGGGTGAGGACAGAGAAATAAGCATCCACTTGTCCGGCCAGGTAGACACCGATCAAACTGAAAGAAAATGCCCAGAGAATTGTGATTGCAACAAGATAGATCATGGTATTAGCTCCGAAATTTATTAGGTATTACATCGAGGAGGAATAAATCAGATATCTGTCGGCTAGTCAACTGTAAAAATTATAAGGTTTACTAGAGGGTTGGTGAATAGGATAAATTGATTTTAAGAGTATTTTGTTAAACGAGGATACTTTTAAAATCAAGAGAATTGGCTACAGCAGAATTCTCAAGATAAAAACAGAACTTGACATAAGATGATAGTTTGTTGCATTTAATGTAGGATAGAATCTTATTACTATAATGATAAAGAAGTACTTTTAGAATGAACGCAATCTGGAAACCAACACTCAGTCAGCAAAAAAAATACCGTCGCAATCGTCGTCTACTCTTGTTGGTAGTGATATTTGCTGTTGTGGGATTCGTTGGATATTATTATTTCCCCACTTCTCCGCCGCCAGAATTGGCTAAAACAGGTGCACAGGTTCAAGATAAACAGACATATCCTGAAAAGCCCACTGAACCTCTTAATCAAGACACCGCTTCAATGGATAATTTGCAACACCCCGTCCCTGAACACATTTTAAAAAGAACTATTCAACCGGGCGATAATCTAAGCACTATATTTGACAGTGTAAAAATTAATCAGACCACTATGTTTCAGATTGTAGCAGCCGATGAATCTTTACTGGCGCTGGACATTTTACGGCCTGGTAATATCCTGACATTTACCCTGGATAAAAAAAATCGTCAGCTTATGAAAATGGAGCTTTTCATTCATCCTGCACATCAGATTGTCTATCAGAGGGTTGATGAAAACAGTTTTGAATATAAAGATATTATTCTCTCCGGGACTTGGGAACCTCAGTTGCTTGATGGTGAAATAGAGGGGAGTTTTTACCAGTCAGCACTTGCTGTTGGTTTGAGTGAGCAGGAAACCGGAAATATCACTTACTTGTTTAAGAACAAGCTTAAATTCAGTCGGGATCTTCGAGCTGGTGATCACTTTCAAGTTGTCCGTAGCCTGCAGCTCTTGGATGGAAAGTTGACGGGTCAAAGCCATATTGAAGCAGTGCGATTTTTTACTCGAAAACATCATTACACTGCTTTTCTGTTTGAGGATGGAAATTATTATGATGAACGGGGTGAGAGCCTTGCCCGGGCTTTTCAGCGCTATCCCTTTAAGGGGCATTTCAGGATCAGTTCCCCTTTCAATCTTGCGCGGCTTCATCCTATTACCAAGCGCATCGCTCCGCACAAAGGTGTTGATTTTGGCATGCCAGTGGGTACGCCGGTCTATGCGACTGGGGACGGTATCGTCACGCGGGTTAAAAATCACCGTTATGCCGGGAAGTATATTGAGATTAAGCATGAGGGACGTTATATGACTCGCTATATGCATTTGAGTCGCATTACTGTCAAACGTGGGCAGAAAATTAAACGTGGTGAGCGGATTGCTTTATCGGGGAACACCGGACGTTCTACCGGGCCGCACCTCCATTATGAAATACATATCAAGGGTCGTACGGTCAACCCCATCACAGCCAAAATCCCAATGGCAGTATCAATTCCAAAAAGTAAATTCAAGCTATTTCAGCAACGCGTCTCAGAGCTTGTTTCTCTAATGGAACAACCTGTCTTTGATCTCATCGGCACGTAGCTCTTCTCCTATAACAGTCAAGCTCTGATTCTTTTGTCAAAATCACGTCTTTCTTATTATCAAAAAAAACAATTCAACCAACTTGTATTAATCTCTTCGCACAATAAAAGCTTTAATTCCAACAAGTTATGAAATTATAAATCCTTTTGGCACAGTTTTCGCCTATGAATGTCTTTGGGGTTAAATAAAAACCACTGGAGGCGTGGATGCAACATCCTATTCGGGTTGTAAAAATTATCGGGTTATTGCTGTTTTTGCTGCTCTTTTTTATGAGCGTAACAATCACTGTTCAAGCGGCAGACCCAATCACTTTGCTCACTATGCAGAAGGAGGACAGACCGGGTTTTACCCGGATGACTTTTGAATTGTCCACCCTGCCAAGGTTTACAATGGAAGCTTCCGGGCAACGGGTGGATCTGCTGTTTGGCAATGTTAAGCCGTCCCCAAAGTTCCGTACCCTTCCAGAAGATGAAAAGATCGTTAAGGTTCTGCTAAAAGAAAAGAAGCAGGAACTCCTGATGTCAATTTTGCTGCGGCGTCTCCCAAAGCAGATTGCCACAGAATCAAAGCAAAGCCCGCCTCGGGTGATTGTAGATATTTACTGGGATGCCGATGATGTTGCCCGACCAGCGGTGGCTTTCAAGATTTCTAATATGCCACCCCGCAAAGCTGGGAGAAGGGCTGCCCGATTTCAACAGGAATCTCCCTGGAAAGATCATTGGGATAAGTTTTTCTGTGATTATCGGACTTATTGGAAGTTAGAGCTACCCCTCAACTACACTCTCCCACAATTTCCCCCTCTAATTGTGGATGAAAAGAGCCCTCTATGGCCGTTGCAGCAGCATGCTGACAACAACATGTTTCTCAGTGTGATCCAGACGGCAACCGGGTTGAGTCTCCACGATCCGCAGCAACTCTACCTGCGGGATCTTTTTGTAGCAGAAGCCCAACTGCGGACTGATGCCACAGAGGCGGGCATTGCTCGGCTTGATTCGTTACGCAGGAAAGGGGGATCAGAACAGCCGCGTGTCGAATATTTGACAGCTTATGGACAAGCACTTGATGGTCAACCTCTTGTTGCTCAGCTCACTTTACTGGAATTATTACCAAAGCTGGCTGAACATCATCCATTGCTGCCGTTCATTCATTTTCTGTTTGCGGAAACCGCATTAGCTTCTGGTCAGGATCGTGTCGCACTTGAGCATTTACAACTTCCGGGGCTGAATTGGCCTGATCGTTTACTTGTGCCTCTTGAGATGCGAATTGCTGATGCCCGTGCTGGTCTTGGTGAGTTGGATAAAGCGCTTATAGTTTATCAGGATCTGGTTAAGGAGCCGGGTCTGTTTGATCATTACCGCTTCTCCCTTAACCGAGCCGCTTTCAGCGCATTTAAAAATAAGAACTATAAGTTGGCCAGCAGTTTCTATCGTCATTTAGTGGAGCCATTAAAAGAAGAGCCAGGAGACGATCTCCTGCTGTTTGCCGCAGGGTCATCTGCCTATGAAGCGGGAGATCTGGGCTGGGGGATAATTGGCTTGCAAAGAGCAACTCTGGATCGTCCCAATACAGAAGGGGGAGATAGAGCGGAGCTGCGATTGATTGATCATAAGTTGATCAGTGGTGGGGAGCTTAAGCTGGAGCAGGTTGCAAATGAATATTTGCAGTTAGGGCAACATTCGCAGTTTCTCCCGGTTCGCGAAGAAAGTCGTTTTAAACATGCTCTTGCCCTGTTTCTTTCAGGGGAGCACCACGAGAGTATCGATGCGTTGATGCGTTTTCGAAGAGAGTTTGGTTCCTCTGAACTTATCAGGGAAGTGAATCTTTTGATTCTGCAACAGTTGCCGACAGTGGTGCATCAATTGCTGGAACAGAAAAAAGATTTACAGGCGGTCGTACTGGCCGAGAAAAATCGTAAACTACTGCTGCGGAGTGGGTTTCAAAAAGATTTCCTACGCGATCTGGCAACGGCTTTCAATCGGCTTGGACTCTATGAACGTGCCAGTCGGATCCTCCTTTACCTGTTTGATCGTACCACCGGAAAGCCGGAGCAGCAGACAATTTATCTCCCGCTGGCAGAATCCTATTTAAAACGTGCAGAGTACCAAAAAGCCAGTGATTATGCTGGTCGCTACCTGGAAAAGTATCCGCAGGGTGAGGATGCAGCAAGCTTGTTTGGAATTCTGCTGGATGCTTTTGAGCGTGAAGGTCAACAGGATGAATTACTGGCCTGGTTGAGCAGGAAGAATCGACCCAGCAGCTCCGAACTGGAAATTCGTGCTGCCCATATCTATTGGCAGATGGGTCAATTGGAAGCAGTGGTTCAAAGTTTGGAGCGGGTACGACAATCTGGAGAATCTCTAAAAGTCAAAGAAATGGCACTTTTGGGGGAGGCTTATTATCAATTAAATAAAAATAGTGCTGCCGCTAAAATTTATCAGCAGTTGCATAAAGATCCTGATTTTGGAGCCCAAGCCCGCTACAGAACAGCACAAATCCTACTCCGACAGCAGCAGCGCAAGGTGGCACTTAAGCTTTTAAATCAACTGGTCGAGACAGATGGAGGGAGTTCTTGGGGAAAGTTGGCTCAGGACTTGCTCATTCAGGAAAAACGGTGAGATTTCCAACTTTAGAATCAGAAGTCAGGCAGGAGTAAAATTATGGCAAATTTCATAATCGCTGATCGAACTATTGCAGTATTGCAAAAGAGCCTCGACTTGCGGGCACAAAAGCAGCAGGTGATTGCTAGCAACATTGCCAATGCAGAAACACCTGGCTACGCGGTTCGTAAACTAAATTTTGAAGATAATTTGCGCAAGGCTATCAGCCACCCTGAGATGGCTGGGAGAAAAACCAACCCGAAACATTTTCCACTTGGTTCAGGTGGAATAAGTGCAGTGCAGGGTAACATAACCAAGCATCCAAGCCAGAATCCCTTTGGTGATGGCAACAGTGTCTCGATTGATGACGAGATGCTTGATCTGGCAGAAAACCAACTTCTTTATGAAGCCGGCAGTCAGATTTTAAAGAAAAAATTCTCGATGCTTAAATTTGCCGCCAGTGACGGTCGTTAGGAGATTTTATGGATATTTTTACCACGATGAAGATCAGTGCTTCGGCACTCAAGGCGCAGCGGATTCGGATGAACGCCATCAGTTCCAACCTGGCCAATATCGAAACCACCCGAACTCCAGATGGCGGTCCATACCGAAAGCGGGAAGTGGTTTTCCAAAGTAGCCAGAAAGGGTTTTCCGATACGCTTGATAGCCGGATGCGTGATGCGGTACAGGGGGTTGAAGTTTCTCAGGTTCAAGCGAGCAGTTTGCCTCCCCGGATGGTCTATGACCCGTCTCATCCCGATGCCGATGAACAAGGTCAAGTTGCGATGCCAAATATCAGTCTGGTGGAAGAAACTGCCGATATGATGTCAGCATTACGAGCCTACGAAGCAAACGTCACAGTCGTTAAGTCGGCGAAACGGATGGCATTAAAAGCCCTGGAAATAGGACGGTGAGGTAAGGAATGAGAAGTGTTGCTGATATTACTATGAATGCCCATCTTAAAGGGCTGTCCCAACCGAAAACAAGCCCGATTCAAAATATGGGCAATAAGTTTGGGGAAATGCTGAAAACATCTATTGCCGAGGTCAATCAGGCACAGATCAGTGCTGATCGAGCTGCTGAACAGATTGCTGCTGGCGAAACCAAAAATCTGCATGGAGCGATGATCAAGCTGGAAGAGGCAGATATCTCTTTACGGCTGATGGTGCAGGTGCGGAACAAGGCGGTTGAGGCGTATCAGGAAATCATGCGCATGCAGGTGTAATCGAAAGTCATCTGGTGAATTATTGAAAATTAAAGATTAACGCAATCGATCCCGGAGGAAAATTTCGATGGCTGAAGAAGTAAAAGAAGTGACTGCTAAAAAGAAGAATATGTTGGATGTGATCATGGAATGGTCGCTGGCACGCAAGCTGAGTCTGATTGGGGCGACAGCGGTGAGTGCTCTCCTGTTCAGCTTAATTATCATGCAGTCTCAAGTTGCGGATTACAGTCTGTTATTTGCCAACTTGCCAAGTCGGGATGCGGCATCGGTGGTTGATTGGCTGAAAGGGCACAAGGTTCCTTATCGTTTAGAAGACGGTGGACGGGACATCATGGTTCCGGCGGATAAAGTTTATGAGGCACGTATTGAACTGGCTGGCTCCGGCTTATCTGAAGGTGGAGTCGGTTTCGAGATCTTTGACAAGCAGAGTTTCGGCATGACTGACTTTGCCCAGAAAGTTAATTATCGGCGTGCTCTTCAGGGTGAACTGGTGCGAACCATCACTTCTCTGGCACCGGTTGAAGCCGCCCGCATTCACTTGGCATTGCCAGAAAAACGGTTGTTTCGGGAACAGCAACAACAGGCAACTGCGTCGGTTGTCATTAAGCTTTCGTCCGGTCGTTCTCTCAAAGAATCACAACTGCAAGGGATTGTTTATCTGGTTTCTGGTAGCGTCGAAGGGTTGGATGCGGAGAACGTTACGGTGGTTGATTCAAGTGGTAAAATTTTATCCAAAAGTCATGGAGATGAAATGGCCGGGCCGATGACTCCGGGGATGCTGAATTATCAACAGACTGTGGAGCGGCGGTTAGAAGTACGTGCTCAGTCATTGCTGGATCGTGCCCTCGGAGCAGGAAACTCTCTGGTTAAGGTCAATGCTGAGGTCGATTTCGATCAGCGAGAAAAGGTTGAGGAATCTCTCGATCCCAAAGGTGCGGTTATCGTCAGTGAGCAGACCAGTACAGAGGAGGGGGGCAGTGAATCCTCAAGTGGTGTTCCCGGGGTTGTTTCTAACCTGCAGGGGGGTACTGCAACAGCAACGGCAGGAACCCCAGCCAGTCGTTCTGACGAAACAGTTAATTATGAGTTGAGCAAGGTGGTAAGTAAGACGGTTCAATCGGTTGGCACATTGAAAACGCTGTCGGTCTCAGTTCTGGTCGCTGATCGAGTGACTCCCGGTGCTGAAGGTGCAGACCCAGTCAATACGCCACGTGGGGCAGAAGAGTTGCAGGGTATTGAGAAGATGGTTCGTTCGGCACTTGGTATCAGTGACTCCCGTGGAGATTTGATTTCGGTTGTTTCCATGCCATTTGAAAGTGGCTTTAGTGATGACGCCTTGCCGGAACCTTCGTTGATTGACAAGGTTTATCCCTTTATGCCGATTATTAAGTACAGTTTGCTGGTTA
Source organism: Desulfuromusa sp. (assembly GCA_021647765.1). Classification (GTDB taxonomy): domain Bacteria; phylum Desulfobacterota; class Desulfuromonadia; order Desulfuromonadales; family Geopsychrobacteraceae; genus Desulfuromusa. The sequence continues at coordinate 52,909 of JAKIUD010000008.1, read as the reverse complement.
TTGCTTCATTGTTCGCATATTTGTTGTTTCTCAAGCCTTTGATGCGTACCTTGCGTGGGGCGTCTGAACAGACCCAACCAATGAAAACAGTCGAAGAGCTAGAAGCTGAGATGCGTGGGGATGAATCAACTCCACTGTTGGGTGGTCCCAGTGATCCGTTAGCTCAAATTCGCCAGGAAGTCCTGGGTGGTGACATGATGCCAGTGCAGGTGGTGAAAAATTGGCTACGTGAAGAACCGGCTGAGGGTTAAAAGCTGCAAGACAAGGTTGAAGGGATAATAACCAGATAATCCAACCCTAAACTCCCTCAGCTTAAAAAACTTTAGTTCAAATTAAACAGCTTTATATTTGGAGTTATTTGTGCAAAAAGCAAAACATCTATCTGGAGCAAAGAAAGCGGCCATATTACTGCTCTGTCTCGGGGAAGAGTCAACCGCAAAGATATTTGAGACTCTGGATGATTCTGAAGTCCGTGAAATCAGTCGCTGTATGATGGAAATTGATCATGTCGATCCGTCTCTCGCTCGGGAAATTCTGGAAGAGTTCAAGGAATCTCGCGCTGGTGATGTTGGTGTCTACATTCGCGGTGACGAGTTTGCCAAACATGCCATTCTTGGGGGTTCTGATCATCAACGAGCTCAATATCTGCTGGATCAGGTTTCTGCGGGGATTGAAGGACGACCGCTGGAAACCATCTCCAAAATGCATCCGCGCATGGTTGCCGGGTTGCTGGAAAATGAGCATCCACAGACAGTTGCCTTGATTCTGTCGACCCAGAAGGAAGATCATACCAGCCGAATTTTAGCGGAATTACCGGATGATATGCGTGGTGATATTATGTATCGCATTGCCAAGATCGATAATGTCTCTCCTGATGTCATCAATCAGATCGAAGAGGCGCTACAGCGTGAAGTCGGTGTGGTGGTTGGAAAGGATCGCAAACAGGTTGGTGGAATTGAGAAGGTGGTTGAGATTCTCGGCAAAATGGACAAAGGAGCCGATCAGGTGATTCTCACCAGTATTGAGGCGGTGGATCCTGATCTGGCTGAGGAAATTCGGCGACGGATGTTCACCTTTGAAGATCTGGCTGCGATTGATGGCCGTGGCATGCAGGCGATTCTGCGCGAAGTCAGTACCGACATGTTAACTCTGGCATTGAAGACCGCAAGTGATCCGATCAAAGATAAAATCTTCGGCAATATTTCCCAGCGTGCCGCCGATATGATCGCAGAAGATCTTGAGGCAATGGGACCACGCAAGCTTTCTGAAGTGGAAGCAATGCAGATGGAAATTGTTAAGGTTGCCCTGAAACTTGAAGAAGAGGGGTCTGTTGTAATACCTGGAAGAGGCGGCGGTGGCGATGAACTTGTCTAAAATTTATCGAGGCGCTGAAACCAATGGTCTTAAAGAATTTCAGTTCAGATCGTTTGGAGAGACGGAATCAGGTTCTCCTTTAGAGGCTGATGGATTTACTAAAAACTCAGTGATTGCGACACCTACAGCGGGAACCTCCACTGGATATTCCGCTAAAGATGTTGAGGATGCTTACGCTCGCGGGCGCCGGGAAGGTCTGGAAAATGCGGATCAAAACCTGGAAACAGCGGCACAAGCATTGGCAACGGCAGCGGAAGAGATCAGTCGCTTACGGGAATCCCTGGCTAAGAATAGTGGCCAGGATATGTTGCGACTGGTGATGGCTGTCTCTGAACAGGTTATCCGCAGAGAAGTGGCAGCAGATCCCAAGATTATTTTGACAATTATCGAAACAGCTTTGCAATCTTCAGTGCGCAGCGATCAATATCGTATCCGGATTAATCCTGCCGATCTTGAGAATGTTACAGCTCAAAAACCACTTTTTCTTGCCAGTATCAGCGGCCTGAAAAACTTAAGTATTGAAGCTGACGCAGCAATTTCCCCCGGGGGCTGTCGAGTTGATTCCGACCTTGGAGATGTGGATGCCACTATCGAAACGCAACTTGAGGCAATTCATCAAGCTTTGAGTGAAGCAATTATGGATGTGGGATGATAGATCTTGTCGAACAGGTCAAAGCGGTCAATCCACTCAAGGTGAGTGGGAAAGTGATTCAGATTGTTGGTCTGATTGTCGAAGGACATTGTCCTGCGGCAACGGTTGGTACTCTCTGTCAGTTGACTCCGCTGGGAGGTGGAGAGCCGGTTCCGGCGGAGGTTGTCGGTTTCCGCGATTCTCGTGCACTACTGATGCCGTTGGGAGAACTTCGTGGTCTTGGTCCTGGCAGTTTGATTCAGGTGGTGCGGGACAGTGCTTCTATCCCGGTTGGCGACCATCTGCTTGGTCGGGTTCTTGACGCCCTTGGTCAACCCCTTGATGAACTTCCCTTGGAGGCTTGTGATCATGAATGTCCACTCTATGCATTGCCGGCGAGTCCAATGGCCAGAAAGCCGATTGTCCATCCTCTCGATCTTGGTGTGCGGGCGATCAATGGTTTGTTGACTTGCGGTTCAGGGCAGCGGATGGGAATTATGGCTGGCTCAGGGGTCGGGAAGAGTGTCTTACTCGGAATGATGGCTAAGCATACCCAAGCGGATGTCAACGTCATTGCTCTGATTGGTGAGCGGGGGCGGGAAGTTCGTGAATTTATTGAACGCGACCTCGGTCCTGAAGGGCTAGCCCGTTCAGTTGTGATTACCGCAACCTCGGATCAATCACCATTATTGCGGATGCGTGGTGCTTTTGTTGCGACAACCATCGCTGAATATTTCTGTGCACAGGGGAAAGATGTTTTGTTGCTGATGGATTCAGTGACCCGTTTTGCCATGGCGATGCGCGAGGTTGGTCTGGCAATCGGTGAGCCGCCAACAACCAAAGGCTATACCCCGTCGGTTTTTGCTACCTTACCGAAACTACTGGAGAGAGCCGGAAGTTTTAAAGGGAGAGGGAGCATTACTGGTCTCTATACTGTACTGGTTGAAGGGGATGATATGAATGAGCCGATTGCCGATGCGGTCAGATCGATTCTTGATGGGCATATTGTTCTGTCACGTGATCTGGCAGCACGTAACCATTATCCCTCCATTGATATCCTCAACTCGGCCAGCCGGGTTATGCGCGATATCGTCAGTCCTGAACATCTTCAGTTGAGCGGTCGGGTTCGGGAGATTATGGCGACTTATAAAGAGGCGGAAGATCTGATCAATATTGGTGCCTATGTTGAGGGGAGTAATGGTAAAATTGATTATGCTATTTCGCAGATAGAAGAAGTGACCGAGTTTCTTCGCCAGGGGATGAATGATGCTGTTGATCTGGATACAACGATAGAGGAATTGACGACATTGCTCCAGGATCGCCGCCAGGGGGCGAGAGTATAAAATGGCAGGAAAATTCAAATTACAATCGGTGCTCAATTATCGACAATTACTAGAAGATCAGGCTCAGCAGGTTTTAACTGCTAGCCTGCAGAAACAGGGCAAACTTGAAGCAAAGCTGCAACAGCAAAGGCAGAAGCTGCAACAGAATGACAGTGAATTAAAGCAACGTCAGGAGGAAGGATTGACGGTTGCAGAAATTTATCTCTATGAATCACAGATTCAACATTGCCAACGCTTGATTGGGGATCTTCAGGATCGTTTAAAACAGCTTGAGCAGCAGATTATTTCTGAGCGTAAGGGACTGCTTCATGCGGCACGGGAACGTCAGGTCATGGCCAAATTAAAGGATAAACAGGAGGCAGAATATCGACAGGAACTGTCTCGCAAGGAGCGGGTGGTGCTGGATGAAATCAGCCTGCGCAATAAAGGGAATAACTCATGATCCTGAGAATGATATTGATCACAATAGTGTTGATGTTTTGTTCTGGAACTCTCTTTGCGGCAAAGCCAGGGCAGGTGGATGAGAATCAGATATCATCGGTCGAGGAGCGCCGCATCCTGGTATCAATCGAAGATGAGTACGCAAAATTAGACGAGCGGGAAAGTAAAATTGATACTCGGGAAATGCAGCTAAAGACCTTGGAGGGGGAAGTCGATAAGAAGCTCGCGGCGATGCAACAGCTACGCACTGAGCTGGTTCAATTGCTCGACCGTAAAGAAAAGACGGAAGGGGAGCGGATTGCGGAATTGAGTAAGATTTACGAAAAGATGAACCCTCAAAAAGCTGCCGTATTGATTAAAGCACTTGATTATCAATTAGCAGTCGATCTGCTGCTGGGCATTAAGAAGAAGACCGCGGGTAAAATTCTCGATAGTCTCGATGCAGAAACCGCGACAGAACTGAGTAAAGCTTTTACCGAAATACCGGTGAAGGATAAATCGGGATATTGATCCTGAAAAAAATCCAAAAGAAGGGAGGTGAAACAGATGGATGCATTATCAATGATAGAGATGGGAATGCACACTTCGGATCCTGTTGCTCCAGCGAGAAACACTCTAAAAAGAGACCAGCAGTTTGGCGTAGTCCTGAATAAAAAACAACAACCAAGTCAGCAGCATGAAAGTAAACCCGTAACCAAACCCGCTAATAGGCAACCTGAAACTTCTGCAGGTTCGAAAGATCAGCAAGTTATTGCCCACAATCACAACCATAAAACTGAAATGAAGGACGAGATAACCGAGCAAAAAGAGCTTTTGAATGAAGTTGTTGTTGCAAGCAGCCCTCAACCTGAGGTTGAGGAGCAACCCAAACTGCAAGCCAAGGTTCAGCATGCTCTCATCGACTTACTGAAGACTATGGTTAAAGGCGAGCCGATGAAGAGTGCTGAGATTTCCGAGAGCATCGAACCACTGTTAACTGGTGGATCGATGGAAGTAGAGAAGAATTCCGCCGATATTGAAACTCTTTTAAATGATCTGGTTCAGCAACTTGACTTGACAGATCTAAATGGAGAGCAGGTGCTGGCAGGGGTCGACTTGTCGGGCTTTGCTGAAAAGCAGCTCAATCATGACACCAGTTTGCTACAAAATATTGAACTGGCTGCTCCTGTAATGACTGAATCGCCACAGCAGGATATTGCCCCGGTGGTTATTGAAAATTTGGCGCAGGCGCGACAGATGTTGCAGAAGGCTTTTGATTCGGTCGTTTTGCAAAAATCGCCAACAGTTGAAGGTTCTGTTGCTGAAGAAAATGTTGCAGTAGCAGGGCAACAGAGTGGAGAAACATTTTTCTTGATGGAAGAAACTGCCGAGGAAATCGACCCACGCTTTGCCGGGTTGCTCAATCCACGGACAGAACAGCGTCCAGTTGGTCAACAAACACGGACAACCAGAGAACAGGTTCAACTGCATAATTCCAAACAACCGGTAGAATTGAAACACAGTGAATCGGCGGATCTGCTGTCAGCAGAAAAGATGGTAGCGCAAAAACAGCGCGAAGAAACCGTTCAGCTTCCAGTTGGCAGTGCTAAACAGATGCTGGAAAACCTGACCCATCAGGCACCTAGCCATCTTCAATCGCAGGGGCAAGTGCCAGTTCAGGGTATGGACGCAAGCAGAACCATGTTGCCAACAAATCCAGTTGTCCAATTGGCAAGTGGTCAGCAAGTGACGGAGAGTCAGATCTTTGACCAGGTAGTGACGCAGCTTTCCGGTAGTGTTAATGGTGAATCGGGACGGATGGTTCTCCGCTTGCAACCTGCTGAACTTGGTTCGTTAAGGCTTGAGCTGATAGTTGAAGGTGATCGGATTAAAGCCAATCTCCATGCCCAGAATCATCAGGTTCAGGAAGTTCTTGAACGGAATCTCCCTCAGCTACGCAATGCTTTGGCTGCGCAAGGGCTGAAAATTGACCAGTTCCAAGTTAACACTGACCAACATCAGCAAAGTAGTCAATTTGAAAATCTGGCACAACAGAATCAGCACAATGGTTCTGAGAAGAAACCGAGCTGGCATCAGCAGAATTTGGAGTCGGAGGAACAGATAATCCCCCTTGCCCACCTGATGCAGAATGGTGGCGGAGGCATCAGCCTCCACGTCTAAAAACAATGAAAGGAGGTTTCCTTTAGATGGCAGATATTAGTGGAATTACCAGTGGTTATACGACAAACCCAGCGCTCAATACCATCGAATCAGATAAAACATCAATGGGAAAAGATGATTTTCTAAAGCTTCTGGTTGCCCAGTTGGAAAATCAAGATCCCATGAACCCTGAGGATGCAACAGAGTTTACTTCCCAGTTGGCACAATTCAGCTCTTTAGAGCAGTTGGAAAATGCCAACCAGAGCCTGGAGGGACTCGGAACCATGAGCAATGAGATGGAAAGGATGTCGGCCTTGGGTTTGATCGGCCAAGAGGTCATCGCTCAGACAGATCAATTCCATTTTAATGGGGAACCGGTCGAGCTTGGTTACCGTCTCGATATGCCGGCTGATGATGTCAAACTGTATGTGTTGAACCAAAGTGGTTCAACTGTCGCGACAATTTCGGCTCAAGAAGGTGATCCGGGTGAGTATTTTATCAGTTGGGATGGCCTTGGTGATACGGGGATGCCTCTTAAGCCCGGTGATTATTCTCTGGCGATTCGGGCAGTTGATGAGGACGATAATTTGGTTCAGACCGATAGCCTGATTAAAGGGCGGGTTAATGTTATTGATATGAGTGAGGTGACTCCCTTATTAGAAACAAATTCCGGAACCTTTGCCATGAATAAGATAGAAAAGGCCGGAGCCACGTTGTGAGCGATCGAATAACGATTATCCCACAACCGATCACTCCGCTTCGTTCTCCTGATTTGCAGAATAAGCAACCAGGGGCAACACGTAGCGTGGGCAGTTTTGATCAACTGCTGCAGAACAAGATTGATCAGGGTGGGGTTAAGTTTTCCCGACATGCAGTCGATAGGATGAATAGCCGGGGAATTCAGTTCAGCCCCGACCAGTTACAACGGCTTGAACAGGCCGTCTCACAGGTGCAAGCCAAAGGGGGCAGAGAGTCCCTGGTGATGATCGATGATACCGCTCTGGTGGTGAGTGTCAAGAATGATACCGTGGTTACCGTTGTTGACAAAGACCAGTTGAAAAACAACGTCTTTACCAAGATCGACAGCGCTGTAATTGCCTAACCGAACTGGTCCTCTTTGAGGAGGTTCGCAAGCCGCCGACTGATTGACGCGGCTTCCAAACAGGAGAAATAAAATGGGAGTATCGAGTGCTCTTTATAGTGGAGTCAGTGGACTCAATGCTAATGCTAATGCGATGAGCGTTCTTGGTGACAACCTTGCTAACGCTAATACTGTCGGATTTAAATCGAGCCGGACGATTTTCGGCGATCTGCTATCAAGTCAGGTTTCTGGCTCTGGTGGAACGTCTCAGGTTGGTCGGGGTGTTGGTCTGTCGACCGTGGATACTATCTTTAGCCAGGGAACCTTCGAAAATACTGAAACCAATACCGATCTGGCGGTCGAGGGGGCGGGTCTTTTTATCGTCAGTGATCCATCAACCGGAAATACGTCCAACAACTATACCCGAGCCGGAGCATTCCGTTTTAATGCCGAAGGGTTTCTGGTGAATCCCGAAGGATACAACGTGATGGGATACCAGCTGGATGTCAATGGCAATACAGTCGGCGATCTGACCCCGATCTGGGCTAACACCCAATCGTTTACCCCGGCAGGGCCGACAGCAAATATTAATTTGAATACCAACCTTGATTCTGATTCTACAGCCATAGCTGCAGGTTTTGATCCTCTGGATCCATCTGCGACTTCAAACTATGCGACTTCAATTCAGGTTTTTGACAGCTTGGGCAGCACCCATCTGATGACGACCTATTTTACCAAAACAGCTGACCAGGCATGGGATTGGAATACCGTGGTCGATGGCGGAGAAGTCACTGGTGGTACCTCTGGTGTTCTGGAGATTGTTGGTAGTGGATCGCTGGGGTTTGATGCCAGTGGAGATTTGATTACTATCGATGGAGTTGATCTTTACACGGTGGCTGGTGATACCAGCAGTGATCCTGTTTTTCCAAGACCTACTGCAAATACAACAGCCGGAGCTCTGGATTGGGTCAATGGTGCTGTTCAGACCCAGCAGGTTTCCATTGATATGCAGACCAGTCAGTATGCAAGTCCTTCAGTGGTTGTATCGCAGGAGCAAGATGGTTTCGGTACGGGAACCCTGGTTAAATTGAGTGTTGACGAATTTGGTAACGTCGTCGGAAATTTTTCCAACGGAACACCACGCGAATTAATGCGTATTCCGTTGGCGAAATTCACCAACCCGAGTTCCTTGACCAAAATTGGCAGTAATATGTATGCCCAGAGCACTACCTCTGGTGCTCCGGTTGTTGGTACGATTGGATCGGGAGTTGGTAACATCTTTACCAATGCTTTGGAGCTTTCGAACGTTGATATGGCTCAGGAATTTGTTAAAATGATTACGACTCAGCGTGGTTTTTCAGCCAACTCAAAAACGATTACGACAACTGATGAGATGTTAGCTGAAGTTATCAATCTGAAACGTTAGTCCAGCAGGTCAAAATCATGACATAACAAAGAATGCCGCCCTGATTTTCAGTGGCGGCATTCTTTGTTTGTAGGAGGTCTTGTTTTTGTGGTTTGTAACCAGTTGATTTTATTTGGTTTTAAAATTATTAGCATATCCCATTAAAATGGCACGTAACCTGCTTGACAGTTAGTCGATACTAAATTTGGTCATCCGAAAGTTATAACTTTTTAAGTCTTTTGCCTGATTGGACATCCTTGGTTGGGATAAAAGTTACGGCTGAATAAAAATAAGATAGAGGACAAATATGGATCTCGCAACAATTATCGGTTTGGTTTCTGCCTTTGGCTTAATGCTTTCTGCCATCCTGCAGGGTGGTTCCCTGATGATCTTTATCGATATTGCTTCGTTAATCATCGTTATCGGTGGAACCATCGGTACCGTTCTGGTGCACTTTCCATTTGGGGATCTTCTCGGTGCTTTCAATGTTGCCCGCAAAGCGTTTTTCCATAAAGCTCATTCGCCTGTTGATACAATTGAAAAATTGATTACCTATGCCGGGAAAGCACGCAAAGAAGGGATTCTTTCGTTGCAGGCGGTGATGAATGAGATTGATGATGAGTTTTTTCTTAAAGGGTTACAGATGGCAGTTGATGGCCAGGAACCGGAAGCCCTTAAAGATATGCTGGAAAAAGAAATTGAATATGTCGTTGAGCGACACGATAAGGGGGCTGATATCTTTGCCACGATTGCCAATTATTCTCCGGCTATGGGGATGATTGGTACCCTGATTGGTTTGGTGCAGATGCTGCAGAATATGAGTGATCCTTCGTCTATTGGTCCCGCGATGGCAGTTGCGTTGTTGACAACTTTTTATGGTGCTGTCATTGCCAATATTATTGCTAATCCGATTTCCGGAAAATTGAAGATCCGCTCAGCCAGTGAAGTTTTAAATAAAACTCTGGTGACTGAGGGGATGAAGGCAATCCTGGAAGGTGAAAATCCACGCTTGATGGAACAACGGCTGCACGCATTTGTTTCACCCAAAGAACGTCAGAGTAACTTCGGTTAAAGGGGCTGATCATGAAAAAAAAGTGCCCGCCAGCCGGAGCACCCATGTGGATAGTCACTTTTAGTGACCTGGTGACACTGCTGTTGACCTTTTTTGTTTTATTATTGTCAATGGCTAATATGGATGAGCAAAAGTTCCAGCAGGCAAGTGATTCTCTAGCAGGGGCATTTGGAGTCATGGGTAGCAGTGATAAAACTGAAATAACTCAACCTAAGATTGTCACTTTTTCGCCGGTCAATGATGATTTCACCTCACAGGTTTATCGGCGTTTAAAAACCAAATTACGTGAATTGAAGTTGAACAAAAAAATCAAGCTGGTAAAGGATCGTGGTGCCGTCGTCCTGCGGATTGATGCAGCAGTCCTGTTTAAATCTTCACAGAGGCATCTCCAACCAGAAGCGGAACCGATCCTGAGAAAAGTTGCAGAACTGATTCGTCCATTGCCGCTGAATCTTAAGATTGAAGGGCATACCGATAATGTTGGTGATGAAATGAACAACTGGGATCTCTCCGTGAACCGTGCGGTTGTCGTATTACGTTTCCTTGCGATAAATCAGTTGGTTCCGCTGAGTAGAATGTCGGCGACCGGTTATGGTTCGCAAAAACCACTGTTTCCGAATACCAGTGAGCGGGAACGGGCATTGAATCGACGGGTAGAGTTTGTGCTGGAAAGCCAGGGTGACCCGGATCAAGAGCTTCCCTATCTATTGGATGCCAAAGATCAGTCTCCATTTTAAAAGTTCAATTAAGATTTTAGGTCTGAAAAAGGAAGGGTAAAACAATGGCAAAAAAAGAAGCAGCTGGAGAGTCTGAAGAGGGCGGTGGCGGATCAAAAAAGAAATTGATCATCATTGTCGCAGTTTTGGTTTTACTGATCGGTGGTGGAGCTGGTGCTTATTTCTTTCTCGGTGGAGATAAAGAGGAAAAAATATCTCCAGAGCAGGAACAGGCTGAATTGGAAAAGCAGGCTAAGCAGGTTGGTCCAATGGTCAATATGGACAGTTTCATTGTCAATATTATGGATGATCAGGAAAGTCGCTATCTTAAAGCAACGATTACGATTGAAGTTGATGGTGAAGAAGCCTCAATGGAACTCATGCAACGGATGCCACAGGTTAAGGATGCGGTTCTGTTACTGCTTGGTAGCAAAACTTTTAGTGAGATAAGTGATTTGCAGGGGAAAATTCAGTTGCGAGCAGAATTGATCAATAAAATTAACAGTATTCTGCTTAAAGGTAAGGTTAAGCGAATTTATTTCACCGATTTTGTCGTCCAATAGTCGATGGCTTAGCTACTAATCTATTGGTGTTGCATCAATAAAGGGTTTCGGTGTGGAAAAGATACTCAGTAAAGAAGAGATTTCCGACCTTCTATCGGCCGTCAGGCACGGTGATGTCGATATTGAATCGGTTGGTTTGGAATCCGACCCAGGTTTAGGGCCGACGGGCTCTTCTGCGGCAGAAATCTGTAATCTTTTTAAGGCCAATAGCACAGAAGGATGGAAGCTTAAAAATTACGATCTGATTCTTGACAGTTTCGCGCGGAACTATGCTCTTTCCCTGTCAACCCGCTTTCAGCGTTCCGTCCATATCAAACTTGAAGCGATGGAGTCGATGTCCTTTGATGCTTTATTACAGCGCTTATCCGGGCGTGGCGCCATTGGTGTCTTGCAGCTGGAACCCCTATCGGGTGGTGGTTTGCTGGTTTTTGACGAACAACTCTCTTTCTCTCTGGTTGAAATGGTTCTCGGTGGAACATCAGATGCTCAGGCTCTGGTTCCCAGCCGGGAAATGAGCGCTATTGAGCTGAATGTTATTCGTGACGTTATTAACTCAAGCTGCCCGGAGTTGAATAAAGGGTTTCTGCAGTTACAAGAAATCAAAACATCTCTGGTTGAGGTTGTTACTAATCTGCGGCTACTAAATTTTGTCAGCCCGGAAGTTAATGTTGTTGTGGCTCGTTTTAAGGTGACTATTGATAGCCTTGAAGGGGATATCACCCTGGTTATTCCCCATACAGCACTAGAACCATTGCAGAAGAAACAGCAGATTAAAGCTGTTCCGACCAGTGCGATTCAGAATAGTAAATGGCAATCTCTGGTTTGTGATGAACTGAATTATATGGAAGTTGAACTTGAAGCCCAGTTGGCAACATTGTCGCTGCGGGTTCGTGACATTCTCAATTTTCAGGTTGGGGATGTGATCGATCTTGGTTGTAAACCAGATACACCGCTTAAAATTTTGGTAGAAAAACGGCCGAAGTTTCTCGGCATGGCCGGGGTTCAGGGGGCTAAAAAAGCAATTCGTATTATGGGGCGGGTTCCCAACGGAGGATAGATGATGAGTGATACAAATCTGGAAAATGGACAATCTATGGACGCTGCTGCTCCCAAGAGTAATTTTGACGAGCGCGGAATTGACTTGTTGCTTGATATCCCTCTGGAGGTTTCAGTAGAAGTTGGTCGATCTCGTATTCTGGTTCGCGATCTGTTGCAGTTGCAGGAAGGATCACTGGTTGAACTTGATAAACTGGCAGGTGAACCCTTAGACCTTTACGTCAATTTACGCCTCATTGCTCGTGGTGAAGCCGTTGTCGTCAATGAAAAATTTGGTTTGCGATTGACCGATGTGGTCAGCCCCGCAGAGCGAATTGAAAAATTAGGCTGATTTATGCGTCTGTTAGCATGTTTATTTGTGTTTGTCGCTCAGCCAGTTTTTGCTGCTGATACGATAGTTGCGCCGAGTTTGCTTGGATCCTCCCTGAAAATGCTAGCCGCATTTGCCGTTGTTATTGGGATCTTGCTGCTGCTTTATGCTGCCAGCCGCAAAGGTTTCAGGATGTTGCCGCAGAAAAAAAATGGTTTGATACAAGTATTAGAAACAAGACCTTTAGGGGGGCGCAAATTTCTTTGTGTGGTTAAAGTTCGTGGAGAAGAGATGCTGCTTGGAATGAGTAATGATCGAATCGAATATCTAAGTAAAGTCCCATCGGGTGACAAATTTTCTGAAACATTGCAACAGTTGGAAGGAGAGAAATCATGAAGCTGAAGATTGCTTTTCTGCTGTTGTGTTTGTTGCTGCCGCTTGGTGCTTTTGCTGCAGGGTTGCCGACAATTACCGTTGGAATTGGGGAGGCGACTGAGCCAGGAGAGGTTTCCACCGCCCTACAAATTCTGGTTGTTTTGACGATTCTTTCCGTTGCTCCAGCGATCCTGTTAATGACCACGGGTTTTACCCGGATTGTCATTGTTTTATCGTTCATGCGTCAGGCGCTGGGAACCCAGTCTGCCCCTTCAAATCAAATTGTGATCGGTCTGGCACTGTTTTTGACCTTTTTTGTTATGGCACCAGTTTTCAACCAGATCAATGAGCAAGCGTTACAGCCATATCTGAACAAACAGATCAGCCAGGAAAAAGCCTTGAAAGAGGCTTTGCAGCCAATGCGTGAATTTATGTTTTCTCAGGTTGGAGAGAAAGATCTGCAACTGTTGGTTGATATTTCCAAATCACCACAGCCGGATAACCAGGCTGATATTTCCATGATGACCCTGATACCAGCATTTATGCTTTCGGAACTGAAACGTGCTTTTCAGATGGGTTTCCTTTTGTTTGTCCCCTTTTTGATGGTCGATATGATTGTTGCCTCGATTTTGATGTCAATGGGGATGATGATGTTGCCACCGATTATTGTATCCCTTCCGTTTAAGATACTCCTTTTCGTTTTGGTGGATGGTTGGTCGCTGGTGATTGGTTCATTGGTTAAAAGTTTTGGATAGGAAATGCAGCAAAGACAGGCTGAAGGTGTTTAGAGGGTTAGGTTCAAACCTAAAAAGCTAACAGCCTTCAACCTGTTTACCTGGAAAGGATTTTTTATGACCCCTGAATATGTTGTCAGTATCGGTCGACAGGCTATTGAAACGACTTTGATGTGTGCTGCTCCCATGCTCCTTGCCGCACTGGGAATTGGTCTGGTGATCAGTATTTTTCAGGCAGCCACCCAGATTAACGAACAGACTATGACTTTTATCCCTAAAATTGTTGGAGTGTTTGTTACCCTGTTGCTTTTCGCCCCGTGGATTTTACAAAAAGCCACCACTTTTTTAATCTCAATCTTTGACCAATTACCAACTATTGGTCCCTGATCAGGATCACCAGCGATGGAACTACCTGATTTTTCTCTCCCCTTAATTCAAGGTTTTCTGATCTGTTTGGCACGGGTGGCAGCCATGTTTGCTGCGATTCCAGTGTTTAGTGGTGGGCAGATTCCCCCGCAGCTACGGCTTGGTGTCGCAGTGCTGTTCTCGATGCTGACTTATCCGGTGGTCAAGGATTTTATCCCAGCACAGACTTTCACTCCTCTAGAACTGGGACTATTGATTGCTTCTGAAGTCATTCTTGGGTTACTGGTCGGTTTTCTGGCTCAATTAGTATTTATGGCAGCAGAGTTCGCTGGTTCATTAATTGGTTATCAAATGGGGTTTGCCGCAGCCAATATATTTGATCCGATAACTCAATCACAAGTTGCCCTGATTTCCCGGTTTCAGGGAATATTTGCTATTCTCTTGTTTCTCTCTCTCAATATTCATCATCTGTTTCTTGAAGCAATTGTCTCCTCTTTTGAAATGCTTCCACCGGGAAGTTTAACTCTGTCGGGTGGTGCTATTCCAATGATTGTCGAGGTGGCAAACCATTCCCTGATTTTAAGTGTTCGCTTGGTTGCGCCAATTCTGGCACTTTTGATTCTATCCACCTTGACCCTCGGAATTATGTCACGGGTTTTCCCGCAACTCAATGTGTTCATGATCTCCTTTCCTGTCAATATTGGCATCTCCTTTATCGTTATGGGGCTGACCTTTGGTGTGGTGGCAAGTCTTCTTCGAGAAGAATTTTTCTCACTCCCGGAACGCTTCTTGCGTCTCTTCAGTCTTATGTAGTTTTTTTAACGACAATTGCCAAAATTCTGTCACACACTTTTTTTAAGTAATGCTCATTGAGGCTGTTTAGCAGCAAAACCGAGACTGTCCACGAATGGGGGCTGTCCCAGGATTTTGCGGTGTGAACCGTCACCGTTTCATGGCTCGTAAACTCTTGGGACAGCCCCCGATGGTACTGGGGACAGTCCCGAGATTACTACAAAATTTCTTAAACTAGCGCCTTTCGGGACAGTCTCGAATTTACCGACATAGTTTTTCAGGAGCAACTAGATGGCTGAAGACTCAGGCCAGGAACGAACCGAAGAAGCAACGGCAAAGCGGCGTCATGATTTTCGTGAGAAAGGGCAGGTCGCTCAAAGCAAGGAGATCGCCACTGCGGCGTTGCTGACCATGTCACTCTTATTCTGGGTCTTTTATGCCAGCCATTTCTGGATCGATCTGGAAACAATGTTTTCAGCTCTATTACGGATGATGGCAGATTTTAGAGCCAGCCGACTGGAGATTACCAACCTGGTTTGGGAGATGGGGGCTGTGATGGCAAAGCTCCTCTGGCCGGTTTTTTTGCTGACCATGGTGGTTGGTTTTCTCTCTTCCTTTCTTCAGGTTGGTCCCCTTTTTTCTACCAAGGTTTTTCAGCCTGAGCTGAGTAAATTTAATCCGATTAAGGGGATGGCTAAGTTTGTTTCCAAGCGATCCGCTGTCGAATTGGTGAAGTCTCTGGCGAAGATATTGTTGATTGGTTTTGTCGCCTATAAAACTGTTGCCAATGAATTTGATACAGCTCTTACTCTGTCATTACTTGATTTGAACCAGACGCTGGTTTTTCTTGGCCAGGTTGCCTTTTTGGTTATCGGGAAAACGTGTGGAATCATGATTGCTCTGGCAGCGATCGATTTTGCTTTTTCTCACTATGAAATGGAACAGAAGATGAAGATGACCAAGCAGGAAGTAAAGGAAGAGTTCAAAGAGACCGAAGGAGATCCGCAACTGAAAGCCCGGGTGCGGTCAGTACAGCAAGAGATGGCACGTAAACGAATGATGGCAGAGGTTCCCAATGCAGATGTCATCGTGACCAATCCAACGCACCTGTCGATTGCAATTTCCTATCAACGCAGTGAAATGGATGCCCCGCGAATTGTTGCCAAGGGCGCTGACCATCTGGCCTTTAGAATTCGCGAAATTGCCAAGGAACACCAAGTTCCGATCATCGAAAACAAGCCGATGGCACGAGCCTTGTACAGGCAAGAGATAGGGGAAGAAATTCCCGAAGAAATGTTTACTGCTGTGGCCGAACTTCTGGCCTATATTTACAGCTTAAAGAAGCGTTAAGTGATTGATAACTATAGACAAAATTAGTTGAAAAGAAGTTTTAGACGGTTTTTTTTTATAAGCCAAAAGCTTGACATTACCCTGTCAGAATTCAGTCTTGATGGAGAAAAAATGGTAACAATAGATGGAATCATCAACAACCGCTGGCGCGAAGCGCTAATACGGAGTGATGTGTTGGTTGCAGTTGGTCTGGTATTGATCTTGATGTTGATGATTTTACCGGTACCGCCGATATTACTCGATATCTTTCTGTCGTTGAATATTACCATCGCACTGCTGATTCTGATCATTACTCTCTACACTCAGCGGGCGCTCGATTTTGCCCTTTTCCCAAGTATTTTGCTGATCACAACTCTGTTCCGTCTTTCTCTCAATGTTGCTTCGACTCGTTTGATTCTCTTGCATGGTGATGAAGGTCCGGCAGCTGCGGGAAGTGTTATTCAATCTTTCGGCCAGTTTGTTGTTGGTGGAAACTATGTTGTCGGGGTGGTCATCTTCATGATTCTGGTGCTCATCAATTTTATGGTTATTACCAAAGGTGCCGGCCGGGTTGCTGAAGTTGCCGCCCGCTTCACTTTGGATGCGATGCCGGGTAAACAGATGGCGATCGATGCCGATCTGAACGCTGGATTGCTCAGTGACGATGAGGCACGCACACGCCGCAAGGAGATTGCTGCGGAATCAGATTTCTATGGCGCTATGGATGGTGCCAGCAAGTTTGTCAAAGGGGACGCTATCGCCGGGATCATCATTACTTTGATCAATATTGGTGCCGGTTTTGTCATTGGTGTGATGCAAAAAGGGATGCCGATGGCTGATGCTGCGGCCAACTACACTATTTTGACGGTTGGTGATGGTCTGGTGGGTCAGATTCCTGCGCTGATTATTTCTACTGGCGCTGGGATCATGGTGACCAGAACTGCTAGTGACGGGGATTTTGGTAGCGAGATTCAGCGTCAGTTCACGGTTCATCCACGGGCTCTCTGGGTTGTATCGGGAATCTTGCTCGGTTTTGCCTTAATCCCGGGATTGCCACAACTGCCGTTTTTCCTGCTCTCAATGATTGTTGCTGGAATCGCCTGGCGGGTACAGAGATCCCGTAAGGAGAGTAGAGAACAAGAACAACTGGAAGAAGCTCCAGCACCAAAACTGCTTGAAGAAGAAAATTATGAACAGATGCTTGCTGTTGACATGCTCGAGATGGAGGTTGGTTACGGATTAATTCCGCTGGTCGATACGGCTCAGAATGGTGAGCTGCTACCGCGGATCAAGTCGATCCGGCGGCAGTTTACCCTTGATATGGGCTTCATTGTTCCACCGGTACATATCAAAGATAACCTGCAACTTAAACCGAACGAATATGCCATCGTTCTCAAAGGGGTGAAAATTGGTGGCGGGGAGTTACTTCCCGGCCATTTCCTGGCGATGAATCCTGGCACCGCAACTGAAGTGATCAAGGGTGTTGAAACGGTTGAGCCGGCCTTCAATTTGCCTGCGGTCTGGATTTCCGAGGATAAAAAGGAACGCGCCCAGATTTCCGGTTACACCGTTGTTGATAACACGACTGTGGTCGCAACCCACCTGAGTGAGTTGATTAAAACCCATGGTCATGAACTGCTTGGTCGTCAGGAAACCCAGAATCTGCTGGATAATCTGTCTAACGATTATCCCAAGCTGGTTGAAGAACTGGTGCCTGCTCTGCTTAATCTTGGCGTGGTGATGCGGGTTCTGCAGAATCTGCTTAGAGAAGGGGTTTCAATCCGCGATCTTAGAACTATTTTAGAAACTTTGGCCGATTGGGCACCAGTTGTGCAAGATCCAGATCAACTGACCGAACATGTACGCACCATCTTGGCCCGTTCGATCAGCAACAACTATAGCGAGGATGGACAGGTGTTGGAAGTGATGACTTTTGATCGAGATGTCGAAACGCAGATTCAGGAAGCGCTGCACAGCACGGAACAAGGAGCCTACCTGGCTTTAGAGCCTGGTTTTGCTCAGGCGTTGATCAACAGCTTGACCAAGGCGTTACAGGATGTGGCTAGTGCAACTCCGGTGCTACTTTGTACGCCAACAATCCGACTTCATGTCAAAAGGTTGACTGAACGCTATCTGCCGAATCTGGCAATTATTTCTCACAACGAGATCGCACCACATTTAAAGGTGAGATCGATAGGAACGGTGACTGTCAATGTTGGTTAAAAAATTTGCAGCGGAAAGTATGGCATCGGCTCTCGAACAGGTAAAACAAGCTCTTGGTTCTGAGGCGTTGATTTTATCGACCCGAACCCTGGGGAAAAAAGGGTTGGGTGTCCTTGGCAGGCAGGTCGTTGAAGTGACTGCAGCAATTGAGTCACCAGCTATGAAAAACAGCTTTCGCAAAGCGCTGCCGAATATTGAACCGAAACCAGCAACTCTGGGGAGGGTTTCCACAGCTTACGGTCGCCGGGTAGAGACCCTGGAAGATGAGCAAGTTTCTTTGTCAAAAGCAGCGACCAGTCAAAAGATAGACGTGAAAGGCAATCCGCTTGAAGATGAGGTTCGTCAACTGCGGTTACAACTGGAATCCCAAAATGTCAAACAACTGCAGGCTGAGATCAATCAGTTGAAGGAGCTGATGCAGCAGTTGGCGAAAGCCCAACAGGAGAACCAGGTTGAATCAGTCCTTCGTCCGGTTCCGCAGCAAGTTCTACCGGCTCAGGAAGTGAGACCAGAACCAACAGCTACGCTGACCCATTGGAAAAACCCGGCGGAACATTCTCTTGAAAATCTACTTGATCTTCTGGTTGATCGGGGCATCGACCGGGAAGCTGCTGCAACAATTGCCCGTTTTGCTACACCACAGATGAATGAGCGACAACGTCATGAGCCGGAACAATGTCGTGAATTTTTGACGGCAACAATTGCCAAACTGGTACAGACCACTGAGCCTCTTTGGTCACCGGGTGATCCACAGAAGCGCATTTCTCTGATTGGTGCAACTGGCGTTGGAAAAACCACCACAATTGCCAAGTTGGCAGCAGAAGCAATCTCCCAGAATGGTGCCAGGGTTGCTTTGGTCACGATTGATACTTATCGGATCGCGGCAGTTGAACAGTTAAAAGTCTATGGTGAGATCATGGGGCTACCAGTTGAAGTTGTCATATCGCCAGAACAGTTGCAGGAAGCTTTCCGCCGCCATCGTGATAAAGACCTCATTCTGATTGACACTGCCGGGCGCAGTCCCCGCAACCAGGCACAAATTGAGGAATTGAATCAGTTTCTCGGCAAAGGGTCGAAGGTTGAAAATTGTCTGGTGTTGGCGGCCCCAACCGAAGAGCGTTTGCAACAGAAAGCCTTGGAATCTTTTAGTTACCTTCCTCTATCCCGATTGATTTTTACCAAAATAGATGAAACCGATCGTTGTGCTGCATTGATCAATGTACCGATCAGGAGCAATCTCCCCCTGGCCTATCTGACCAATGGTCAGCAGGTTCCTGAAGATTTGCTCCGGGCAGAACCTAACCTTGTCGCCGAACTGGTGATGGGAACAGCTGAAGAATTACGGAAGGTAGCAGTATGATGAACGGAACCATAGACCAGGCAGGAACCTTACGCAATATGCGGGAGAAACTCGATGAGAACGCAGCTGAAATCCAGATGCCGACAACCCGGGTTTTGTCTATTACCAGCGGCAAGGGAGGCGTTGGTAAAACGGCTGTTGTTTCCAATATTGCTGTTGCTTTAGCCAAGCAGGGTAAAAAGGTTCTGGTTATCGATGCCGATCTTGGGTTGGCAAATATTGATGTCGTACTCGGTATTTCTCCGGAATATAACCTCAACCATTTCTTCAACGGTGAGCGAAGCTTGGAAGAGGTCATGGTTGAAGGCCCTTACGGCTTAAAAATTCTCCCCGCTGGATCTGGAGTTCAACAGTATACCCGTCTTGATGGTCAATTAAAGATGCGCCTGATTGATTCACTGGATGCCCTCGAAGAACATTTTGATGTGGTCTTAATCGATACCGAAGCGGGTATCTCCGACAATGTTACCTACTTCAACGTTGCCGCTCAGGATATTCTGGTGATAACGACTCCGGAACCAACAGCCATTACCGACGCCTACGCTCTGATGAAACTCCTTTCAACCCAGTATCATCAAAAACGCTTTCTGTTGGCGGTTAATTCAGTTCGAGGATTGGATGAGGGTCTGGATGTCTTTGAGAAGTTAACGATGGTTTCAGGACGTTATCTGGATATTTTTATCGACTATCTTGGTTGTATCCCTTTTGACAAAAAAATGCATGAGTCGGTACGCCAGCAGCAGGTGATGGTCGATCTCTACCCCGATCATAAGGTGGCAAAATCGTTTAACGCCTTAGCGGAAAACTTGATTGATACTCCATCTGATAATCAGGCGCAGGGAACCCTGCAATTTTTCTGGAAGCAATTTCTCGGGGTTGGTACGGAGGCGAATTGATGACTTTCAGTAGCGGCTATGGCCCACCAGGAGCGGCGGAACGGGAGAAGATGATTGAATCTCATCTATCTCTGGTCGACTTTCTGGTTGATCGGATGATGACTCAGGTTCCTGCCTTTGTTAGCCGTGACGATATTCGCAGCGCTGCTCTGATGGGGTTGATGGATGCTTCCAATCGTTTTGATCCACGCCGTGGTGTGTTGTTTAAAACTTTCGCCGAGCGGAGAATTCGCGGTGCTGTCTTCGATGAAGTGCGGCGCATGGACTGGTTTTCCAGATCCTTACGAGAAAAGCAATCGCGGTTGGCTAAAGTGACGGATTCTTTAGGAAAAAAACTCGGTCGTGCCCCTGAAGATCCGGAACTGGCGGAAGAGCTGGATATAAGCCTGGATGATTTTCGCGAATTACAACTTCAGGTGAGTCAGCTCGGGACAATCAGCTTGAATGAAAGTCTCGATAATGGCGAAGATTCCGGCAAAAC
Source organism: Desulfuromusa sp. (assembly GCA_021647765.1). Lineage (GTDB taxonomy): Bacteria > Desulfobacterota > Desulfuromonadia > Desulfuromonadales > Geopsychrobacteraceae > Desulfuromusa. The sequence continues at coordinate 32,222 of JAKIUD010000008.1, read as the reverse complement.
CTTTATCGATAACCTTGAAGATAGCAAGCAAGCCAGTGTTCAGGAACGGATGGAGGCGAATGAGCTGACTGGTGAGCTGGCTGGATACTTGGAACAACTCTCCGAAAAGGAGCGTCTTGTTGTTGCTCTGCTCTATTATGAAGAACTGTCACAAAAAGAGATTTCGGACGTTCTGGAGCTCTCAGAAGGACGTATTTCCCAATTACACAGTCAAGCTTTGGGGAAGCTCAAGATTAAGATGAAGCGCAGTATTAACGCCCTGCACTCGGAGAACTAGAGATGGTCGCTGGACAACTGCCACTCTTATTGATCGGCTCGATTGCCCTGTTGGCATTATTGATTGGGTTCTGGCAGAGACATATTTCGCGAAAGCTCGGTCTTGAACTGGATGAATTACGGCAACAACTATTGGAAACAGTGTCTATGCGAGAGCAGAGAACCAGCTTTTCAAACAGTCTAGATCGGGTGGAACGGGAACAAAAAACAGTTGAAGTTCCCCAAAGTAGTGCTGAAAAATATCGTTATGTTGCTGCTCTGGCGAATCAGGGAGTCGATGCGAAAGAGATTGCCGCAGCACTGCAGATGGCTCCAATTGAAGTTGAGCAACTGCTCCAGTTGGCACAGTTGAAGCGGCCAGTGGAGAGTTAAAACTGAATCAAGGGAATTGACTTCATATCTGTCTCTGAAGTTTGGTGCGGGTTAAAGATTCTGAGATATGAGGTCGATAAGCATGCGTCGGGGGAAAGAGGATAACTAAGATGTCAAGCGGTAAGTATGGGGCAATTTCAGGGGCTGTAGCACGGATGCAGATGTTGGATAATATCAGTGAACGGCTCGCAGCGGTCAAAACCCCCGGCTACAAAAAAGGGATGGTGACCTTTGAAGCCCGACTGGGGGAAGCGACCTCGGGTCTGGCAACCCAGGCCACCAATTACAGTCGTCTCACCGCACCGGAAATCGACTTTACCCCCGGATCTATCGAATACAGTGGCGCTCCCCTGGATCTAGCAATTAGTGGGGATGGTTTTTTTAAGATTCAGCGTCCAGATGGAACCTTCGGTTATGCCCGTAAGGGGAATTTCCAACTCACTGGGGACGGAAAGCTGGTTGATGCCAATGGTTTGCCGGTCATGGGAACCGCTGGCGGCGAGATTATCCTGCCGCGCCCCGATGTTGATATCAGCCTGGACGGTTCGATCTGGGCGGATGAAAAACAAATCGGTCAAATCGGCCTGTTCAGTTTTGAGGATACTTCAGTTTTAAAAAAAGTCGGTGGCGAACTGTTTCAGCCGGTTGACAATACGCAACCGGTGCCACATCCCAATCCGCAGATTGTACAGAAAAACCTTGAAGGTTCCAATGTTGACATGATGAAAACCATGGTTCAGATGACCTTAAATCTACGCGAGTTTGAAGCAACTCAGAAGGCATTAAAAATATATAGCGATATGGATGGCAAGGCCGCTGAGTTGGGGTTGGTTCAATAGGCACCTGGAACAATGACTTACCTGAAGGTTGAATAAAGTTTAAGGCGTAAGATGCGCCAGAAAAAAGGAGTTAAGCATGATCAGAGCACTTTGGACAGCAGCGAGCGGGATGAAATCACAACAGGTTAACATGGATGTTATCGCCAACAACCTGGCCAATGTGAACAGTTCCGGGTTTAAAAAAAGTCGAGCAGACTTTCAGGATATCCTTTATCAAACCAGTCGTGCAGCTGGAACTGGTGTCGATGGAGGCGAAGTTCCAACCGGTGTCCAGATTGGTCTCGGTTCGCGGGTCGCTGCCGTACAGAAAGTGTTTACCACTGGTGATTTTCAACAGACCGAAAATGAACTGGATATGGCGATTGAAGGCCCCGGGTTTTTTCAGGTAACTCTTCCCGATGGAAGTGAGGCCTACACCCGTTCTGGAGCAATGAAAAAAGATAGTACCGGTCGGCTGGTTACCTCTGATGGCTATCCGATTGTCCCGGAAATTGTGATTCCAGAAGGATCGACTTCAATCTCAATCGGTAGTGGTGGCACCGTTGATGTTCTTCTAGATGGGGAAAGCACCTCAACTCAGGTGGGAAATATTGAACTGATTCGGTTTGGCAATCCTTCTGGATTGAGTAGTTTGGGTCGCAATCTCTATGCAGAAACTCCGACGACTGGAACGCCACTTTCAGGAACCCCCGGTGAAGAAGGTTTCGGAACCCTGTCACAGGGATTTCTGGAAGGTTCCAACGTCAACATTATGGAAGAGATGGTTAATATGATCGCCGGGCAGCGTGCTTACGAAGTTAATTCCAAAGCAATTAAAACTGCAGATGAAATGTTGCAGATGACCACTCAACTGGTTCGTTAAAGGATAGAAAAATGAAATATCTGTTCTGTGTATTGCTGATTTTATCAACTCCCCTTATGGTTTATGGGGCGGCATCGCATCCTTTGGACAAAGCGAGTCAGCTGATTGACCAACGGGAAATGGAGCAGGTTCTCAAAGATTATCTGGCTGAGCAGTCAGATCTATTGCCCCATACCGAGCTCCGCTTTAAGTCGCTTGAGCTGCCCGATCCATATCGAGTTCCTCATGGTCGTATTGAACATCAGGTGATCCCCGCCAGACCCGGTGTGATAGGAAGCCGTAGAATGGCTCTTTTGACCCGGGTTGATGGCCGGATCAGTAGTAATCAATCGGTTCGAGTTGAGCTGGAGGCTCTTGCCGAAGTTGCTGTGGCAAGCAACACCCTACGACGTGGGAAAATTCTTGCTGCAACAGATATCGAGTTACAGACCCAGGATATTTCTCGCTTGAAAGAGCCGGTTTTTATTGCTGATGAGCTGATTGGCAAACGCTTGAAACGTTCAATTAGACTTGGTGAACCATTACAGCGAAATCAGGTTGAGTTTCCTCCGGTTATTAAACGGGGACAGCGAGTCGTTATCCAGGCACACAGCCGGGGGCTAATGCTGACAGCCGCAGGGGAAGCAAAACAGGATGGTCGCACCGGTGAGGCGATTCGGGTGATGAACAGTAACTCGCGCAAGGAAATTCTCTGTCAGGTGGTTGCTCCCGGACTGGTCAAAGTGGAGTTTTGAAATGATTAAGAAAATATTTTTATTTATTATGCTAGCTCCCCTGTTGGGTGCTTGTGCTGGGCCTGCATCACGGGTTGATTTGAGTGACGTTGAGCCAATTGCTCCGGTTATAAACGAACCGGCACCGCCGCAGACAGCTGGATCTCTTTGGACTGAAAGCCGCGGTGGAATATTTGTTGATATCAAGGGGCGTACTGTCGGCGATATCATAACGGTGGTCATTATTGAAAATGCTAGTGCCAGTAAAGAAGCAACGACCAAAACTGATCGTAAGAGCACCATGTCGGCAGGGGTTACAAATCTTCTGGGGCTGGAAAAATATATTGGTCAACTGGGTAATGACGCGATCAATAATGCTTCTCTGATTAAGGCGGCAACAGAAAATAATTTTGCGGGTGGAGGGAAAACGGCACGCAAAGAAACTTTAACTGCAACCCTGACGACCCAAGTGATTGAAGTTTTACCAAATGGAAATTTACGGATCGAGGGGAATAAAACCGTCACTGTAAATAACGAGATGCAGATCGTCAAACTCAGCGGGATTGTCCGTTCTACAGATGTGTCTCCACTCAATATCGTCGATTCAAAAAACATCCTTAATGCCCGGATTGCCTATGTCGGCAAGGGTGTGATCAGTGATAAGCAGCAGCAGGGCTGGTTGGTGAGAGCGTTAGATCAGATCTGGCCATTCTAGATGTCGGGGCGCTGCTTGCTGCGCCCTCATCATCTGTTAATTTGTTAGAAGGGCGCGGCAAGCGGCGCCCCGACACGGGGTTTGATATGAAAGATTCTACCCATAAAATAATTATTCTCTTGCTGATCTTCTGGGGAGTGATCCTGATCTCCACGGCAGATGCTTCCAGAATCAAAGAGCTAGCCAAGTTAGAGGGAGTGCGTTCCAATCAACTAATCGGTTATGGTCTGGTGGTTGGCCTGAATGGAACTGGTGATAGTGCTAGCACTCGGTTCACCATTCAGTCGCTGGTCAGTATGATGGAACGTCTCGGCGTGACCGTCAACCCTGCCATGGTTAAAGTTGACAATGTTGCGGCGGTTGTTGTTACAGCAGAACTACCAGCATTCGCCCGAGCCGGGAATAGTATTGATGTGACGGTTTCTTCGATTGGTGATGCTGATAGTCTCGTTGGTGGAACTCTGTTGATGACCCCACTGAAAGCCGCTGATGGAAAGTATTATGCGGTTGCCCAGGGAGCGTTGCTTGTCAATGCACTGTCTTTTGGTGGTAAAGCGGCCAAGGCACAAAAAAACCACCCTACAGTTGGCCGGATTCCTGGAGGAGCGATGGTTGAACGTGAAGTTTCCTTTGTTTTCGGTGAAAAAAACGAGTTAAACTACCGTTTGAACGATTCCGACTTCACGACTGTATCGCGCATGAGTGCAGTGGTTAATCAACATTTTGGTGGCTCTCCCGCCCACTCTCTAGATGCTGGACAGATGCAGGTCATGATCCCAGAAGCTTATCAGGACAGGGTTGTTGATTTTGTTGCTGAACTGGAACATTTAACTGTCATTCCAGACACTCTGGCGCGGATTGTTGTTAATGAAAAAACTGGTACCATCGTTATGGGTGAAGGGGTCAGGATTTCGACGGTCGCTGTTTCCCATGGCAATTTAAGCTTGGTGATCAGTGAACAGAGTAATGTTTCACAACCGAATGCATTTTCAGATGGAGAGACCGTAGTTACCCCGCAAACTGATATTGGTGTCGTTGAAGATGAGGGCAATCTGGTCGTGTTGCAACAGGGGGTCAGTATTGGCGATGTGGCTGCAGCGCTGAACGCGATTGGTGCAACCCCGCGTGATCTGATTGCTATCTTCCAGGCGGTAAAAGCAGCAGGGGCATTATATGCCGATCTGGTGGTATTGTAATGGAATCAAAAATCGATACAGATCAATTATTCAGCCAGGCGACAACCCAGGCGCCTAAAGCCCACAAAGGACAAGATCCTCAAAAACTGAAAGAAGCAGCACAACAGTTTGAAGCGATTTTTATTCAACAGATGTATAAGGAAATGCGTAAAACTATTCCCAATGACGGACTGATTCAGCGTGGTAATGCCGATGATGTTTATGCGCAGCTACAAGATTTGGAAGCGGCAAAGATTACCGCTCAACAAGGCGGTATCGGCTTGGCCGATTTGATGATGCAGCAGTTGACGAAGTAGGGCAATGCAGAATTCAGAGAATTCAGGGTCACATCTTAAATATGAAGTATTTCGAACCTCAATGCTTAATATTTAAGATGTGACCCTTTCCCGAGTGTCCTTTCCCGAGTGTCCTTTCCCGAGTGTCCTTTCCCGAGTGTCCTTTCCCGAGTGTCCTTTCCCGAGTGTCCTTTCCCGAGTGTCCTTTCCCGAGTGTCCTTTCCCGAGTGTCCTTTCCCGAGTGTCCTTTCCCGGGTGTCCTATGGTTACCTGTCCCGCTGAAATAAACTCTTTTTTTTGATGATATCAATCACGGTTGACGGCACCAGGTTCTGCCAGGTAGCATCACCACAACGAATTTTTTCCAGGACTGCGTTGGTATCAATGGCCAGATAGTTGTGATCAACCGTATCCAGGTTGTGCATAAAACCGGTTTGCAGCAGGTGGCGGTATAGATATTGGAGATGGCTTCCTACTTTTAATTCATTGACTGTCAGCAGAGAACAATCCTCTTCAAGAACGGGACAGACATACAGGCGCATATCGTTGCGGAACAAAAGCCCAAAGGATTCTAGAATGCCACCATCCAGGTGTTCATAATATTTTTCTTTGAATATTTCCCGCAATGAAGGGATTCCCAGTGCCAGGGCAACCGGTTTGCTGGTCTGTTTAAATAAGAATTGTGCCAAACGGTAATATTCGGCAAAGTTTGTAATCATTACGTTTTTACCCAGAGCACACAAGATATCAACCCGTTGTAAAAAATCTTCGATGTTAATATCATCACCATCACGAAGATTATGTAGCGTCATTTCACTGAAGACAATCACGTCACCACTGTCGACATTGCTCTCACAACAAAAGGCTTCATAAGCGCTATCAAGTAAGTTGATAGTCAGTTTTGTTGGTGGACAAAAACGGCTGCGTTCGACTAGCACCGCTTTTTTAAACAGTGCTTCGGTGGGCTGTACCAGTTCGCCTCCGGGCTGAAACATTGCCACTGGAGTTAAGCCATATTGTACCAGCTGTAACGCGATGATTCGATTATCAACAGAATCAAATGTGGATCCACTGAAGTCGACCATATCAATTTCCAGTAGATCAGAGGAAAGGCCATCCATCAGTGATCTGAGGAGGGCAACCGGTTCCTGATGCTGATAGTAAGCACCATATATCAGATTGACACCGAGGATACCAAGGGTCTCCTGATCCCGCATGCTGGATCTTCCCTTTAAGACCACGTGAAGGTGAATCCCTGATACTGTTTCGTGTGGCTGAGTTTGGAACTGAATCCCCAACCAACCATGTCCGGCCTGATTGCGAGAATAGTTAAAAGTTGCGACAGTGTTGGCGAAGACGAAAAATATACTTTCCGCACAGCGTTTTTCATCCAGGCGCTGACTTAACAGATTGTATTCTGTCTCGAGCATTGAATGCAGGCGCTCGCGGCTGACATAGCGGTCACAGGAACCATAAATGGAATCACTAAATTGCATGTCATAAGCAGATATCGTTTTCGCAATTGAACCTGCCGCACTACCAACCTTAAAAAACCAGCGCGCAGTTTCCTGACCTGCGCCAATTTCTGCAATCGTTCCGTAAGCTCTTCTATCCCGGTTGAGGGTTAATGCTTTGTGGTGGGTATCGAGTAAAGATTTTTCCATGTTATTTGTTCCCTTGTTTAAGGTTGTTGTTTCTCATGGATTTGAAGCAGGTTGATTTGTTCAAACTCTGTGAAACAGTGTAGCATCTTTTGATTATTTGTTGAATTTTTGGCAATCTACAGGGTCTTTTACTTTTACCCGCAAACGAAACAACCAAAGTCCGCTCAGAACAATAAGTCCGGCACAGATAAAGAGGGTGGTAAACCCTGCAATCTCACCGACCACTCCCAGAATCAAGGCTCCGCAAAAGACCCCGGTGTCAATCCCGCCGGTAAAAATCCCTGTCACCTTACCACGTACCGCATACGGTTCATCGCGCACAGCCATAGCATTCAAAGCGGGAAACAACAGACCATGACCAATTCCAAAGATGAATCCGACGGTAAGCAAGAACAAATTACCCTGAACCAGTGGAACGAGAAGTAATCCTCCCGCAGCAAGAGCCAGTCCCCAGGGAATTATCTGATTTTCACCGACTCGATCAGCCATCTTTCCGGCTATAAAACGGACGCCGACTGCCGCACAGGAATAAGCGACATAGTAGAGCGATATGTAACTGAGTTCCCGTGCTTGAGCAAACGGAGCGATAAAGCTTCCAGTTGCAGCGAGGCCAAAGCCAAATAGTAGCGCCAAGCCACCACAGATGAGTTGTTTACGGGTTTTTAATAGGGCAAAAAAAGAGGGAGAATCTGACCGAACTGGTGGTTGTAGGTGGTGCTGATCCTTAACCGGTAGTTGCAGGAGCAAGGCCGTTGCAGAAAACCCGGCAGAGGTGAGGAAGAAAGTGGAAAAGCCAAAGTTGTGCAATATGGGTTCAGCAATCATCGGCCCGAGTGCCATACCGATCAAGCCGGAGGTGCCAAACATCCCGATTCCCTCGTTTAGCCGGTTAACCGGAATGAGATCGACAATAAACGTGAATATGGAGGTAAAGCAAATTGCCAGTCCAATACCATGAATAATGCGGATGAGAAGCAGTGTGAGGTAATAATCGGAGAGCGACCCTTGCAGCAGCAGATAGGTCAAAGGCATAATTGTCATTATGGTACAGCCAATCGTAAAGCTGCGCTTGCGACCAATCCGGTCGATCATTTCGGAAATCCAGGGACGGGAGAGCGCAGAAGCCAGCGCAAATATACCCATGATGATACCAATATCCTGGTTGGTACCACCGTGCCCGGTGATAAATAGAGGGAAAAGGAAAAAGGAAGCAAAGCTTGCAACCAGTAATAAGTTTGCCAGAAAAAGGGCGGCAAATGCCGGAGTGTAAAGCATCAAATTGTTCCAGAATAAGTGAGTATTTCTGCACCCTGCAGGGTCAATAAAGTCAGAAATGAATAGCGCAATCCCTTACCAGTCGTTACCAGCAGGGAAAAGCGGATAAGCGGCGTTCTAAGCATCCCGCTGACCAGACAGAGCGGATCCCCGACAATTGGTAACCATGCCAGGAGTAGAGACCAGCTCCCATAGCGGTTAAACCATGATTCAGCCCGCTGCTGCTGTTTTTTATCGATTCGAAGCAGTTTTTCCGTCAACCAATCGCCGCCATAATAACCGATCAGATAGTTGGTTCCGGATCCAAGCGAATTGCCGAGGGTGGCAACAATAACCGCTGTAACCGGGTTGCTACCTTGCAACAGCAGGACAACCAAGAACCATTCTGATCCTAACGGTAACAGGGTTGAGGCACAGAAACTGATCAAAAAGAGTGACAGCAGGCCATATTCGGTTAAAAGTTCGGGCATGGAAGTGATCATAGCAGAGCTGTTGCCGGAAACAAATGGTTGAAAGACCTTGTTCCGCAACTTCTCAGGGTGTAAATTATCCGCTTCATTATTTTGTTAATAAAAAGAAAGTCGGCACGATGGACAAAAAACAAGCTTGGGATAAATTCAAATCTCTGCTGGAGATGATCAAATTCTCCCACACAATTTTTGCCTTTCCGTTTGCCTTGATGGGGGTGGTTCTGGCAGCTCTGGCAAGTGGAAAACCTCCCGGAGTTGGGCAGGTGTTCTGGATTTGTATGGCAATGGTGGGGGCACGAACCGCAGCAATGGGCTTAAATCGCTTAATCGATGCAAAAATTGATGCCGGTAACCCGCGGACAGCTGATCGACATATCCCTGCCGGGAAAGTGTCAATCCCGGAAGCGAGCCTGTTTATTTTAATAGCTTTAGTTGTTTTCTTTTTTTCTGCCTGGATGCTGAATCCACTCTGTTTGAAGTTAGCACCGGTTGTCGTTGGATTCTTTGTTCTCTACGCATATTGTAAACGTTTTACCCATTTGGCTCATGTCGTTTTAGGGATATGTCTTGCTGCCGCACCAATTGGTGCCTGGGTAGCTTTACGCGGAGATCTTGGTTGGTCGGTAATCTCCCTTGGAATTGCCGTCCTGTTCTGGGTGTCCGGTTTTGATATCTTTTATGCGCTGCAAGATTACGATTATGATGTGGAACATGGACTGCATTCGGTACCATCGAAGCTGGGAAAAGAAAAATCGTTTCTGCTGGTGCGGATTTTTCACGGGCTGATGCTGTTGTTCCTGTTCTTGGTATTGCCGGGAAGTGGCTTGGGCTGGATTTATTTTAGCGGAGTTGTTGTGGTGGCTGGATTGTTGGTTTATGAACATCTGCTGGTTAAACCGGATGATCTTTCGAAACTGGACGCAGCTTTCTTTAATATGAACGGCTATATCAGTGTGACAATTTTTGTGTTTACTCTGGTTGATGCGCTGGTTTGAAAATAATTCTCAAACAATGGTGGCAAAAAAGGTTTTGACTCATTATGAAAAATATTGTTGTTGGCATAACCGGGGCATCTGGATCCATCTACGGCTTGCGCCTGATTGAAGAGCTGTTGCGTACTGAAATGCAGGTGACGGTTTTGTTGACCAATGCCGGTCGACAGGTACTGACTTTTGAAACTGACTTGGAAGTTTCGGAAAAGCCACAAGAATGTTTACAGCAACTTAAAGGGTATTTCAACGCGGGTAACAAATTATCACATTATGGACTGAACGATTTTTTTGTCCCGGTTGCCAGTGGGTCGAGTGCACCAGATGGTGTGGTTATCTGCCCCTGCTCCATGGGGACGGTGGGTCGGATTGCCGCCGGTTTGTCGGATAATTTATTGGAACGGGTTGCCGATGTGGCATTGAAAGAGAGTAAAAAGTTATTGCTGGTGCCGCGTGAAACCCCGTTCAATCAGATTCATCTGGAAAATCTGTTGCGGCTCTCTAAAGCTGGAGCGCAGATATTACCGGCGATGCCGGGATTTTATCAGCAGCCAGAATCAGTTGCGGAACTGGTTAATTTTGTTGTTGGAAAAATTTTGGATAACCTTGGTGTTGAACATCAGCTGTTCAACCGCTGGGGAGTTGAAAAATAGGGATGACAGGAACCAATATGACTGACCTGTTTCAGGAATTAAAGAAAAAAATAGAGAACAATCAACGCATCAGCGATACCGAGGCCTTGGCACTGTTTGAGTCAAATGACCTGCTGGCAATTGGTGAACTGGCTGCAGAAGTTAATCACCGCAAGAATGGTGATCGGGTGTTTTTTAACGTCAATCGCCATATCAACTACACCAATATTTGCGTCAATCAGTGTACCTTTTGTGCCTTTTCCAAGCTGGAGGGGGAAGTTGACGGCTACACTCTGGCACTCGGTGAAATCCGGAAAAAGGCGGAGGAGGCAGTTGCTGCCGGCGCAACGGAAATCCATTCGGTAGGTGGTCTCCACCCCCGCCTGCCGTTTGAATTTTATCTCGACATGATCCGCGCCATCAAAGCGGTTTCGCCGCAATTACATGTCAAAGCTTTTACTGCAGTAGAAATTGACTACTTTGCCCGCATCAGCAAAACAACAACACTTGAGGTGATCCATGCCTTACAGGAGGCTGGACTAGGTTCAATGCCGGGCGGAGGTGCCGAAATTTTTGCCAAAGAGGTGCGGGATAAAATCTGTCCTGAGAAAATATCGGGGGAGCGTTGGCTCGAAGTGATTGAGCAGGTGCACAATGCCGGATTAAAAAGTAACGCGACGATGTTATTCGGCCATCTGGAAAATTATGCTGATCGGGTCGATCATATGTCACGATTGCGGGATCTGCAGGATTGCACTGGTGGCTTCCAGAGTTTTATTCCGTTGGCATTCCAACCTGATAATACCCGGGTTCCCGGTGCCAAAGGGGTCGGAGGGGTTGATGCCCTGAAAACCCTGGCGATCAGCCGGATCTATCTGGATAATTTTCAACATGTCAAAGCTTACTGGGTGATGTTGGGGATGAAAATTGCCCAGACCTCGCTCTGTTTTGGGGTCAACGATCTGGATGGGACGGTGATTGAGGAACAGATTGGCCACGATGCCGGTGCCGATTCCCCCCAGGAACTGGGTAAAGATCGAATTATCAATTTGATTCGTGTGGCCGGAAAAATCCCGGTCGAGCGGGATACTCTGTACCGTGAATTGAAGGTGTATTGAGTTGATCCTTCTCCTAGGGGGAGAAGGTGACCGAAGGTCGGATGAGGGGGAAGTGTTTTGTGTTCTTGGTTTTCCCCTCACCCTGGCCCTCTCCCTCAGGGAGAGGGAAAAGAGAGTTTTGAAGGTCTTCTGATAATGACATTTGAGCAAATAGAGAAAAAAATAAATTTGGCACAAGCGATCAATCGGGAGGAAGCTCTCTGGTTATTAATCGAAGCCGATCTGCTGAAAACTGGCTGGTTGGCTGATAATATCCGCCGCCAAAAACATCCGGAGAATCGGGTCACATTTGTCGTTGATCGCAATGTCAACTACTCAAATATCTGTGAATCACAGTGCAAATTCTGTGCTTTTTACCGCTCCGCTGATGCTAAGGATGCTTATCTGCTTGATTATGATGAGATTTTTGCCAAAGTTCAGGAACTCGCCGACCATGATGGGACACAGCTGTTGATGCAGGGGGGAATCCATCCCACCCTGAAAATCGAGTGGTTCGAAGAGCTGTTTCGCCAGTTGAGAGAAAAATTTCCCCAAGTGCAGATTCATTCATTATCACCGGCAGAGGTGATTCAGATTGCCGATCTATCTGATTTGACCATGGAAGAGTGTTTGCAACGGCTGCATCGGGCAGGTCTGGCATCGGTTCCCGGTGGCGGTGCGGAAATTCTGGTGGATGAGGTACGGAAAACTATCTCGCCCAATAAAATTGGTTGGAAAAAATGGGCGTGGGTGATGGAAGAAGCCCATCATCTCGGAATGCGCACCACCGCGACCATGATGTTCGGCAGTACCGAAAAACCGGCTGATATTATTGAACACCTGTTTCGGATTCGTGAGATTCAGGAGCGGACCGGTGGCTTCACAGCATTTATCCCCTGGTCGTATCAGCCGGATAATACCGAACTTGGCGGAACCGCCTCGACTGGAATCGAATATCTCAAGGTTCTGGCCGTCTCACGGATTGTTCTTGATAACATAGATAATATTCAGGCCAGTTGGGTTACCCAAGGGGCACTGATGGCCCAGGTTGCCCTATATTTTGGTGGCAACGATTTGGGTGGAACCATGCTCGAAGAAAATGTCGTTGCCGCTGCCGGATGTGCGTTCCGCATGTCACAGGCTGATATTGTCGAATTAGTGCGCGGGGCTGGATTTGTCCCTGCTCGACGGACGACTGAATATCAGGTTCTGGAGGAGTATTGATGTCGCTTCCTTTAAGAAAAAACATTACTGAAATGGATGGCTATGTTCCTGGTTTTCAGCCCGACGGACCGGGTTGGATCAAGCTGAATACTAACGAGAATCCCTATCCCCCGTCACCCAAAGTGGTTGACGCGATTTTGACGGAGTTGGGGAGTGATGGTGCGAACTTGCGCAAATATCCCGATGCGGCCAGCAAGGAGGCACGGCAGGTTGCCGCCGAGCTGTACGGCGTTGATCCCTCCTGGGTGATTATGGCAAATGGTTCGGATGAATTGCTCAATAATTTGATCCGTGCTTTTGTTGATCCGGGTGAAGAGATTGCCTACATCCATCCTTCATATTCCTACTATGCGACCCTAGCAGAGATTCAGGGAGCGAAAATTCGTACTTTTGGCTTGACCGAGAACTTTCGGATTGCTGATTTCCTGGAGTGTTATGCAGGGAAGATTTTCTTCCTCACCAGCCCCAATGCTCCGCTCGGCTTTGGTTTTACCAATGATTATATCGAGTCTCTGGCGCAGCGCTGTGACGGCATTCTAGTGGTTGACGAAGCTTATGTCGATTTCACCGACACGACGGCTCTGGAGCTGGTGAAAAAGTATAAAAATATCGTTGTGACCAGGACGTTCTCTAAAAGTTATTCTCTGGCGGGGATGCGGTTGGGGCTGGCGGTGGCTCATCCTGAGGTGATTACAGCTCTCGATAAAATTCGTGATCACTACCATCTGGATCGACTGGCTCTGGTGGCGGCTGTGGCTGCATTGCAAGATCAGGATTATCTTCGCTCGACAGTGTCCCGGATCTGTTCAACCCGTGACTGGTTCAGTGCTGAACTCCGCCAGCTCGGTTATCGGGTGAACCCTTCGAAAACGAATTATATCTTTGCTGAAGGTTCCGATCATGATGGCAAAAGGGTTTATCAAGCCTTGTTGAGTGAGAAAATTTTAGTGCGCTATTTTTCTGATCCGCTACTTGCCCACGGGATCCGTATTTCGATTGGAACCCGTGAGGAGATGGAAAAAACTCTCAAGGTTTTGCAATCTCTTGGCTAGCAGCCTGCCATTTTCTTGTGCTGATTTGGTGACGCGGCTATTGGCCTGGTATGGTCATGCCGGGCGTGATCTGCCGTGGCGGAATAACCGTGACCCCTACCGGATTTGGCTTTCGGAAATCATGTTGCAGCAGACCACGGTAGCGGCAGTTATCGGTTATTATCAGCGGTTTCTTGAAAAGTTTTCGACCGTTGACGCTTTGGCCTCAGCACCATTGGAGGATGTTATCGACCTTTGGGCCGGATTGGGTTATTACTCACGCGCCAGAAATCTCCATGCTGCAGCACAAATGATCGTTGCTCAATTTGACGGTTCTTTTCCTGCGGAGGTTGATCAGTTGCAACAACTTCCGGGGGTGGGACGCTCGACTGCCGGAGCCATTTCGGCGCTGGCATTTGACCGGCAGGCTTCGATTCTGGATGGTAATGTGCGGCGGGTGTTGTGTCGGTTGTTCGCTCTGGAGGAACCACCCCGTTCGGCCTCAGCTGAAAAGAAACTTTGGTCTTGGTCCGAACAGCTGACTCCGGCTGAACATGTTCACGATTACACTCAGGCAATCATGGATCTCGGTGCAATGGTTTGTCTTCCCCGTAAACCCCCTTGCGATGATTGTCCGTGGATTGATCTGTGTCAGGCAAAAATGTTGAAGCTGGAAAATCAGTTGCCACTGAAACAGGTCGCAAAAAAGATTCCAACTCGCAACGAAGTGACCCTATTGATCAATCTTCAGGGACGATGTCTGGTGCGGCGGCGGATCGCGGAAGGTTTTCTTGGCGGATTGTGGGAGTTCCCGACGATCAGTTTATCTGATGGTGAAAATCCGGCAGTAAAACTCTCTTTATTGTACGATGATTTTGGATTGAGAGGCGTGGCTGAAAATATTGGTCAGATTCAACATGTTTACAGCCATTTCCGATTGCAGACCAACATTTACCGGATTGAAATTGAGGATCTGCCCCGAATTGCTGAAGGTGAAAATAGCTGGTTTTCCCTCGAACAACTGCAAAAAATCGCTTTGCACGGTGCTCATAAAAAAGTTCTGGCAATGCTGATAGGAGAATAGTATGTCTTTACCGCCAATTTTAACTACGACCGAACAGATCAAAGGGTTTGCCGCAGAGCTGGAAAAGTATCCGGTGATTGCTGTCGATCTGGAAGCTGACTCGATGCATAATTATCAGGAACAGGTTTGCCTGTTACAATTTTCTACTCCAGACTCCACAGTTTTGATTGACCCTCTGGTCGGTGCCGACTTGAGCTTATTGAAACCGGTGTTGGCGAACTCGCAGATCCGCAAAATTTTTCATGCTGCTGATTATGATATCCGTTGTCTGGCTCGTGATTTTGACATTGAGATAAATGGCCTGTTCGATACCATGATCTCCTGCCAATTCCTCGGCGAAGAGCGTTTTGGCTTGGCCGATGTATTGCGTAAATATTTTGGGGTTGAGCTGGATAAACAGTATCAACGGGCTGATTGGTCAAAGCGCCCGCTTTCTGAACCGATGATTCGTTATGCAGCTGAAGATACCAGTTATCTGCATGAGTTGGTTGAGAATCTTGAAGCGCAATTAATAGAAAAGGGGCGTCTGGAATGGGTGCAGGAGGAGTGTGTCCTGCTGGAAAAGGTGCGATTTATTGTTCGTCAAGGGGCTATGTTCCTCCGTTTTAAAGGGGCAGGAACTCTTGGTCGCCGCCAACTTGCGGTGCTGGAAAATTTGCTGCATTGGCGCGATGCTGAAGCTCAGCGGCGGAACTGTCCGTTGTATATGGTTCTTGCTAACAAGACCCTATTGACGCTGGCCAGTGAAATGCCGCAGGGGGATGATCAGTTGACTAGAATCAACGGACTGTCGTCACGGTTGACTGACCGTTATGGGAAAAAAATCCTGGCTGCAGTTGCTCCGGCACTTGATCTCACAGAGGCGGAGTTGCCTGTTTATCCACGGGCAGAGCGCCGGGTCAAAGATCCGCAAGTGGAGAAGCGAGTCATTCGATTGAAGGAGTGGCGTAAACAGGTCGCTGCTGATCTCGAATTGGATCCGGGGGTGCTGATCAATAATGCTCTGTTGGAAGATCTGGCACGTAAGCATCCACGGACAACTGCTGATTTTGATACTATTGACCTACTGAAAAACTGGCAGCGGAAGGTGCTGGGCGAAGGGATTTTGCAGGCGTTGTTGTAGGCTCAACTTGAAATAAACAACCCCTCTCAATCCCCCCTATTGCACAGGGGGGAAGCTGAACGAAGCGAAGCAGGGGGGTAATGAAGACCAAAATATTCCCCGTTTTAACTTTTCGGTTCAGTCATTGAAGCGGGATCGAGAAGTTTGTCCAGCCTCTCCGCATCGACTCCATCCTCCAAGGCCAGCTCCCGTAAAGTTTTTCCGGTTTTATGTGCCTGTTTGGCCAGATCAGTAGCTCGATCATAACCAATTTCAGGAACCAGAGCAGTGACCAGTGCCAGACTCTGTTCCAATAGGTCAGCACAGCGTTTTTCATCAGCTTGAAGCCCTTCTAAGCATTTTTCACCAAAGGCTTTAATCCCATGACTGAGGAGTTCGATGCTCTGTAGGATATTGTAGCCCATCACCGGCATCATCACATTGAGTTCGAAATTTCCGGATAGTCCGCAGAGAGCAACAGTCGCATCATTGCCAATGACCTGGGCGCAAACTTGCATCAGTGATTCGGCCATAACCGGATTGATTTTGCCCGGCATGATTGAACTTCCCGGTTGTACGGCAGGAAGGATTAATTCACCGATGCCACAGCGAGGCCCGCTGGCCAGAAAGCGAATATCGTTGGTAATTTTGAACAAACTGATGGCACAGCCTTTCAAACTACCACTGGTTGCAATCAGCGCATCTTTTGCTCCCTGAGCTTCAAAATGATTACTCGCTTCGCGGAAGGGGAGAGCGGTTTCATTGGCAATTGCAGCTATTGTTCCAGCCGCAAAATCGGGATGGGTGTTGATCCCGGTTCCGACAGCTGTTCCGCCGAGTGGTAATTCATAGAGACCGCTGGAGTTGATAGAAAGACGTTCGTGGGCGAGTTCGACTTGTCTTGCGTAACCAGAAAATACCTGCCCCAGTTTAATCGGAGTTGCATCCTGCAGGTGGGTTCGGCCAATTTTCAGAACATCTTTGAACTCCTCGGATTTTGCAGCGAGTTGCTGTAACAATTGTTCCAATGCTGGGAGTAAATTGTGCTGTAGTTGTTCGCTACTGGCAATATACATGGCACTGGGGAAAACATCATTGCTTGATTGGCCAAGGTTGACATGATCATTGGGGTGAATGGATTTGCTCCCAAGTGGTTGTCCAAGCAGGCGGGCAGCGCGGTTAGCAATAACCTCATTGGTATTCATATTACTGCTGGTGCCTGAACCGGTCTGGAAAATATCAACTGGAAATTGATCGTCCAGTTTTCCTTCAACCACTTCTTCTGCTGCTCGACTGATTGCTTCGGCGGTTTCCGCAGAAAGCAGCCCAAGGTTTTGATTTGTCCGAGCCGCATGTTTTTTAATCAACCCGAGGGCACGCAACATGGGGCGGGGGAGTGGAATTCCAGAAATAGGAAAGTTGTCAATGGCTCTGGCGGTTTGAGCACCATAGAGAGCCTCTTCAGGAACATGCATCTCCCCCAGCGAATCCCGTTCAATGCGATAATTAATCATATGTAGATCCCTTTCATCCTAAAGTTTGTTTTTTGTTTAATCTCAAGGATAGCGTCTTCTCTCTGACTGTAAAGCGACTTTCTTTCCCGATAGCCATCGGCTAAGATATCCGCCATGGAAACTGTTGCCCTGGTACTGATTATTTTTTCTGCTTTGATGCATGCAATGTGGAATCTGCTGGTAAAACAGAGTCATGATAAAGTTGTGTTTATCTGGTGGATGTTTCTCTCTTCCTGGAGCATGATGACGTTGTTGTCTCTTGGATTGGGATTATTTCCAACATTGACCCCGCGATTATTGCTTCTTGCTGCGACTGCAGCCATTTGTTTTGTTTTTTACCATTGGCTGGGGGGGTTCGCTTATCGTGATGGAGATCTGTCGGTGACCTATCCCCTGGCACAGACGGCGATGCTTTACGTACCGATTTGGGGAGTCCTTTTCCTCGGAGAACAATTGAGTCTGGTTGGGGTTGCCGGGATTATGTTGATTGCCTTTGGTGCTTACTGTATCCAACTACGGGGACTCTCTGTTGATGATATTCTACGGCCATTTGCCCAGCTAGGCAACCGGTCGGTGCAAGCAGCACTGCTGGCAGGGTTTATTTATTCGATTGGTGCTGTCATTGATAAGACCGGTGTTGATAGTTATTCTGCCTACCAGTTTACCTATGCGATGGTTTTTTTTATGTTCAGTTTTATGTCGCTAAATTTGTTGCGGCCTTGTTACCGGAGCCGGGTGCGAGAAGAGTGGCGAAAAAATCCAAAGTTGGTTCTCTGGTCAGGACCCGTCATGTTGACATCGTTTCTTACCTTTCGCTTCGGGTTGCAACTATCTCCAGTCAGTTATGCACTTCCTGTCCGTCAGGTCAGTCTGTTGATTGGTGTATTGATCGGGTTGTTGTTTCTTGGTGAATCTTTTGGTCGGATTCGCATGGCTTCGACTGTACTGATTCTGACGGGTGTGTTTTTCGTCTGGCATAGCTGATGTTTTGGCCTGTCGATAGCCCTTCTCCCTGAGGGAGAAGGTGGCCGAAGGTCGGATGAGGGGGAAACACAGTCATTATGCAAGTTTGGAGTAAAATATATGAAAAATCTAGCTAACTTTCTGTTTGAAGTCGGTATGCTCAAGCGTACCCCTCGCACCGGGTTTCAGTTTCTTGGCTCCGGGGCTGAGTCGGTGGCGGAGCATAGCTTTCGTACCGCAATGATTGGTTATACTCTGGCGCAAATGGATGGTAGGGCAGATGTTGGTCGGGTATTGCAATTGTGTTTGTTTCACGATATCCCCGAAGCGCGGATCGGGGATTTGAATTACGTCAATAAAAAGTATGTCAAGGCTGATGAGGAAAGGGCGGTGGAAGATTTGGCTCGTCAGTTACCTTTCGGAGATGATTATCGTAGTACCCTGCAGGAATTTAATGCCAGAGAGACCCACGAAGCACTGCTTGCCCACGATGCAGATCAATTGGAGATGGTTCTATCGTTAAAAGAGTATAAGGATCTGGGGAATAGTAATGCTGATGAGTGGTATCCGTTTTCCAAGCTGCGTTTGAAAACTGAGATTGCCAAGCAACTGGCAGAGACGATCTGGGAAACCGACTCGTCGAAGTGGTGGTTTGACGATGATCACGAATGGTGGGTTAATGGTAAGAAGGGGTGAGAGCTGCACGGCATCTGCAGCGTTACAGCCCTGATTTTTGTCCTCGACGTAGCTATCGCTACGCCTGTGGCTAAAATCTGTGTTGCGCCTTGCAGCTATCATACCTCTCTCACCCTGTGAATTTCTCTGAAATACTCAAGCTACCTATCTTTGATAGGTTCGCCAAAAAAAGATGAGATGGCTAAGCAAAAATTTCGACCTACAAGGCGTAGTGGCTTTTTAAGGGCGAAAGCATACATATGGTATGTCAAGGTCTTGAAAAACCGCTGCAACGCCGTAGGGTGGACTTTTTGCGACGCCATCATTCTTGACCCTTCGGAGAAGACATGTTATCAACTTTCTCCGATTGAATTTTGGTGTTTTAAGGAGTAAATCATGCTCGATATTAAATACTTACGTGAAAATTTTGCAACAGCTGAAAAAGCTCTTTCCACCCGTGCTGGCAAGGTTGATCTTTCTGGTTTTCAAACGTTGGATCAACAACGTCGTGAACTGCTCAACGAAGTGGAGCTTCTCAAAGCGGAGAAAAATAAAGTCTCGGCACTGATAGGAAGAACCAAAGATAAAAGTCAGGTTCTGGGTGAAATTTCCCGGATGAAGGACGTTTCTGCGCAAGTTAAATTACTAGATGACAAGCTGCGAGAAGTAGCGGATCAGCTCAATGAACTGCTGATGGGGGTGCCGAATATCCCGCATGAGCAGTGTCCGGTTGGTGCTTCAGAGGATGATAACATCGAAATTCGTATCTGGGGTGAGAAACCCGCTTTGGATTTTACTCCCAAGGCGCATTGGGATATCGGTGAAGATCTGGGAATCCTTGATTTTACGAGAGCCAGTAAGCTTTCCGGGGCGCGTTTTTGTGTTTATTTTGGCGCTGGAGCCCGGCTGGAACGGGCGTTGATTAACTTTATGCTTGATTTGCATACTGTCGAACATGGTTATACCGAAACACTTCCCCCTTTTCTGGTCAATCGCGCTTCAATGACAGGGACGGGTCAACTACCAAAATTTGAGGATGATCTTTTCCATACCGAAGGGATGGATCTGTTTCTGATTCCAACGGCAGAAGTTCCGGTCACCAATATTCATCGAGATGAAATTCTTGCCGAAAAGGATTTACCTCTCTGCTACACGGCTTACACCCCGTGTTTCCGCAAAGAAGCTGGTTCCCACGGGAAGGACACCCGTGGTTTGATCCGGCAGCATCAGTTCAACAAAGTTGAGATGGTCAAGTTCACCCGTCCAGAAGATTCAGACGCTGAACTTGAATCGTTGTTGCAAAATGCCGAAAAGGTTCTTCAACTGTTAGGTCTGCCCTATCGGGTCGTCGATCTCTGTACTGGGGATATTGGTTTCTCCGCAGCTAGAACCTTTGATATTGAAGTCTGGTTGCCGGGGCAGGGATGTTATCGGGAAATTTCTTCTTGTTCTACTTTCCGTGATTTTCAAGCGCGACGAGCATCGATCCGTTTCCGCCGCGAAGGAGCCAAAAAACCTGAATTGCTACATACTCTGAATGGCTCAGGTCTGGCAGTTGGGCGAACCCTTCTGGCGATTCTGGAAAATTATCAGCAGGAAGATGGTTCGGTTCTGATCCCAGAAGTGTTGAAGCCCTACATGGGAGGGCTGGAGAAGATTGAAAGATAGCGGAGAAGAGTAGTACTCTGTACACCTTAACTCTTCGTGCCTTGCTTGTTCTTTTACGCGTCAACTGCGTTGCGACTTCTGTTGTATAGCTCTGGCTATGCAGCGAAAATCACGCCTTGTTGACACGCATAATCCCTACGCAACTTTACGAAGGTATAAAAAACTCGGCCGCAAGCGACAGAGTTTTAAAGGCAAAATCCTAAAACAGCTCCAGTTGCTTTCCGTGGACTTCCTTTTTATCTAATTCGACCAATTGGTTTTGCACGTACTTACAAATATTTTCTTCTGTCGCATCTCCAATTGTTTCAACGTAATAACTTTGAGTCCAGAGTTTACCGCCCCAGAAATATCGTTTTTTGACATCTGGAAATATTTTGAAAAACTCGCGAGCTGAAATGCTTTTTACCACCTGCATAATCTGACTTGGTGATATTTTCGGCTCACTTCTGACGACCATATGAATATGATCTTCAGGTATTTCCAATTCAACAATATCAATATCGTAATCAAAACCAATTTTATGAATAATTGTTTTCATCACCTCGCGACAAGGATCCGAAAATACTTTGTGCCGATACTTAGGTATCCACACAAAATGATACATTAACCTAAAAACATGATGCGTATTTCTCTGAAGTTCCATGTCCTGAATAATACAGACTGGGACAAGCCCAGTCTACACTATCCAGCACGGGGGCAAGCCCCCGAGATTTTCGCTACGCTCTGTTAAAATGTACAGAGTAATAGGTTAAATTGGGCGTGCATCTGGGTTTCACTAACTTTGTTGACGGCAGTAGCTTGTTTGGCTTATGCTCCAGTTCGTCTTCTAACTGCTATCACAAATACTTCTCTCACAAATAAGGATCCTTCAAATGAAAAAAATTACGCTATTTCTGTCAATATTAGTCTTTTGTGCTGCAACTGTTGTCATGGCAGTTCCTTCAAAGAAAACTCTGACGTTTGATAACTCTCCGAAGGGGGTGGTTACGTTTTCTGGAAAGATCCATAAGGATGCCGGTTTTAAATGTAAGGATTGTCATAATAAGGAGATGTTTCCCAAGATGAAGAAGGGAACTGTCGAAATTAAAATGGATAAAATTTACGCGGGTGAACTCTGTGGTAAATGCCACAATGGGATCAAAGCCTTTGCAGCAAAAAAGAATTGTAATCGCTGTCACGTTAAGTAGTTTTCGGTTCTCGTCATTGTTAGTGATATTCCCGGTAAATATTATTATTTAACCGGGAATATGTTTTCTCTCATCACAGAAAAATCAACAGTTCATCTATCCTGTAGTCCCATGAGCGGGAAAAGTAACCAGTGAGATATGAGCAATCTTTCAAGCAAGCGCAGCAAAAATTCATAATAAGGCAGAAGTTTAAATAATACACATTATTATGCAGTGATTTTATTATGAATTGGGATGTTTTTTTTCTATCCGGTTGTCATGGAATAATCATGAATGGCGCAAGTTCAAGGAAATTTCCCGCAAAAACGGGACTGTCCCCGCATGGGGACAGTCCCAAGTTTGCTGCAATACTGGTTAAACTAGCGCCATTCTGAGTAATTATTTGTCTTTATGATACAAAATGATTTTGGTGTTTACTGATTTAAGAACGACCGGGGAAAAATGGCTGAAACGGTTTGTCCCGATCCACACCAATTACGGCAACTCGCTGCGGCACGAATGCCTTATGGTAAATATGCTGGAAGGTTCCTGGTTGATCTGCCGGAGCCCTATGTTGTTTGGCTGGTTGCTCATCACCTTCCAAGTGGGTTTCTAGGGCGACAATTGCTGGAGATTTACGAAATCAAGGTCAATGGTCTTGAAGAACTGTTGCGTCCATTCATCCCCCGAGACAACCAATGACATCTCTCCCCTGGTCTGAGGGATCAACCCCGTTGATGCTGGCGCCGATGCAGGGGTTGACCAATGATGTTCTGCGTGCTTGCTATGTAGAACGATATCGGCCAGATATCGTTTTCACTGAGTTTGTGCGGGTGCACACTCAATCCAGAAAACGGATTGCTCGGGCTGAACTGACCGAGATCGCGGCTCACAGCTCTGCTACTCCACTGGTTGTACAATTGATTGGAAACAATGCCTTGGCTTTGGCAGAGGCGGCAAAGCAGGTTCAGGACGCTGGCTGCCATCATCTGAATCTGAATCTTGGTTGTCCTTATGGCCGGATGACGACCGGGGCAACTGGTGGTGAGCTGCTCAATGAACCAAAAAAACTGACTGAATTATTAATTGCTCTGCGGCGATCGATTCGGGGGAGTTTTTCGATCAAGTGTCGAGCTGGATACAATGACCCCCAGCAGCTGTTTGAGCTGTTGCCAGTTTACCGGGACTCCGGTATCGATTATCTGATCCTCCATCCACGAACGGTGATGCAACAGTATTCCGGCTGGGCCGATCATGATTTAACCGCCGAAGCTGCCAGTCGAACCAATCTTCCAATTATTGCAAACGGTGATATCAACAGTGCCGCAACCGGACAGCGGTTGTTGCAGGAAACTGAGGTCGTCGGGTTGATGCTTGGTCGGGGTGCGTTGGCTGATCCCTGGCTGTTTCAGCGGATTCGCGGAGAGTTGCCAGGCGAAGTTGATGAGATGCAACGGCGAAGTGATCTGTTTGAGTTATTGAGTGACTTGCTGCCGCGCTATTTGGTGAAATTCTGTGGCGAACGTCAGGCATTAATGAAGCTAAAGGATCTCCTGAACTTTATCCCCGATGATGACTTACAGCGAGACATTGGTAAACTGAAACGGGCAACGACTGCCGTCTGTTTTTCCGCATTGCTTGAAAGTAAATTTTCCAGATAATAATCTTCCCCCATTTGTCCCTTTTTTTATCCAGCCTGTTGGTTGAATAATCACTTTAAGATTCATTCGAAAAGCTGGCGTAATTGCTGAAACTTAGCACTTCATGTCCACAAGTTATTCACAGTTGATTGACAACATATTGTGTTATAATGGTAAAAAAGATACTAGATATTGTGATTTTGTCTTGGGTCACTCGAAATCTTATGTTAGTGTCTTCGACGTTACAGTTCGATCTTTTTGTTGATATTATTTTCATTTTCCTGTGCAGAGAGTGCTCAGTGCACTAGGCAGGAGGGGTGCAATGGTAGAGTTTATTCGTAAGCGTGACGGTCGTCTGGTTCCGTACGTTGAAGACAAAATCTCTCAAGCTATTATCAAGGCAGTTCAATCTGTCGGTGGTCATGATTTTGAGAAAGTTGCTGATATCACCCGTCAGGTTGACGGAATCCTTTCTGTTCTCTATAAGGATGGCCGGGTTCCAACCGTTGAAAATGTGCAGGATCTGGTTGAAAAAATCCTCATCGAAAATGGTCATGCGCAAACAGCTAAAGCCTATATTCTCTACCGTAAACAACATGAAAATTTGCGTCAGACGCGCGAATTTATGCGCAAGTCGATTGAATCAATCGATTCCTACCTGGTGCGTGAAGACTGGCGGGTTAACGAGAACGCCAATATGGGTTACTCGTTGCAGGGGCTCAACAATCATATCGCCGCCAACATTACCAGTAACTACTGGCTGAATAAAATCTATCCTGATGATATTGCCGACGCCCATCGCGACGGCGAATTCCATATCCACGATCTGGGAATGTTGTCGGTATACTGTTGTGGCTGGGATCTGAAAGATCTGCTGCTGAAGGGTTTTACCGGGGCTTACGGTAAAGTTCAAAGCGCTCCGCCGAAACATTTCCGTACCGCCCTGGGACAGTCGGTCAATTTTTTCTATACCCTGCAGGGGGAAGCCGCTGGTGCTCAGGCTTTTTCCAATTTTGATACTTTACTGGCACCCTTCATCGCCTACGATCAACTCAGTTATCCTGAGGTCTTACAGTCACTGCAGGAATTTGTCTTCAATATGAATGTCCCCACCCGGGTCGGATTCCAGACGCCGTTTACCAACATCACGATGGATATGATGGTGCCGTCAAATATGGCTCACGAGGCGGTGGTCATTGGCGGCGAACTGATGGATCGTTGCTACGGCGAATTTCAGTCTGAAATGGATCTGCTGAATCGGGCTTTTTGTGAAGTGATGATGCAGGGTGACTCTTCGGGGCGGATTTTTTCTTTTCCGATTCCAACCTACAACATCACCAAGGATCTGGACTGGGAGAGTGATCGTCTCCGCCCGGTCTGGGAGATGACGGCGAAATATGGCATTCCTTACTTCAGCAATTTTGTTAATTCCGCTATGGATCCCGAAGATGCCCGTTCCATGTGTTGTCGGCTACGCCTCGACAATCGTGAACTGCGGCGGCGCGGTGGTGGACTGTTTGGTTCCAATCCGATGACCGGATCAATTGGCGTTGTCACCATTAACCTGCCACGGGCGGCCTATCTTGCTAATGATAAGGGCGAGTTCTTTGTCTGTATCAGCAAATTGATGAAGCTGGCGTTTCAGTCGCTGGAAATCAAGCGCAAACAATTGGAGCGATTTACCGCAGATGGTCTTTACCCCTATTGCAAGTTTTACCTGTCTGCCATCCGGGAGCGAAGTGGCAATTTCTGGGATAATCATTTTTCCACCATTGGTCTGATCGGTATGCATGAAGCTTGTCTTAATTTATTTGGCAGCGGCATAGACAGTGAAGCAGGGCAGGCTCTGTCTCAGGAAACTCTTGAGTATATGCGCAAGCAGCTTGAGGCTTTTCAGGAAGAGACTGGGCATCTCTATAATCTGGAGGCGACTCCGGCAGAGGGAACCAGTTTCCGACTCGCTAATCGTGATCGGCAAAGTTATCCCGATATTATTTGTGCTGGGGAGGAAGAGCCTTATTACACGAATTCAACTCAATTACCGGTCGGGATAACGGAAGATATTTATGAGGCTTTAACCCATCAGGACGGAATGCAGACCTTATATACTGGTGGCACAGTATTTCACGGATTTCTAGGGGAGCGGTTAGAGGATTGGCGCAGCGCGCGGCTATTGGTTAAGCGGATTTCCGAAAACTTTCATCTCCCCTATTTTACTCTGAGTCCAACGTTTACGATTTGCCCGGTACATGGTTACATAGCGGGCGAACATTTTTCCTGTCCCCACCACCAGGAGGGGCAGGCAGCTTAGTTCATTTATTGATAATCGGGGGCTGAATTTATATCCGTCTCCCGATTACCTGGGGACAGACCAAAGGTCAGTCCCCTGACACTCTAACTGAAAAGTGAGGAGGTTCACAATGGCAACGAAATGTGATGGAAAAACGGAAGTTTATTCACGTGTCTGCGGGTTTTTTCGCCCGGTTCAGCAATGGAATCGTGGCAAAAAGGAAGAGTTTAAAGAGCGTTCTGAATATGTTGTTGTAACCAAGGAGCAAAAGCACTGAAAACGATTCGGATCAAAGGTTTTCAGGGAACCAGTTTGCTCGATTTTCCCGGACGGGTTGCTTCGCTGGTGTTTACTGGAAGCTGTAATCTGACCTGTCCTTTTTGCCATAATCCCGGGTTGGTTCTGGATCCTGACAGCTATCCAGATTATCCTCTTGATGAGTTGCTGGCAGACCTGAAAAAGCGTGAGGGTTTTATCGATGGGGTTGTAATATCGGGCGGAGAACCGACCATCGATACGGGTCTGCCAGCATTTTTATCGTTGCTGAAAGAGAGAAATCTACAGGTTAAACTGGACAGTAACGGGCTGGCACCGAAGGTTATTAGCTCTCTACTGGAACAACATCTGGTCGATTACTTAGCAATTGATATGAAAACCAGCCTCAGTCGCTACAATGAACTTCATACCATGCCCGTTGCGACTGAAGCATTGCGTGAAACGGTGGAAATTCTTAAGCAAGCTACTGTGGAAGTTGAGTTTCGTACCACCTGTATTCCATATCTGGTAGCAAAAGCTGAGATTGATGAGATCGGGGAGTTGTTGCGGGGGGCACCCCTCTGGGTTTTACAGCAATACGTACCACTTCACGCTATGGCAGAAGAATGGCAAAATTTTGATATTTACCAACCCCAGCAACTTTACCTGCTGGCAGAACAGGCTGGAAAATATGTCGATCAGGTTCAGGTTCGCGGGATCTGAAATGTTTTGGTCGTATTCAGCGCACATATACGAGTGGTGCTAATTTAGTAATTTTGTAGTAATCTCGGGACTGTCCCCAGCACCATCGGGGGCTGTCCCAAGAGTTTACGAGCCATGAAAATGTGGTGGTTCGTACCGCAAGAGCCTGGGACAGCCTGAATACAGTTCCAAAGTAAAACCAGGGTCGCGGGGTTGCGCCCCCGCCCGGCAACATTTAATCTAACCACATCCTGCATCTCTGAAGAAAAGCCGAATAAATGATTGGCTGAAATATTCAGATTAAAAGCCCCCAAATTTCCTGTGAGTTCGGGGGCTTTTAATAGAGATAGACAAAATCTCTCAGAGTTTGATCTTGTGACAGAACAAACAACGGAATTTAGGCGGATGGTCTTCGGGAAAAGGGATGTCATTTTCATTGTGACAATCTTCACAGAATTTTTCCGCCGCTTTCTTTCCATCAGCTTTGACGATATCGTAAAATTTCAGGTGAATCTCATCTTTTGGTACCGGATGAGTCGTTTCCTCTGGTGCCATCCAAAGGATCACAATAATGGCTAAAGCTCCCAGCAGAAGCAGGATGTCACGTTTGTTCATAGGTGTCTCCAG
Source organism: Desulfuromusa sp. (assembly GCA_021647765.1). GTDB lineage: Bacteria > Desulfobacterota > Desulfuromonadia > Desulfuromonadales > Geopsychrobacteraceae > Desulfuromusa. The sequence goes on along the minus strand of JAKIUD010000008.1, from coordinate 4,906 downwards.
TAAGCAGAGTTATAATAGCATTGAAGGTTCTTGATCGGATTTGTTATTCTGACTTGATAAAAACAAGATAGATAAATAATGCCACAGCGACTGACCCTCCGCCAACCAGAATCCAGAGGCCGCCACTTGCAATTCCTTCCACTCCGGTTCCTCTACCAACTGCCAATGATACGATCAGAGCAAAGCCACCGATGCCGACAAGAAACCCGGATATTGCTTTCCAGCCTATAAAATAGGTGAAGAGTATGATGACAGCAGATCCTCCCAGAAACCAGGGGTTGGTGCTCAGCTCACTAATATTCCAGTCTTGTAGCTGTTGCATAACCTGATCAGTGCGAAAGTAATCCATGTAACTTTTAATATCAGCCCAACTCATATCATCTCCTCACCGGATCCACCGGACGAGCAGGTTCAGGTATTTTTAGATAACCGGAATAGTAGCAGATTGTTGGTTGAGGGGAAAGAGGTAAAAGCCTGTAAATCTTGACTTTATTATGGGTCTTAACTAGGATGATTGCCTTGGTTTTGAGGCCAATTTTAAAGTTTATTTTGTCTTATCAGATGACAGGAGTTTCTGTGCGGCATCGAGCAATCGGTATATTTGATTCTGGAGTCGGTGGCCTGACGGTTTTGAAAGAGATTGCCCATTTATTGCCGGGAGAAAACCTGATTTACCTTGGTGATACGGCGCGGGTTCCTTACGGAACCAAAAGTGTTACAACGGTTCGACGCTATGCTCTGGAGGCGGCAGAGTTTCTCGTTGCTCAAGGGGTGAAGTTGTTGGTCGTTGCCTGTAACACGGCGTCGGCGGTTGCTTTGCCTGCATTACGGGAGCGTTTTCAATTGCCAGTGATCGGGGTGATAGAACCGGGTGCTCGGCGTGCCGCAGAAAGCTTGAATCGGCGGATTGGGGTTATTGGTACGGACGGAACAATCAACAGCGATCGTTACCCCGAGGCCATTCATACTTTATTACCCGATGCGCAGATCACGTCTGTCGCCTGCCCTTTATTTGTCCCATTGGCTGAAGAGGGGTGGGCTGGACACGAAATCGCCAGGTTAACCGCCGTGGAATATCTACGACCGTTATTATCAGCGCAGATTGATACCCTGGTTCTTGGTTGTACCCACTATCCATTGTTACGGAATACTTTAGAGAAGGTTCTCGGCACTGGTGTTACTATGGTAGATTCAGCGGAAGAGACAGCAAAATCAGTCCAACAGCTTTTTTATCAGCAAGGTCTAGCAAGACCAGAACATGGTGGGTCTAGAAACTTTTTTGTTACCGATGTGCCGACTCGTTTTAAGCATGTCGGGCAGACCTTTCTTGGAGCCGATCTGGTACAAGTTGAGCAGGTACAGATAGATTGAAGAGGATATCATGAAAAAACCATTGTTGGTTTTGCTTGGACTGGTTGTTGTCGGAATTCTTGCCGGGTATGGAGTTGGTTGGTATTTTCAACAGCCAGAGGTGGTTGGAGAGGAAGTCCGGATTGTTATTGCAGAGCAATTGCCTGACCGGGAGATTCAGCTCTACTTTGTCGATCCCTCGGGATCTTTTCTGGTTCCAGAAGCTGCTGAAATCCCCGGCTGTGATGATGATCGGGACTGTATTCAAAGTCTCTTGAACGGTCTGATTAAAGGGTCACAACAGGGGAATCTTCCTGTCTTGCCGAAGGAAACAAAAATTCTTGATATTGAAGTAGAGAATGATCTGGCTCGGGTAAATTTCTCCAGGCATCTGGTTGATTTCCACCCAGGAGGCAGTTTAACTGAATTACTGTCGATTTACAGCTTGGCTAACAGTCTGAATGAGAACTTTCCTTATATTCGTCAGCTGCAAATACTGATTGAAGGAAAGGTGCGTGAGACATTAAAAGGGCATGCTCGCATTGATCAGCCCATCTATGCCAATTTTAGTTTCAGCAAACCACCAATGAGTGGATCTGTCCCTGACAAATCGGAATAATATTTTTGGCTAATAGTTTAAGTATCGGACTATTTCTGCAGAATGGTGATATTTACCCGGATAACAGAGAAAATAGAGGATGACCGTTGCGTTATTCTGGGCTGATACGGTACACGTTAGTTTTTACTTGAGGAACTGTCATGATTGTTGGATTTAACCACAATGTCACTTACCGGGGTGTCAGTTTTCATGTCCAGACAGAAGATGGTGGGCTGAAGAGGCCGCAGCTGGTGACCCTGCTATACCATGCTGGAACCATCATTTCGTCACAAAAGACCAGTTACGCTGATATTATCAAGGTTGATGCACTTGACCATGTCATTGAAGAATTGGCGAAAGAACAGCATAAGGGGATGCTGCGGCGTTTGACCAAAGGGGAGTTTGATGACCGTATTGTTGAACTTGGTATTCCGTTGGGGAGTTCTGTCGGACAGCCAGCCGAGCAACTGTCAATAGATCAACCCATTCCAAACAAATCTGCGGCTGAAACTTCGTCAGTAGTAACTTCTCCAACACATCCTCCCACCCCAGAACCGGTGACCATTGTTGAGGAGCTAATTGTCGATAGGTTTAACCAGCCAAAAGCTTCCAATGAGCCCAGCCTTGATGATCTCATCTACGCCTATCTGACTGCGGGACAGAATCAGTAACCAACCTCTTTTTCAGTTAGTGTTCCTGAGAGACTGATATATTTGCTCGTGTCTCCTGTTTTTCCCGATCCATATCGTGCAGATAAAGGGTCTGGCTCGGGAAAGCAATCTCCAGTCCGAGTCCTTCCAGTGTTTCCATAATTTTCAGGCAGACATCTTCCCGTGCATCCAGATATTCTCCCCAAACGGTGCTGGTGGTGAAACAGTAGACCATGATGTCAAGGGATGACGTACCGAAATCGGTAAAATTGACGAGGAAAAAATCCTGATGAATGGCTGGATGTTCACGAAGCATTTGTTTGATTGCTGCAACAGCCTGGCGCATTTGCATTGGGCTTGTGTCATAGGTGATGCCGACGGATAATTTGATGCGCCGTTTTGGCATCCGGCTAAAATTGTCAATCGACATGTTCATCAGAACACTGTTGGGGACAGTGATCATGGTTTTGGAAAAGGTTCGGATGCGGGTTGAGCGGAAGCCAATCTCTTCGACAACTCCTTCCATATCTCCCGCTTTGACCCAGTCTCCGATAGTAAAAGGTCGATCGAGAAGAATCATGATCGAACCAAAAATATTTGACAAGCTGTCTTTTGCTGCCAAGGCGACGGCGAGACCACCCAGCCCCAGTGATGCCAGCAGACCGGAGATAGAATAACCGAGGTTTTGAACCAGAAACATGCTTGCCAGAATAATAATAAATGCGCGCAATGTTTTGCGAATAAATGGGATCAGGTGGTCATCAAGGGTCGATTCGGTACGTTTGGCCCAGTGAAACAGCCAGTGTTCTATCAATGTGACCATGTTGTAGCAGAACCAGGCCAGATTGAAAGTGAACAGGATCTGGATCACATTATTCCCCAGTTGTTCAAAATTCATTGGTTCAGAGGGAAGTTGCAGAATTTTCAGACCGATATAGAAACCAATGACAACAACCAGCAACTCTGCCGGTTTTTTGAGACTTTGCAATAGGATATCATCCATCGGACTGGCAGTTTTTGCTGCCGCTTTAAAAAAAGATTTTGTAAACAGATGGGCGATGACCCGTTTAAGGATTAAAGCAACAAACAGCACAACAAAGGCGGCGATAAAACGGCTTAAGCTGATCCCAAGAACAGTCTGATCGATCAATTGTTGCAGATAGGTAATTTTTTCCATGTTTTTTTAGACTCCAAAACAGGGGGTAGAACAAGTTCTGAATCAGGGGTTAGGGTTTCCATAGCCCTCGTTTGTTTTTACGTGCTTTTTTTTCGATTTTGAGGAAATCTCTTTTATACTGAAAATCATAGCGGCGAAAAACAATCGCCAGCCCTTTATTGAGTAATATCCGGTTCAGCATCTTCCCATCAGGTAAATAGACATAGGCAAGGAGTCGGTCATATTTATCCCGGTGGGTTTGATCAAGTTCCAGCCTGACTTGTTTTCCTTTAATATTACGGATGTTGTACTGTTTGGCCTGGCTGGCAATATCACGAAGCTTTTTTTTGCTGATCGGGAACTTTTGTGTATAGAAGCGATCTCTTGGGGATGCTTTTGATTCCGGTGTGTCGATGCCAATTAAGCGGACTTTGCCAACGTTTTCAACCTTCAGGGTGTCACCATCATAAATCCAGGTCACTTGTCCTGTCAGTTGGGCTGCCGGGGAAGCCGATATCGGGAGAAGGAACAGTGCTAAAAGAATGTAGAATTGTTTCAACACGCTTCAGCGTCCCCAGAATAGGCGGGCAAAAAATCCGGTAAATAAACCCCAAACCAAATTGGTGGTAACAATCAATACGGGAGCCAGCATTCCGAGGTCGAACCCCGCCATCCCTTTGTTATAGACATATGGATAGAGATAAAAGATGGCAGTTAAAGAAGGGATCAGAGAGAACCAGAGCCCTTTACGAATCCAATAGCGGCGATGACGGGGGATTCCAACCGTAAAAAAATAGGCTAAACCCCACAATCCACCAATGAACATTTGTGGATAGAGCGTTGGAAGCTCCAGAGTCTGAGCCATTTTGACATTAAGTATGGTTGTTACACCCCACTCATTACAGCCCCAGAGAAATAGACTGCTAGCAAGGGCTCCAAGTAGGCCAGCGGTAAAACAGACCGCAAATAATGCGCTACTTTTTGGCATAGCTCCTCCTGCGGGTGCTTAATTCTATTATATTTTTCGGTTCTATCCACCAAACAAAGGTGGATGTGACATAGTCTGACATTGTTGTGATGGATAATAGCTCCACAAGGAGGTATATCCATGAATCTAAATCAGTTTCGCGATAGGTTTCCCGATGAAGGCGC